>NZ_JAMFSB010000005.1 GCF_026225065.1 Paraburkholderia sp. | reverse complement strand
GGGCCAAGGCCAGCGGCCACAAAAGGCCCGCGGCTAATCCGGTCCAGGGTCGACGCGGCGCGCGGCGCGCCCGGACCCAGCCGCGCGCCCTACTGAAACACCGCTCCCACGCCTGCACCACGTGGGTCGGCCGCAGGTTGCGGGGTCGTGCCTTCGACGCGGATCAGTTGCACGTCGCCGTTGAACGACTGCCCTTCGAGCGTATAGCCCTTGGCCTTCAACTGGTCGGCGAGCTCGCCGGTAATCGGGTGATACGGCTCCCAGTAGATCGTCTTTTGCGGCAGCAGTTGATGATGGAAACGCATCGCCGCCTGCGCATCGGCCGGCGACATGCCGAAGTCGTAAATATCCGTCATCACCTGGAAAATCGTCGTAAAGATCCGCGAGCCGCCTGGCGTGCCGATCACGAGCACCACCTTGCCGTCCTTCAAAAGAATGGTGGGCGTCATCGACGATAGCGGCCGACGGCCAGGTGCGATTGTGTTGGGACCGTCGGCAACCGTAGCGGGCCGGTCCAGAGTCGTCGCCGCAGTCGCGCTAGCGGCCGTCGGATCGCCAGCGGTTGCCGGTGTGCTCGCGCTCGCCACCGCCGGCGCGCTAGCGGTAACTGGCGACGCGGTGCTCGCCGGCACGCCAGCAGGCCTTGTGATGAAGTCGTCCATCTGATCGTTGAGCAGGAAACCGCCGCCGTCCACCACCACGCCGGAACCGAAAGAACCGTTCAGCGTATAGGTGTTCGAGACCGCGTTGCCCCATTTGTCGACCACCGAGAAGTGCGTCGTCTGTGGCTTTTCTAACGTGCTGCCAGCAAGGCCCGGTTTGACGGACGCCGCGCCCGGCACCTCGTCGGCGCTCACTTCGCCAGCGCGATGCGCGAGATAGGCGTCTTCGAGCAGTTTGTCGACCGGCACCGGCGTCGCATCGGGGTCATCCATGTATTGCTCGCGGTCCGCAAACACCCGGTCCTCGATCTGCGCGATCAGGTGGATATACGGCGTCGAGTTCAGCGCAAGGCCGTCGAAGCTCTGCTTCAGATCGGCCTTCATCTTGAGCATCTGGATCAGCCCGACACCCCCCGAACTGGGCGGCGGCGCGGTGACGATCTGATAGCCATTCCAGTCGGCGTGGAGCGGTTCGCGCCAGACCGCCTTGTACTGCTGCAGATCCGGTTTGCCGAGAAGGCCGTGGCCAAGCATCTGCTTCACGATCAGATCGGCCGTTTGGCCTTCGTAGAATTCGCGTCCGCCGTCACTCGCAATCCGCGAGAGCGTCTGCGCCAGTTCGGGCTGCTGAAAATTGACGCCCGCCTTCAGGTTGGCGAAATAGGCGTCGAAATCGGTCTTGCCGGCGAATGCCGCCGCGGCATCGGCGCGGCTCTTCGCGAGCCGTGAGTCGACCTTGAAGCCATCCGTTGCATAGTGGATTGCCGGCGCCAGCACCTGTTTCCACTTCAGCTTGCCGAAGCGCCGTTGCGCCTCCCACAGGCCATCAACCGTGCCCGGCACAGCCACCGCGCGAAAGCCCACCGTGCTCATGCCTGCAACCGGCTGTCCCTTGTCGTCGAGGTACATATCGCGCGTCGCCCGCTGCGGCGCCCGTTCAAGATAATCGAGGAAGTACGGTTTGCCGCCCACGTACAACGTCATGAAACCGCCGCCACCAAGACCGCCAGCGTCGGGGTCTGTCACGGCCAAAGTGAACGCAATCGCGACCGCAGCATCCACCGCATTTCCGCCTTGCGCAAAAATCTGCTGCGCAGTGCTAGCACTGTACTGATCGGGAACCGCTGCGGCGGAGCCGTCCAGAACCGGCTTCGGTTCGGCGCTTTTCGCCAGCGCCGGTGTGGCCGTCAACAGTGTCGCCATGCAGCTCGCGCCCAGCACTGCTGCGGCCGCGAGCCGCGTCAGCCCAACGTAAAGGGCCTTGTTCATCATGAGTTCCTTTCAGACAAGTTTCATATCCTGCAAGGCGGCCAGTCCGGCGCCGCGACGGTCGCATCCTAAGGTCGCCGTTCGCGCGGAAACAAAGCGATTTACCTCCTGTTACACCGTGCAACCGCGTGCAAAAAGTCCTGAAACGTTGGCTGGAAGCCGCACTCAGCCGCATGCGGTCTGTCGGAAGGGAAGCTGTCAGGTAGAATTGACGGATAAGTGAGCGCATTGCGCGCCCTCGACCGACTTTCTCCTCTTCGCATGAATACTGAACGCAACGACGCGCCGCCGGCATCCAATTTCATCCGCAACGCCATTGACGAAGACAACCGCTCCGGCAAGTGGGGCCAGCGCGTGGAAACGCGTTTCCCACCGGAGCCGAACGGCTATCTGCACATCGGCCACGCAAAAAGCATCTGCCTGAACTTCGGTGTAGCGCGCAGCTACGGCGGCATTTGCCATCTGCGTTTTGACGATACCAATCCGGAAAAGGAAAGTGTCGAGTACGTCGACTCAATCATCGACGCCGTGAAATGGCTCGGTTTCGAGTGGAAGAAGGACGGCAACGAACACGTCTACTACGCAAGCGACTACTACGACAAACTCTACGAGTTCGCCGAGCTGCTGATCCAGCGCGGCAAGGCCTACGTAGATAGTCAGTCCGCCGAAGAAATGCGCGTGAGCCGCGGCTCGGCCACTGAAGTGGGTAAGCCCTCGCCGTTCCGCGAACGTTCGGTGGAGGAGAACCTCGATCTGTTCCGCCGCATGAAAGCCGGCGAGTTCAAGGAAGGCGAACACGTGCTGCGCGCGAAGATCGACATGGCGTCGCCGAACTTCAACATGCGCGACCCGGTCATCTACCGGATCCGTTTCGCCCATCACTACCGCACCGGCGACAAGTGGTGTGTGTATCCGATGTATGACTACACGCACTGCATCTCGGACGCGCTGGAAAACATCACGCATTCGTTGTGCACGCTGGAGTTCGAAGACCACCGGCCTCTGTACGACTGGATTCTGAACGAGCTCGCCGAAGCCGGCATCTTCAGCCGCCCGCTGCCTCAACAGATCGAATTCTCGCGCCTGAACCTGACGTATGCGATCACCAGCAAGCGCAAGCTGCTGCAACTCGTCACCGAAGGTCATGTGGACGGCTGGGACGATCCGCGCATGCCGACCATCGTCGGCGTACGCCGTCGCGGCTTCACGCCGGAGGCGATCCAGTTGTTCTGCGAACGCATCGGCGTGACGAAGGTCGATTCGTGGATCGACATGAGCGTGTTCGAAGGCGCGCTACGCGACGACCTCGACGACAAGGCGCCGCGTACGGCCGCCGTGCTCGACCCGGTCAAGCTGATCATCGACAACTTCCCCGAAGGCGTCACCGAAGAGTGCAATGCGCCCGTGCACCCGCATCATCCGGAACACGGCACGCGCGTGTTCCCGATCTCGCGCGAACTGTGGATCGAGCGTGACGACTACAACGAAACGCCGCCCAAGGGTTACTTCCGTCTGTTCCCGGGTAACAAGGTGCGTCTGCGTTACGGCTATGTAATCGAATGCACGGGTGCGGACAAGGATGAGAACGGCAACGTGACGGCTGTTCACTGCAACTACTTCCCCGACAGCAAGTCCGGCACCGAAGGCGCGAACACCTACAAGGTCAAAGGCAACATTCACTGGGTCAGCGCCGCAGGCGCCTGCCCCGCCGAAGTGCGCATCTACGACCGCCTGTTCAAGGAACCGCAGCCGGACGCGGGCGGACGCGATTACCTCGATGCGCTTAATCCGGATTCGAAGCGGGTGGTCAATGCCTACCTGGAGCCCGGTGCGCGTGACGCACTGCCGGAACAGCGATATCAGTTCGAACGGCATGGCTACTTCGTCGCCGACCGCCTCGATTCGAAACCGGGCAAGCCCGTATTCAATCGCATTGTGAGTCTGCGAGACAGTTGGGGCAAGCCAGCGTAAGCTAGACCAATTGAGCCGGGTCAACTGGGGTGACGGTGCCCACACCGCTCCGGGAGGAACGATGATGTTTGCAGCCTGCCGTCCGTCCCACATGCGCGCCGCGCTGGTCGCGCTTGCTACGGCATGGCTCGCGTGCTCCGCGCACGCGCAGGAACTCACCGGTACGCTCAGGAAGGTCCACGACGACGGGGTCGTCCTGCTCGGTGTGCGCGAAGCCTCGATCCCCTTCTCCTATTTCGACGGCCAGACCACGGTGGGTTACTCGCAGACTATCGCGCTGGCGGTCGTCGAGCAGATCAAGAAAACGCTCGGCCTGCCCGATCTCAAGATACGTGAAGTCGCGGTGACCTCGTCGAATCGCATCCCGATGCTGCAGAACAGCCAGATCGACCTCGAATGCGGTTCGACCACCCACACGCATGAGCGCGAGAGCGAAGCGGCCTTCTCCGACAGTTTCTTCCAGTACGCGGTGCGCATGCTCGTGAAGCGCAGCAGCGGCATCACCGATTTCCCGGAGCTCGCCGGCAAACCAGTGGTGACGACAGCGGGGACATCCGATGAACGGCTCGTGCGCGAGTTGAACGTCGAGAAGCACCTCAACATGCGCATCACCAGCGCGCGCGATCATCCGGACGCGTTTGCGGCGCTCAAGCAGGATCGGGCCGTAGCCTTCGTGATGGACGAACCGATTGTGTACGGCTTCAAGGCAACCGACGCGCATCCTGACGACTTTCTGGTGACGGGTACACCGCTCGGCTACGAAGTCTATGCGTGCATGTTCCGCAAAGGCGACGCGCCTATGCGGGAACTGGTCAACGGTGTGGTCGAACGGATGCAGACGTCGGGCGAAGCGGAGCGTCTCTACAACGTGTGGTTCACACAGCCGATTCCGCCTCACGGGATCAACCTCAATTTTCCGATGTCGGCGGCGATGCGTGCCTTGTTCGCGCATCCGAACGATCGCGCGCTCGACTGAGCGCGCTTCGAATCACAGCGTGCGATGCAGTTCGGCCAGCGAAAGCGTGGTCTGGAACAACCGCGTCAGACTGCGGCTCGCATATCGTTCAACTTCGTCCGGCGCGGCCCAGCGGTATGCATCCATTTCGGGAATGAGCGTGCCGTCCGAGCGGCGCGGAAACATCGACGTGCAAACGCAACGCGTGAGGTCGAGTTCGTCGTCATGAGCGCGCGCGGCGAACAGATGCAGATCCTTGTCGCGCCGGTAGACGAAGAGGCCGAGATCCTTCAACCGCCCGGCATCGATCACGAGCGCGGTCTCCTCGACCATCTCGCGCAGCGCCGTGACGTGCGGCGCCTCGCCCTCCTCGCCGTGCCCTTTCGGGATATCCCAATGGGATGTTTCGGTGGCGTGCGCGAGCAGCACACGTCCGTGCGGATCGAGCAGCACGACACCGCACGAAACGACGCGCGCGCTCATCCTATGGCGCCGCCGCGCAGTTGCGACGCTCCGCGAACATCGAGCGGCAACGCCATCACGGCCGCGTTCCAGCCGTCAAACTTCAAGGCTTCTTCTGGAGTTGCCATGCGCCGCTGCCGGCGCGGCAGAACTGCGGACGCAGCGTCATCGACTGCCCTTTCGCGTTCAGCACCACGGCGACGTCGCGGCAGGTGCGGTCGCCATCTTTCGCTGTGCTCTGCGGCGTGATGGTCGCGTCGACGTGTACGGAGTTGCCCGTGCCATCGTTGACCCAGGTCGCGGCTTCTCCATCCTGCTTGCCATCGAGCGCGCTAAACACGGCTGCCTTCACCGAGTCGATGTCGCGTTGCTTCATGTAGCTGATCGGCGTATTGCCGAGGAAGCCGAGATTCGCTGCGTATGCGCTGACGGTAGCCGCCAGCAGCAATCCGCCCAACGTGACGTGAAACAGAGCACGGGTTCGCATCGACATTGAGTGTTCTCCTCGAAAGATCCTTCTGGCGGTCACGAAGCGGTTCGTGATCTGGACCTGAAAAGGATAGCATGACGCTCATGTCCGAGTGGGGTCAGCGCGTGTTTTCGGACTCGTCCCATGGTCGCATTCCCGGCAAATTCCTAAGATTCAAGGCTCAGCGCAAACCTATGCGCGCACCCCACTCTGCCGCGCCCATGGAACTCTCATTCGCTCTCAAAGCTTTCTCTATGATCCTCGTGCTCTTCTGCATCGCACTTATGCCGTTCTTCGTTCGGCGTGACCCTGCGCCGGTGCACAGCGTTGTCAGCATCGAGGCACTGCCCCGGTCGCAATGGCCGAGCCTCATAACCCGCATGGGTGCGGTCACCTTGCTGGCGTCGTTTGTGTTGCTGATCGGCGGCTGTTACTTGCTGCTTAACGGCTGATCACTGATTGATCCACTGTTGATCTGCCGCCATCTCTTCAGCTTCACAGCGGCCCAGATGTGCTGCCTGCATTCTCCCAAACTGTATCTGTCCTCTCCCACTTCGCTCCCCTAGAATGACGCAGGCCGCCACCATCTGGAATGCGCATGCTGCAAATACTTGGGAAAGTCACGTCGATCAACGTCCGCAAGGTGCTTTGGACCTGTGCGGAGCTGCAACTGCCTTTTGAACAGGAAGACTGGGGAGCCGGCTTCAGGTCGACTGAAACGGCCGAGTTCCAGGCGCTCAACCCCAATTCAATGGTGCCAGTCATCAAGGACGACGACTTCGTCCTGTGGGAATCGAATACGATCATTCGCTACCTGGCCTCGCGCTATGGCGGCGCGCAGCTCTATCCCACTGAACCGCAAGCGCGAGCGCGCATCGATCAATGGATCGACTGGCAAATCGCCGAGCTGAACCGGGCATGGAGTTATGCCTTCCTGGCGCTGGTCAGAAAATCTCCCGCGCATCAGGACGTCGAAGCGATCGCAGCGTCGTCGGAGAATTGGGCGAGGCACATTGGCATCGTGAACCGGCAGTTGGAAGCGACGGGAGCATTCATCGCCGGTCGCGATTTTTCGCTCGCGGATATTCCGATTGGTCTATCACTAAACCGCTGGTTCAGCACCCCGCTCGATCATCCGAATTTTCCTTCGGTGACCGACTATTTCGAGCGACTGAGCGAGCGACCCGGTTTCCTGACCTACTGCAAAAACGGTACACCGTAAGCACGGCGGGCGAACTAGCCCACCTCCATCAATCAGTCCACCGACAACTCCAGCACCTGCGCCGCCGTAGCTTCGTGCGGCGCAGTTTCCTGCGCACTCACAAGCCACCAGCACAACACCGCTGCGCCCAGCGCAACGAGGCTGGCGGCCAGCAGCACGCCTTCGTAGCCAAAGCCCAAACTATGCTGTGCAACGGATGCCGCCCCGCCATGGGCACGAATTAGCGCCGTCGCCGACGAGAGATTGCCGTCTGCGATCGCATGCGTGATCGCCAGCCGGTCGGATGCGGCGAGATCAGGCAACGCTTCGCCGACGCTTGCGCCGATCCGCGCGAACAGAATGGCACCCAGCGCCGCGAAGCCAACCACGATGCCGCTAAAGCGCATCGTCCCGGAGACGCCCGAGGCCATCCCCGCCCGCTCCACAGGAATAACGGTCATGCCGACTTTGGCGATCTGTCCGTTCAGAATACCGGCGCCCACTGATGCGATCAGCATGCTTTCGAATATCGCCGGATAGTGGAAGAGCGTGATTCTAAGGGCCGTGAGCAGGAGGCCAACACCCACGCAAGCGAGGCCGATCACGAGCAGCGTACGTCCGGACAGGCGATGGTCCAGATACAGCGCAACCATGCGCGGAACGACAAACAAGGGCACAGCAAGCGGCAGCATCAATAGCCCGGCGGTCAGCGGTGCATAGCCAAGCGCGCTCTGAAAGAAAAACGG
>NZ_JAMFSB010000070.1 GCF_026225065.1 Paraburkholderia sp. | reverse complement strand
CTGTAACGGCGTGAGCGTGGCCTGGGCTGCGACGGACGCCCCCGTCCGCCACGCCCGCGCCCAGGCATGACTTCCCGCGCTTTAGCGCCGTTTCCGCGCCCTTTCCATTGATTTCCCTCACCTTTTGACAGTTTCAGCAGCAGGGTCAATTCTGCGCTGCGCGACGGGTTTCTGTATCATCCCAAAAATTGTTGTCAGGACCCGCGCCTGCCGGCCCGCGATCCGGTCACCGGACGGCGTCGCCCCACGCGAGTTGCGCTCCTCGCCGTACCGCTGCTGAACCCCGGCTGTATCCCCGCCGACAAGCTTCGCTGTGTGCCGTTCCGACGCCGGAGCCACAAGTCCGGCAACCGCTAGAGCCGCCGTGCCGCCACCCGCGGACGGTGAGCGCGGTAAAATAGCGGATTGCGCATCATTTTTTCCTTAAGCAATCGGTCAACCACAGGGTTAGCGCAGCATCGCCCTTGCCGTGCCGGCCGGTTATTCGTCTGGCCGTTTTTGTTTTCGCACTATCCAAGAAGCCATGAGCAACCTGAATCAACAAACCGTCCTGAGCGTCCATCACTGGACCGATACGCTGTTCAGTTTCACCTGCACGCGCGACCCGTCGTTCCGTTTCGAAAACGGCCAGTTCACGATGGTCGGCCTCGAAGTCGACGGCAAGCCGCTGATCCGCGCCTACAGCCTCGCGAGCGCGAACTACGAAGAGCACCTCGAATTCCTGAGCATCAAGGTTCAGGACGGCCCGCTCACGTCGCGCCTGCAGCATCTGAAGGTGGGCGATCAGGTCCTGATCGGCAAGAAGCCGGTAGGTACACTGATGGCGGACAACCTGCTGCCGGGCAAGACGCTGTGGCTGCTGTCCACGGGTACGGGCCTCGCGCCGTTCATGTCGATCATCAAAGATCCGGACATTTACGACCGCTACGAGCGCGTGGTGCTCACGCACACCTGCCGTTTCGTCGATGAACTGGCGTACAAGGAATACATCACGGATCACCTGCCGGCGCACGAGCACCTCGGCGAACTGGTACAGGAAAAGCTGCTGTATTACCCCACCGTCACGCGTGAGGCGTTCCAGAACCGCGGCCGGATCACCGAGCTGATCGAAACTGAAAAGCTGTTCGCCGACCTTGGCGTGCCCGGCTTCTCACTGGAAAACGACCGCGTCATGCTGTGTGGCAGCCCGCACATGCTGCGCGACACGCGCAAGCTGCTCGACGACGCGGGCTTCCAGGAAGGCAGCAACAATTCGCCGGGGCACTACGTCGTCGAAAAGGCGTTCGTGGGCTAAACAGCCGCGCGGCCTACTGCCGCCGTAGCCACCACGCTCACCGCAAAACGGTCGAGCCTCAAGAAACCGGAGCCTTCGCGCTCCGGTTTTGCTTTTTGGCGCGAGCGGATCCCGAATACTGTTGGCACTTTTCCTGGCGCCCTGCGACCCTTCGCGGCGACTGCCCGAATCTCACATACCAGGAGAACGCCGCCAGCAGCGTCCAGTTACAAATCCGACGCCTAGCCTCACCTTGCGTGTCAGCCTTTTTCCTACATGCAAAACGCATATAGCATGTCGACCGCATTAAAGTCCTGGCGCAAAAAACCCACGCTAACCCTTGTTCTATCTGCTCCTTTTCTTTTTTTTTGAGATATGATCGCGACGCATCATCGGTTGCTGTGAAACCCACCAGGGTTACATCCGATATGTAACTGAATGTAAATTTAGTTACGCTACACTGTAGCGAATTGTCCGTCGCAGCTATGCGCTATGGGCAAATCACAAGGCCGGAGATTCGTATGCGTTCCCTCGTCTTCGCGCCGTCGATGCGCACCCGGTTTGCTGTGCCAGAGGCATCCTGAGCGGGAGAGTCATGGATACGTCGATTGTCGTACCGATCACTGCGCATGTGCCCCCTTCGATTGTCCGCGAAGAAAGCAGCGCCGAGCTTGAGCTCGCGCGTCTGCGCGCCCGCGTGCGCGAACTGTCTGCTGAACTGATCCACGCCCAGGAAGCCACCTGCCAACGCGTAGCGCGCGAACTGCACGACAGCGTCGGCGCCGAACTGACCGCGACACGCTTTGCGCTCGCCGGTGTCGAAACCTGGCTGCCCGCCGATGCGCCGCCGCAATGCGCCGCCGCGCTCAAAGTAGCCAGCCGCTCGCTCGACACGGTCTGCGAAGCCGCCCGCCATGCGGTTGCCGAGCTTCATGCGCCCGCCCTCGAAGCGGGCATCATCGGCGCGCTCTCGCAGTGGACCGGCGACTTCACCGCGCGCACTCAGCTACGTACTAGCTTTGTCTGCGCCGCCGACGTGCGGCTCACGCGCTTGCCGGCGGACGCCGCGCTGGCGATTTTCCGGGTCGCCCAGGAAGCGTTGAACAATATTGCCAAGCACGCGCGGGCCAGCGCTGCGGACGTCCGCATCGAAGCCAGCCGCCGCCATCTGACGCTGGTCGTCAGCGACGACGGCGTCGGCCTCGCGCCGCGCGCCCGCATACGCCAAAGCCATTTCGGCCTCGCCGGGATGCGCGCCCGCTGCGCGGCGTTCGACGGCAGCGTGCAGATCAGTGCGCGCCGCGGCGACGACGCCACGCAAGGCGGCACCACGGTGCGCGCGCGTTTCGCATGGGATGCGATGCTCGCCGACGCGGCGTGCGTCGAGCGCCGTGCGGTCAGCGCCACCGTACTTTCGTTGTGAGCGCACCGACATGAGCCTGCGTATCCTGCTCGTGGACGACCATGCCGTCGTCCGTCAAGGCGTTCGTCAACTATTGATGGACCGCGGCGTCGCGAACGAAGTGGCTGAGGCCGAAACCGGCGCCGAAGCGCTCATCGCCGCGGCAAAGCATGTGTACGACGTGATCCTGCTCGACATCTCGCTGCCCGACATGAACGGCGTCGAAGTGCTCAAGCGCGTCAAACGCAAGGCGCCGCGCGCGGCGGTGCTGATGTTCTCGATGTATCGCGAAGACCAGTACGCGGTCCGCGCACTGAAGGCCGGCGCGGCCGGGTACCTGTCGAAGACTGTCGACGCCGCGCAGATGATCGGCGCGATCCAGCAGGTGGCGGCCGGCCGCAAGTATGTCAGCCCGGCGATGGCCGAGGCGCTCGCCGATTACGTCTCGTTCGACGGTGAGCAATTGCCGCACGAAAAACTCTCCGACCGCGAATATCAGACGCTGTGCATGCTCGCCTCGGGCAAGCGGCTGACGGATATTGCGAACACGCTGTCGCTGTCAGTCAAAACGGTCAGCGTGTACCGCACGCGCCTGCTCGAGAAGATGAAGCTGCGCAATAACGCCGAGCTCACCTTCTATGTGATGAGCAACCGGCTCGTCGATCTCAATCCGGCCATGGCCGGATAAGCGCCATAAGGGCACCGCAAAAGGCACAAGACACGCTTGAGGTACGGCGCAAGGCCGTACCTGCCATCCCGAAAAGGCATCGGGGTGCGCATCCGCTAAAATCGCGGGTTTCTCGACATTCGGCGCGCAAGATGCGTGCACTACCGGAGAACCCACGCCAATGTCCCTGTTTCGCAAGAAAAGCGTCGAGCACATGCTCGCCGCCAGCACCCAAAGCGGCGGCCTGAAGAAAACCCTCGGCGCACTTGACCTCACTTTCCTCGGTGTCGGCGCCATCATCGGCACCGGCATTTTCGTGCTGACCGGTACCGGCGCCGTGCAGGCCGGCCCGGCGCTGATGCTGTCGTTCATCATCGCGGCCATCGCCTGCGGCTTCGCGGCGCTCGCCTATGCCGAGTTCGCCTCCACCATTCCGGTCGCCGGCTCGATCTATACCTATTCGTACGCCACGCTCGGCGAACTGGCCGCGTGGATCATCGGCTGGGACCTGATGCTCGAATACGGGCTGGCTACCTCGGCGGTGTCGGTGGGCTGGTCGGGTTATCTGCAGTCGCTCCTGTCGGGATTCGGCATTGCGCTGCCGGTCGCCCTGTCGGCCGCACCCGGGGCGCTACCCGGTCACATGACCTTGTTCAACCTGCCCGCCTTTCTGGTCATGATGGCCATCACCGCGCTGCTGTCGGTCGGCATCCGCGAATCCGCGCGCATCAACAACATCATGGTGGCGATCAAGGTGATCGTGGTGTTGCTGGTGATCGGCGTCGGCGTGTTTCACGTCACGCCCGCCAACTGGCATCCGTTCATGCCGAACGGCTGGAACGGCGTGTTCGGCGCGGCGGCGGTGATGTTCTTTGCGTTTATCGGCTTCGACTCGGTTTCGTCTGCGGCGGAAGAGGTGAAGAATCCGAAACGCGATCTGCCGGTCGGCATCATCGCCTCACTCGGCGTGTGCGCGGTGCTCTATGTGGCGGTCGCGGCGGTCGTCACGGGCATCATGCCGTCTGCACAGTTCGCCAATATCTCGCACCCGGTGTCGTACGCATTGCAGGTGGCGGGTGAGAAATGGGTGGCCGGCTTCATCGACCTCGGCGCCGTGCTCGGCATGCTCACTGTGATCCTGGTGATGGCCTACGGCCAGACCCGTGTGATCTTTGCGATGTCGCGCGACGGGCTGCTCCCCGCCAGGCTTTCGCGACTGCATCCGCGTTTTG
>NZ_JAMFSB010000069.1 GCF_026225065.1 Paraburkholderia sp. | reverse complement strand
CCATCCCCGCCCGCTCCACAGGAATAACGGTCATGCCGACTTTGGCGATCTGTCCGTTCAGAATACCGGCGCCCACTGATGCGATCAGCATGCTTTCGAAGATCGCCGGATAGTGGAAGAGCGTGATTCTAAGGGCCGTGAGCAGGAGGCCAACACCCACACAAGCGAGGCCGATCACGAGCAGGGTACGTCCGGACAGGCGATGGTCCAGATACAGCGCAACCACGCGCGGAACGACAAACAAGGGCACAGCAAGCGGCAGCATCAATAGCCCGGCGGTCAGCGGTGCATAGCCAAGCGCGCTCTGAAAGAAAAACGGCAGATACGTGAGCATCGTCAGGAAAGCGACGGCATAGGAGACGCCCGCAATGTTCGCTCCAAGATACGTGCGGCGGGCAAGATACTTCAGATCGACCATGGGTCTGGTTTGGACCGATTCCACAACCAGAAAGGCAATCAGCATTGCGACGGCAACACCCAGTTCGACGAGAACCGACCTGCTTAGCCATCCTGCACGATTGCCTGAAATCAGCGCCAGCGTGAGCAGGCCGAGAAACCCGCTAAACGTCAGAACACCGGCTGTGTCGACACGCATGGCATGCGGGTCTTTCGACTCGGTCACCGCATACAGCGTCAACGCGATCATCGCGACGCCAACCGGCAGGTTCACATAGAAGGCCCACTGCCAGCCGAAAAATTGCGTGATCAGGCCGCCAGCTACCGGACCGAGCATGATGGCGACGCCAATCACCGAACCCCAGAATGCAAACGCGCTGGCGCGCTCCTTGCCCTGAAAACTATGCGACAGGATCGCCAGTGCGGCGCTCAACTGGAGAGCCGCGCCAACGCCCTGCAAGGCGCGGGCGTAGTTGAGCAGCGTGGTCGAATTCGCGGCGCCGCAAATGCCGGAAGCCAGCGTAAAGACGGTAAGCCCGAGCACCAGCATCCGCTTGCGACCGAAACGATCGGCGAGCGCACCCGCCGGCATGACCAGCGTGGCGAAAGCAAGCGTGTAGGCACTAATCACCCACTCGATGGCCGTGAAATCCGCATGTAACGAGCGTGCTATCGAGGACAGCGAGACCGCAACGATGTTGGAGTCCAGGTTGATCATGAACGACGGCACGGACACGCACAGCAAGACCAGCAACCTGTTTTGCATTTCGACCACCTGTGGGATGCATCGCGGTTTCTGCGGCTCGCCGTCTGACTTCAGCATCGGCGCAAAGCGCGCAACTGTTTACGAAATTGAATGAAACACCGTCGTCATGCGCTCCGAAAAATCCGGCGACGCGATCAGATCGAGGGTTGACCGGAGTTGCGCTGCACCGTCCTTCCCGAAGGCATCGTCGAAGCTGAGCTGGACTTTCTTCCAGATCGCCCGCGCCTCTTCCAGTTTGATGCGGCCGTCTTTCGTCAGATGAACGCGGCGGCTGCGGCGGTCCAGTTCGTCCACCACCAGTTCCACCAGACCATCCCGGATCAACGGCTTTAGCGTGTGGCCAAGCGCCGACAGGTCCATCACGAGGTGCTCGGCCAGCACACGCATGGTGGGTGTACCGACGCGATCGATCTGCACCAGCAGCGAGTACTGCGTTGCGCGAAGGCCGCATGCCTCGAAAGCATCGTCATAGATTTGTCCCATGCGCCGTGCCGCCCGGCGGATCGCCGCATTGATGCAGACGCTCGAGCTCTTGTGACGCTGTTCAGACGTCCGCGGATGAGTTTTCATGGCACGCTCGAATTACAGGTATATACCACTATTGTAACGCAAGAACACGAACAGGCAACCTCAAAGCACACTTGATGCGACGACGGACAAGGTGGCCCCATCACCTGAAGCTGCCCCTCGGGCGTGTGGATTGCTATGCTCCGCAGTTGTATCCTCAAATTCCTGAGGAAGCGGTTACGCTTCCCGCCAACCCGAATGTCGCCAAAATGAAGATTTCGTTGCCGCCCCCCGGACGGCCAAACCGCGTGTACCCACCGGGCTCGCCCAGCCTGCACGGCCTCGCGTCGGTGATTACCGGTGTTGTGGTGGTATGCGGGCTGTATTTCGGCCGCGCAGTCCTGATTCCGATCACGCTTTCAGTGCTGCTCAGCTTTCTGCTGGCCCCACTGGTGGCGTCGCTGCGGCGTCTGCACATGGGTCAGTTGCCGTCGATCTTCATTGCGGTGTTCTTCGCGCTGGCCATCGTGCTCGGCGCGGGTGCGCTGATCACATCGCAGATCGTCCAGTTGGCGGCCGATCTGCCGCAGTATCAGGTGGCTATCGAGCAAAAGATCGAGACCGTGCAGGAAAAGACCGTCGGCCGCGCCGATGTCCTGCTCGGCAGGGCGGCGCTCACGCTGCAACGGGTCGCGCCGTCGCGCCCGGCAGCGCCGCGTGGTTATGGCAAAGCCAGCCGCAACGCGCCTCAGGCGCCCATGCCCGTCGAGGTGCACGAGCCCGCGCTCACGCCGATGCAACTGGCCCAACGGGCGTTTTCGCCAGCTATCGCGCCGCTCGAGACCACCTTCATCGTGCTGGTGGTCACCATCTTTATCCTGCTGCAGCGCGAGGATCTGCGCGACCGACTGATCAGCCTGTTCGGCTCGCGCGACCTGCACCGCACCACCACCGCGATCAACGACGCAGCGAGCCGCCTGAGCCGCTACTTCGTCGCGCAACTGGGTTTGAATCTCAGCGTGGGGGGCGTGCTCGCCGTCGGTCTCGCGGGTATCGGCGTGCCGGGCGCGCTGCTGTTCGGGGTCGTCGCCGCGCTGCTGCGCTTCGTGCCGTATATCGGCATCTGGATTGCCGCATTGCTGGCGGTGTGTCTCGCTGCCGCCATTCAGCCGCAATGGACCATGGCGGTGTGGACGCTGGTGCTGTTCGTGGTGGTCGATCTGGTGGCCGGTCAGGTGGCGGAGCCGTACCTGTATGGCCGACGCTCCGGCCTCTCGCCGCTCGCGGTAGTGGTTGCCGCAATCTTCTGGAGCTGGCTGTGGGGGCCCGTGGGTCTCGTGCTATCGACGCCGCTCACGCTGTGCCTCGTTACGCTGGGCCGCTATGCGGACCGGCTCAACTTCCTGACGATCCTGCTTGGCGACCAGCCAGCCCTGACGCCGGCGCAGACCTTCTACCAACGGCTGCTGGCGGACGATCCCCACGAGGCGATTGTGCAGGCGGACCGGCTGCTCGGCGAGATGTCGGTGGTCGATTACTACGATCAGGTTGCGCTCGAAGGGCTGAAACTTGCTCGCAACGATGCGCTACGTGGCGTGCTGACAGCGGAGCAACTGGTGCGCTTTAACGAGGCGGTGATCGACATCATCGAGAACCTCGAAACGGTCGAAGGCCTGTCAGACGGAATCGCATCGCCTGACGTCGCCGCCGACGACGCCCACGCTCACGGCCGCACCGAACCGCACTATGGCGGTGGTTTACAAGCCGCGGACGCAATAGGCACTGTGGACGGCGCCGTGGTGCTGTGCATCTCGGGACGCGGCGCATTCGACGAAGTGGCCACGGCCATTGCCGCGCAACTGCTGGGACGGCAAAACATCACCACGATCGCCACGACCTACGAGCAATTCCGCAGCGCACGCGGCGAAGTGCGAACCCCGCAGGAAGGCGATGGTGCGGCCATCATCTGCATCATTTCGCTAGACGCGGCCGAGTCGCCGCCGTATTTGCGCAACCTGCTGCGCCGCATACGCAATCAACCCGTGCCAGCTACGGTGATTGTCGGTCTCGGTGGATTATCGGAGAGCGACCCGGAGAGCGCGGCGGCCACCAACGCGCGCAATGCGAACACGTTCCGCGATCTGATCGAGGAATGCCGGGCGTCGGCGTTGGCGACGAATCGTCAGGAGCACGCTCAAGGGGCGGCCTGAGTCATGCAGCATCTGAAATATCTGAGCGCCTACCCGGCCGCACTACAGGAGAAGGTTCGCCGACTGATCGCGGAAGAGAAACTGGCTGCCTACCTCGCCGACAAATATCCGCGCCGACATTCGGTGCAAACCGACCGCGCGCTCTACGAGTATGTCGCGGAGTTCAAGCGTGAATTCGTGCGCAACGGCCCATCCATCGACAAGGTCCTCTACGACAGCAAGCTCGATGTGCTGCGACACGCCTTGGGACTGCATACGACCATCTCACGAGTCCAGGGCGGCAAGCTCAAAGCGAAGAAAGAGATTCGCATTGCGTCTCTCTTCAAGGACGGCGCGCCCGAATTCCTGCAGATGATCGTCGTGCACGAACTTGCGCATCTGAAGGAAAGCGACCATAACAAGGCGTTTTACCGGCTTTGCGAGTTCATGCAGCCGGGCTATCACCAGACCGAGTTTGACCTGCGGCTTTATCTGACGCATCGCGATCTCGTCCGCGAGCGGTCTGCCTGAGCTTCGTTCTACGAATCTTTTTCGCAGAACGAAACTCAGATCATGTCCTTGTCAGTCGCACCGGTCAGCGGGCCGACGCGTGGCCAACCAGTTGAACGTGCAACTGCTCGGTCGCCTCATCAGCCGGAAACATGCTTTCGATACGCAACTCCTGCATGGCGACGGTCTGCGGCGTCCCAACCGTGGTGATCATCGAGAAGTAATTGAGCGGCTTACCATCCTTCAGGAAACTGAGCGGTATCACCGGCATCGCAGGATTGACGGGAACCGCGCTGAGAGCCACGGGCGATTTCCAGTCGGTCTTCGTCCCTGGATAGGCCATTAGCGTAGCCAATAGCGCCTGGGTTTGTTCATCGATCACGCGCCCTACGGACTCCCGGTAAACGCGCTGGATCAGACTCTTTGCCACGTCTTCCCATTTGTCGATAAACGGCCGCATGCCATCCGGATCGAACATCAGGTGCAGAAGGTTGCGCGGTTTCTTGCGCGCGGACATGTCGATAAAGCAGTTGAAAAAACGCGGCGCAAAATCATTGGCCATCACGACGTTCCAGTAGCGATCCATCACGACCGCCGGATACGGTTCGTGCTGGCGCAACATACGTTGAATCGCATTCTTCACGCTCTGCGTTTCGAGTACATTCAATGGATCGTCCGGATACGCCGGTGCATAGCCTGCGGCCAGTAGCAACGTGTTGCGCTCTCGCAGAGGAACGTCCAGCGCTTGCGCGATGTTCATCAGCATCTGCCGGCTGGGGACGCTGCGCCCGACTTCGACGAAGCTGATATGACGTTGCGATACGCCCGAGTCGAGCGACAGATCCAGCTGGCTTTTGTCGCGCACGGCGCGCCAATGGCGTAAGAGCGCGCCCAGTTCAGTTCCGGGCGGGCTTGCATGGGCGTCTGTGGTGTTCATATTGCTCACCGTCGCGTAGATGTCGGACGGTCTACTATGACAGCCGACATCGTCAGCAACAAGGCGTCGAGGTTCAAGACTGCGTGCAGAGCCGCAACGGCGAAGCCCTTCTCTGCGCAATCCATCCACGCGTCGCGCCAGCGGGTGAAATGACTCCGCCGGCGCAGGCCCCGCCAACTAATGCAGATTGCAGAATGCGCCGGTCTGGACATCGATCCACAGCATCTGTCCATCCGTCCTGTGGCTGTACACCAGCGCGCGAGATTCGCGCTGGCTGCGCAAAAAACCCAGCACCGCACGAAGCGTGTGCTTGCCGCGGTAACGCAAAGAGCGCGTGGTGTCCCCGCTGCCGATGACAATCACGATCGGGTTGATACGCACCTTTTGTGCGATCAGATCAGGCGTTGCTGCAGACATATGAGCCTCCGTGTTTGGGGTGACACACGGGATAACGTCGACGGCGCTGCGAGCTTGAGCTTGCGGAAGGGGCGGTAAGGAAAAGGGCTTTGTGAGGCGTGTGAAGCGCGCATCGGCGACGCTTGCTGCCTGGGTGGCCCCCCCACGAGGAATCGAACCTCGATTTCAGGTTTAGAAGACCCGTGTTCTATCCGTTGAACTATGGGGAGGCGAAACTGAAATTTTAACCGCGCGGCGAGCACCACCGGCACGCAGGGGGCGGATTATACCCGATGCTGCCGCGCGGCCCACTGCACCTGCTGCGGCAAGCATCCGGTAAATCCCAGCATAGTCGTCAGACTGACCGTGCGCTCAAACCGGCTGCGTATGCAGCATGAACCAGCCAAGACAGACGATGCCCGCAATCACGCAGTACACGCCGAAGCTCGCCAAACGCCCGCGTCCTTCGAAATAGCGCATCAGGAAGCGCACGCTCAGATACGCGGCAATCGCGGTCAGCACGCCGCCGAGCAGGGCATCGCCTAGCTGGCCCGGCGCATGAAACAGCTTCGGAAGTTCGAGCACGCCAGCGGCAAAAATGATCGGTGTGCCGAGCAGGAACGAAAATTCCGCCGCCTTCTCCGCCGTCAGACCCGCGGCGTTACCGGCGATCATCGTCAGACCGCTGCGCGAAAAACCCGGAATCAGCGCGCCGATCTGTGCCAGCCCAACGAAGAACGCCTGACGAAACGTCAGTTTCTCCGGCGCTTGATGCACGCGCGCACGCTGCAGACGGTCGCCGAACCACAGCAGCACGCCGTTGACGATCAGCGCAATCGCTACGATGCGCAAGTCGTGGAACAGCCGCTCGAGGCGCTTTTCCAGCACCAGCCCGACGATGCCGGCCGGAATTGTCCCGATGATTAGCGCCCACATCATATGGGCATCGTCGTTGCGGCGGCCGCCGAGCGACGCGAAAAAACCGCTGATCAGCGCGACCCAGCGCTTGCGGAAGTACCACAGCAGCGCGAGCGCAGTGCCGAGGTGCAGCGCAACGAGGAACGGCAGCAACTGCGGCGCATGCTCGTCAATATGCATGCCGAACAGCGCGGGCACGAGCAGGGTGTGACCGAGGCTGCTGACGGGAAACAGTTCCGTGACGCCCTGCAGCACGCTCAGAAAAATCAGAAACGACAAGCTCACGCGGCGGTCCTTTTAGTGAGTGAAGAATCAAGGAGCAGCACGCCGGCCTATGGAGCCGACGCCTGGAAGCGCACCGATTATGCCTGGCCGCTATGTCAGCGCCAAGCGTTTGAGCGACGTTAGGGGAAATTTTGATGCATTGCGTCACAACTCGAAACGGTTGTTACGCCTCTGCAAGCCATTTGGCGCGCGTGTGCTGCGAACCTGAGCAGGTGACTAACGGGATCGATCCGCGTCGCAGCGGGCGACGCGGCAAGCAAGAAGGACGCTAACGTTCAGCGATCGAGCTTGTAGAAGAAGTAGACTGTGCTGACGGCAAACATGCCGAACAGGGCCACGCCCATTGCCATTGCGAGATCCATGAGGCCTCCGGAAGTCGTGCGGCCCGAAAGGTTAAATGACCGGGCAGTGGGACGGATTATCGTCAAGCTTACCGGTCGTGCGAACCCGTAATTGCCCGGGAAGGGTTTCCCCGTAGGCCAAACGGGCGCAAAATTGGCTCCGGACCGCGTGCCGTAGCTCTGCCTATCGGCGCAGGTGATCGTCGCAGCCAACCGTGGCAGTCCCGTTGCAGTCCACCGTTTTAACCGCTCCTAACCACAACCGTTCACCATGGCCCAATTCCAGCATCAGGACATCCTAGAGATCGCCGATGGCGCCTCGCTGCTTCGCATCGCGCCGCAAGCCGGCGGACGGCTGCTGTCGTGGCATATCGACGGCCAGCAGGTGATCCATTGGCCCGACGTGGCCGACTGGAGCCAGCCCCCGAAGATCCGCGGCGGCAATCCTTTGCTGTTTCCGTTTCTCGGACGACATCGTGTAGACGGCCAGATTGGCCGCTGGCGCGACGCCGAAGGGACGGTGCGCGACCTGCCGATGCACGGCTTCGCGCGCGACCTGCCGTTCGCCGCAAGCGTCGAACCGGCCTCTGCGACGCACAGCACGACGGTGCGCATGACGCTCGCCGACAGCGACGCCACCCGCGCCGGCTACCCGTTCGGCTTCCGCTTCGAGGCCGCCTACCGGCTTGCAGACGACCACACGCTCGACGTCGAGCTGACCACAGTCAACACCGGCGACGCACCGCTGCCCTACTACGCCGGCCACCACTTCTACTTCTCGCTGCCGCACACACAGCGCAGTGAGACGGTGCTCGAGCTGCCGCATACCCAGCGTCGCTATCAGCAGGCGGACGGCTCGATCAGCGCGCCCGAACCAGGTGAGCCGAGCTACACGCTCGACGAGACGCTGATCCTCGACCGCTTCCATTGCCTCGACGGCGTGCCTGAGCGGCCCGTGCGACTTGTCGCGCCAGGCCTGAACCGCACGATCACAATCGACCTGCAACGACCCGGCTCTGTGCCTTGGTACGCCGTCACTACCTGGACTGAGGCCGCGGAGTCGGACTTCTATTGCATCGAGCCATGGCTCGGTCTGCCCGACGCGATCCACAACGGCCTGGGCCTGCGCTGGCTCGAACCGGGCCAGACGGAAACCGCCGCGTTGCGTATCACTGTCGGCGCCCTGCGCTGATCCGCCATGCACCTGCCGGCTGCGCACGAGCCATGCGGGCCGCCCGGCGGCGCCTGGACGCCGAGCCACGCCGTGCCGCTCCTGCGGCGCGATCCCAATTGACGTGCTGCGGTGCAAAACCGTTAGAATCGGTCATTTTTTTGCCCATCTGTCGCGCAATCGGGATCGGCGCGCGGCAGCGCTTTGCGAGGTCCAATGTTGGGAACAAGAAGAATTAAACGGCTCGCTTGCGTGTCGTTACTTGCAGTGCTCGTCGCGTGCGGGTCTGCGCCAGTCGGTCCGGGGTTCTATCGTGTCGAACGCGGCGATACTTTGCTGAAGATCGCCCGCAGTAACCGGGTATCGGTCCAGAGCATCGTGCGCTGGAACAACCTGTCGAATCCGGACAGCATCGAGGTCGGTCAGGTGCTGCGCGTGGTGCCGCCTGGCAATTCGGCGCCGATCACCTCCGCGACAGCAAGCAGCGGCTCCTACAGCGGTCGTGGCAGCGCGGCGGCGCCGGCAGCAGCCCCGCGCAGCGCGCCCAGCGACGTGTCGCCGACCCCCGCGCCGGCCTCGTCGATCTCGCTCGTGTGGCCGACCAACGGCACCGTGGTGCGCCGCTTCGACGGCTCGAACTCGAAAGGTATCGATATCGCCGGCAGCGCAGGCACGCCGGTCGTCGCGGCGGCCGCGGGAACCGTGGTGTACGCCGGTAACGGGCTGCGCGGCTACGGCAACCTGCTGATCCTCAAGCACAATGCAGATTATCTGACCGCCTACGCGCACAACCGCGTGCTGCTCGTGAAGGAAGGTCAGAGCGTGACCCAAGGCGAGAAAATCGCAGAAATGGGCGATAGCGACACGGATCGCGCCATGCTTCACTTCGAGTTGCGCTATCAGGGCCGCTCGATCGACCCATCACGTGCGCTTCCGGCACGTTAATTGCGGCTACAGGCAGTCCGCACGGCACTCCGAGTACCGTGTGATGTTCCTTCCTGCACCAGACGATGCGGCGGCGATCCACCGCATCGGTCACCCACATTCCATGAGGAGCCTCCGATGAAATCTGGATGGACCCCATCCGCAACGGCCCTCGCGGCCGTGGCTGCAAGCGTTGCCGCCCTGACGCTCGTGAGTCTTGCCGGCTGCGCCAGTTCCACCAAAATGACCTACCTCCCGAGCGGAGACACAGGCTTTGCCATCAACTGCAGCGGGAGCGATGCGAGCGAGAGTTGGGCCGAATGTTACAAACGCGCCGGCGAAGTATGTGGTTCGTATGGCTACGACGTAGTCTCAAAGGACGTCGACAACGGTGCTACCTCAGGTGGCTCGATTGGCGGAATCCTCGGTGCGAACGTCAAGAACCGCTCGATGGTGGTTCGCTGCAAGCAATGAGCGCAGGTGGGACCGGCAAGCGGCGCTGCACGACTCGACGCCGCTATCCGCTCCACGACAATCCGTGTTCCGGTCATGTCTTTATGACCGGCTTAAAGCGGTGTTGGCACGCTCATATGCTTTAACCGAGAGTTCTCATTTGGCGTGAATTAGACTGCTATAAATATCACCAAATGCAATTCATCTGATCGCCTGACGAAAAAAAGCCCGGCTCGAGGCCGGGCTAACGGGGGTTCGGCGCATATCGGTAAAGGACCGGTTCACCATGCGCCAAAACCGAATCTATCAACGGCGGCAGGGGCATGCAATCGATTAATTTCGCAAAAAATGTGCTTCGCCGCACGGAATACGCATTCCGTGAACGAAAATTAATGAGATAGTTCGAATAACGCGATTCAAATGAAACGGAATGACGGGCTTTGGGGGATCGCCATCAACCCCGCCTGGACAACATGAAGTCCTTACTGGCATTGCGTTTTGGGGCAACGCCGTACCGCACGATTGAGCCACGTTCCGATTTAACTGTCAAATCCCGAAAGCATTTTTCCAGTGATTACTGGCGCTTCTTTGCCTTGCTTGTCTTTGCTCGTCGTTGGTGCGAAGGCGCACGTTCCAGTTGTATTTAATCGCAGGCCTCAACCATTCGCATAATGCGACTTTTCAGTTATTCTGGATTAATTCGCATCTCGCGTAGCATTTTAGCCATTTTTTATCGGTTAAATCCGCCTAGATAAAGCACTTGCGAGCCGCCATCCGCTGACTCGGCGAATCACAAGACGCGCAACCCCAGTTCAGTCACCAACACGGCAGCCTGCTGGTGGGAAATCGTCGCGCCGCGAAACAGTCCCGCGTCCACAAGACGCACGCCACTCAGATCGGCGAGGCGGAGGTCCGCGCCATCGAAACGGGCGCCTTTGAGGTTTGCGTCCTTGAGGCTGCCGCCTTCGAACAGCGCTTCCCGGAAGTCGGCGCCGGCGAGGTCGGCATCGGAGAAATCAAGCTCCTGCAGCGTGGCTTTGCGAAACGACAGGCCGCGCAGATGCGCGCCCACCAGCAGCGTCTCGACGAACGTCAGGCCCAACGCGGTGCACGCCTCGAAGTTCGCGCCCGTGAGCTTGCATCCGGTGTAGTTGACTGAAGCAAGCTTGGCGCGGCGCCAGCTCGTATTGTTAAGATCGCTCGACTGAAACACGGCATCGACGAGGTCCGCCGAGCCGAAATCCGCCTGCCGCCCACGGCAACGCAACCAGCGGCTTTGTGTCAACGCTGCGCCGAAAAACGAAGTCTCGACGATCGTGCAGCGATGAAATTCGGCGCTACGCAAATCGAGCCGCGACAGGTCAGCACTCTCGAAATCGCAGTCTTCGAATCGAAGCGGACCACGGGTAGCGGCGAGCAATCGCTGCACGTCCTCACGTGCAAGAGTTGCATCGGCGACGGTGTGAACACCTGCGGCAGGCGTCGTAGAATTGAGCGACATGAAAAAGTTGTTCCCGTTCGACCGGCGCGTGCCGGACCCAAAAACCGTGGTGATCCACTGAAGTTAAAGCGAAAAGGCCGAACGCCGAGTCGCCGAAAACGGCAAGCGTACCGGAACGCGCCGTCGCTGTGGAGGGCGCTCTACGATGGTTTATAGTAACGGCCGCCTGACAACCACCGCTTTCAACACCACCTGATCCGATGACTTCGAACGACGCCGCCCACAGTCCGCTTTACCTCTCGCTACTCGCGGAAACCGCGAAAATCGGCTGGCCAGAGCTCGAACGCTTCTTTGCGCGTGGCATCCTGCTGCACGTCGCGCGCGACGTCGATCTGGTCAGTGTCGCCGAAGCGATTGCCAGCGACGATACGGCCCAGGTTACGCAGTGGCTCTCGGCGGGCATCGTCGAGCGCATGCAGAGCGAAACCGCCGCGGATTTCGCCGCGCGCGATCCAAACCTTTGGGCGGTGGTGGTCTCGCCGTGGGTTTGTGTGCAGGAACGTGGTTG
>NZ_JAMFSB010000068.1 GCF_026225065.1 Paraburkholderia sp. | reverse complement strand
TATCTCACCGACGTGCGATATCGCGAGGCGGTCTACCGTGTGGTCGGGCGCTGGCTCAAGGGCGTGCATGCGGTATCGACGGGGCTGACCGTGGTAGCGCTCGCACGGCCGGAGTGGGTCGTCGAAGTGGATGTCATCGCGGTGAAGTCGTAAGAAGCCGCTTTCGCCTCACGGCCCCAAAACAACGTCTGACCGGCCCCGCTTCATCCCCGTGCAAGCATTTGTGCGTCCCCGGACAAGTGAGCCCAATTTCCTCCACCTACGCTTGCGTCAGTGCAATGCAACAAGGCGTGCATGGGGTGCGCCTTTGACATCTGCCGCTCAAGGAGTCTCGGGATGCACACCAATCTTGTCGATCATGGGCATGGCTTACGGCACGCTGGCGCCGCAAGCCGCCGCTGGCATGAACTGCTCCTCGGCGCCATCTGTTTGCTGGCGCTGCTGATATCGGGCCACGCCAAAGCGGCCGCCGCGGCCATGCCCGCCGAATGTAAGGCATTACAGGCGAAATATCCGCAATTCAAGGGCAAAAGCTTCGTCAACGCGATCAACCCGCACACACCGGGCTATGAAGCGCTGGACCCGAACGACCCAAGCAAATACGTCGGCTTCGATATCGACCTCGGCGAAACCATCGGCGATTGTCTCGGCTTCACGATGACGTACAGGCCGGTTACGTTCGCCGCGCTGTTGACGACGCTGCAAAGCGGTCAAGCCGATATCGTGATTTCGGATATCTACGCAACTGAAGAACGTGCCAAGGCTGCGGACTTCATCACCTATTCGAAGGTATTCGACGGCGTGCTGGTCGCCAAGGGCAATCCGAAGAAAATTACCGGCATCAACCCGACGATGTGCGACACCACAGCCGCCGAAAACACCGGCTACGTCGAAGTGCCGCTGATCCAGAACCTCGCGCCGGCCTGCAAGTCAGCCAGCAAGCAGGAAGCGGCGGTGCAACTGTACGACAACAACGCGAACTGTATTCAGGCGATCCTCTCGGGCCGCGCCGATACGTACGTCAACGATGTGAACACGGTGGATCAGGCGGTGAAGGCTTACCCGGACCAGCTCGAAAAGGCGACCGCGGTGACGCTGCCGTATTCGGTCGGTATCGGCGTACCGAAGGACAAGCCGGAATTCCGCGCAGCGGTGATGGCGGCGCTGGTCGCGATCCAGAAGGCCGGCATCCAGACCGACCTGTTGAAGAAGTGGTCGCTCGGCGCTGAAAACCTCGAAACGCCCAAGCTGATCGTCTCGAACTGATGAACCTGTTCCTGCACTATCTCGCGATGCCGTACCTGCTCAAAGGCATCGGTTTCACGATCGCAGTCACACTCCTGGGACTCGCCGGAGGGCTCGTCGTGGGGCTGGTGCTCGCCAGCATGCAACTGAGCAGAGTCGGGCCGCTCGCGCTCTTTGCGCGCGGTTACACGGTGATCTTTCGCGGCACACCGCTGATCCTGCAACTGGTGTTCGCGTACGATGCGCTGCCGCATATCGGGCTGAAACTGAGCGCGATCAGCGCAGCGGGTCTCGCGCTGGCAGCCAACGAAGGGCCGTTCATCGCCGAGATCTTGCGGGCCGGTGTGCTGGGCGTCGACCGAGGGCAACTGCTCGCCGGCCAGGCGCTCGGCATGACGCCCACCGTGCTGATGCGCCGCATCATCGCGCCGCAGGCGATCCGCATGATCGTGCCGGCGCTTGGCAACGAATCGGTCAGCGCGTTGAAGAACTCGTCGCTCGCCTCGGTGATCGCGGTCGACGAGCTGACGTTGCGCAGCACACAGCTCGCCTCGTCGACGTTCGACTTCTTTTCGATCTTCTTCGCCTCCGGGTTGATGTACCTGTTGCTGACCGGTGCGATCGCGGCGATCCAGTTGATCGCCGAGGCTGCGCTAGATCTTGACCGTCCCGCTTCGGAACGCTTCGCGCGCCTGCTGCCGTGGCGCCGCGCGAGCGTCGCGGTAAGCACGCCCCGCGCAAGCGTGGCGTCACCGTCCGATGCATTGTTCGAACGCGAGCCACTCCCCGCGCTTCGCAAGCACGACAAACCACAGGACCGCTCAAGACGCTACGCAGAACTCGCAAAGCAACGCGCGGCAGTCCAGGTTACCGGACTGTGCAAACGCTACGGCGGGCAAACCGTACTGGAAGGATTCGACCTGACCGTGCGCGCCGGCGAGGTCGTCGCGCTGCTCGGCCCGAGCGGCTCCGGCAAAAGCACGCTGCTGCGCTGTATCAATCATCTCGAACAATGGAACGGCGGCGAAATCCGCATTGATGGACAACGGCTCGGCTTTCGCGTCGACGGCCGGCCGATGACCCAGCACGAGATCGCCAACGAGCGTGCGAGCGCCGGCGTCGGCATGGTGTTCCAGCATTTCAACCTGTTCAGCCATCTGACCGCCTGCGAGAACATCGCGGGGCCGCTGCGCTGGGTCCACGGCATGGCGCCGGCCGATGCCGAACGCCGTGCGCGCGAGCTGCTCGAAAGCGTGGGCCTCTCGCATCGCGCCGATGCATTGCCCCGTCATCTGTCCGGTGGCCAGCAGCAGCGTGTCGCGATTGCCCGTGCGCTCGCGCCGAGACCGCGCGTGCTGCTGCTCGACGAACCGACTTCAGCGCTCGACCCTGAGCTCGTTGGCGAAGTGCTCGAGGTGATCCAGCGGCTCGCCATCGAAGGCGGCCTGACGATGCTCATTTCGACGCACCAGTTGCGCTTCGCCGATGAGGTAGCCGACCGCGTCGTGTTCATGAGCGGCGGCGCAGTGGTTGAGGAAGGTCCTGCGCACGAGATCCTCACGCACCCACGCCATCCGCTGACCATGCGCTTTCTGAGTGTCATGGGCGCCGACAGCCGGCTTCCAGTCGCATCGTGATTGCATTGTGACCGCAGCCGTCATTCCGCTCTTCCAGGCCGCGCTCAGTGCACGCGTTTTCGCATTGCCCGCGCCCTGCCGTCGGTGTGAGAACCGCGTGCAGGTTCAACGCCCCGCCTGACCGTCCATCGGTCCCCCCTGTGCCAACGCCTCATCGGGCGCATCCGTGACGATCGATTTCAGCGCCGCCTGGCTCGCCGCGAGTTTGACGAAGTCGGGCGTCGGGCGCCGCAACGAGTCATCAAGGCTGAACGCACTTTCCAGTGCCTGAGCAATATCCAGCACGCGACGATCCCCCCGGAAGGGTCCCACCAGTTGCAGCCCAAACGGCATGCCCGCATGGTCCGTTCCGGCCGGCAACGACAGCGCGGGATGCGTCAGCAAACTCACCACATAGGTCAGTCCCAGCCAGCGATAGTAATTCTCGAGCGGGCGTCCATCCATCTCCGTGAGCGCGACCTGTTGCCAGGGAAACGGCGAGACAGGACAGGTCGGCGAAACGATCAGGTCGTACGTGTCGAACACTGCCTGGAAGCGGCGAAATATACGGGTCTGCTCTGCGTGTGCCCACACGGCATCACCGAGCGACATGGCCAGCCCCATCTCGTAGTTGGTCCGCGTATTTGCTCCCAGCAGATTGGGGTCGCGCTCGTAGATGTCCTTGAAGCCCGCGATGAAATTCTGCGCGCGGATCACATCGAAACAGCGGTTGACCTCGCCAAGCTCAAAACTCACTGGCTCGCAGACACCGACATAGCCCGACAGCGCCGCCATCTTCGTGCGGAACGTCTGCCGCGTAGCCTGCGATACCTCGCATACTCCGAAGTCTTCGGTAAAGCCAATCCGCAACGCGTTCAGATCGACATCCCGCGCCCGCAGAATGGTCCGGAAATCGCACTCGACGCCAAGCGGCTCACCGCCGTGCAGCCCTACCGTCGCCGCCATTTGCAGGCGCATATCGGCCACTGTGCGCCCCATCGGACCCGATACGGTCAACGGCGACCAGCCAAGCAGGCGGGTATCGCCAGGCACGAGCCCAGGTGACGGACGAAACCCCGCGACGCCGCAATACGCAGCGGGAATGCGCAGTGAGCCACCCGTGTCGGATCCGGTGCATAGGGGCAACATGTCCGTAGCCAGCGCGACAGCGGAGCCACCCGACGAGCCGCCGGCGTTCAGCGCGGGATCGAAAGGGTTACCGGTGGCGCCCCACACCGCGTTGCGTGTATTGGCGCCCGCGCCCATTTCCGGCGTGTTGGTCTTCGCGGTCAGGATTGCGCCCGCTGCGCGCAAACGCGCGACCATCGCGTTGTCGCGTACGGGCACATTGCTGCGAAACACCGGCGAGCCGTAAGTGGTTAGCAGGCCGCCCGTTTCTTCCAGATCCTTTACGCCCAGCGGCAGCCCATGCAGCAAGCCCAGTTTTTCGCCGCGCATCACCGCCTGCTCCGCAGCGCGTGCTTCGATGCGCGCGTGTGCGAAACGCGTCGCCGCGAGCGCATTGACGCTGGGATTGACGGCTTGCATCTGCGCGATGCAAGCGTCCAGCAGTTCGACCGGCGAGAGCTGGCGGCTGGCGATCAGGCGCCGGGCGTCTACCGCCGACAACGTGTTCAATGCAACGGAATTCATATACGGGCTTTCCCGGCTGATGATTGAGGGACGATCAGCCCGATTTTCTCTGAAGCCGGCTCTCCGTGTCGAGCCATTGGTTCACGTACTCAACCACCGCGTCGCGAGTATTTTCCAGGTGGCTGCGGGTTTGCGCATACACCGCATCGACGTCAGCCGCCTCGTAGGCTGCGAGAAGTCCCGCGTGCTCGCGGTTGTTCGACGCCATGATGTCCTCATTCACATGCATCGAAAGACTCACGTAGGGACGGGCCGCGAGCGAAAGCGATTCACACATGTCGAAGAGGCGCGTGTCCATCTGGCTCTTCACCAGATGCACGTGGAAGTCTTCGTTCAGCAGCGACCACTGTTCCGGCGAAGTGGTCGCTTCCATCGCGTCATGCGTGCCTTGCGCCTCTTCCAGATCGGTTGTGGCAATCTGCACGCAGGCGCGTTGCGCCAGCATCGGTTCGAGCATCATGCGCAATTCATAGATGCCGGTCACATCCGCGAGCGTCAGGCCTCGTGTGACGACACCCTTGTTCGCGTCGATCGAAACGAGACCTTCGGCGCGCAAATCGCGAAACGCCTCACGTACCGGCGTCGTGCTGACGCCGAGACGCTTCGCCACTTCCTCCTGACGCAGATGCGTATTGGCCGGATACAGCCCTTGCAGGATTTCCGCTCTAAGCGTACTCAATACATATTGTTGAGCTGTCCGATAGAATCTGGCCAATGCGCTACCCCAAAACGGTTTCGATCCACGCCGCGGCTTGCAGGGTCGGCAGATCGTCACCCTGTCTGCCCAGCACCTGAAAGCCCAGCGGCATGCCGTCCGGTGTTTTCCCCGCAGGCACCGTCACCGCCGGCACACCGAGAAAACTCCATGGCGCGCAGAACGTCGCGTCGCCCGTATCGGCGAGGCCCTCGGGCGCCCCTCCCGTTGCCGGCACCGTCACCAGCGCGTCGCAGCCGTCGATGAAACCAGCGAACTCGCTGCGCAGCCGCGCCTGCAACGCCAACGCGGCCTCGTACTTTTCTGGCGGCACCGCCGCGCCTGCGCCTGTCAGCGCCAGCATATGCGTACTAACCAGGTCCGGGTGGTCCGCTGCTAACGATCCGATCGCGCGAGCGGCTTCCACCTGGAGGATAGTCTGCAACGCATCGAGCATCGACGGCATCGCGTCGAATGGATCGAGTTCGACCAACGTCGCGCCCGCAGCCTGTAGGCGCGCGAGCGTGGCATCGAAGTTAGCCTTCTGTTCCGGCGTCACACGGTCCCAGAACGGCGTACGAACGACGCCGAGCTTACGCGGAGGTTTCACCGTAAAGTAGGTATGCCAGGCATCGAGACTCTCGAGCGCCTCGGGTTTCGCGTCGACGAACAGCGCGTGACAGAGAGCAGCGCCTTCTACAGTCCGGGCAAAAAAGCCCACGTGGTCGAGCGATGGCGCCAACGGATGCACGCCCGTCTTCGGCACATTGCCGTGACTCGGCTTATAGCCAACCACACCGCAAAACGCCGCAGGCCGGATCACCGAGCCGACGGTCTGCGTGCCGATCGCTAGTGGCACGATGCCTGCACCGACCGCGGCCGCCGAACCGCTCGACGACCCTCCTGGCGTATGAAGCCGGTTCCAGGGATTGACCGTCGGGCCCGGCTCGCGCCACGCAAATTCGGTGGTGACCGTCTTGCCGAACACAATGCCGCCAAAGTGCCGGATGCGTTCGACGATCCACGCGTCCTCGGCAGGCTGGAAGCCTTGATAGATAGGCGAGCCGTAGGTCGTCGGCATGTCGTGTGTCGTCATCAGATCCTTCACGCCGATCGGCAAACCAGCCAGTGGTTTGGTCACTGCGTCCACGGTCTCGTAGCTATCGGGCCGGTAAACGAAGGCCTTCAGCCACGGCTCGCACTCTTGCGCACGTTGCTGCGCGGCTTCGAGCCGCGCGCGACAACGCTCCGGATTACCGCGACTCGCAATCAGTTCAGCGATAAATGCGCCACTCTGCTCGCTCATTTCGCACTGGCCTTGGCAAAGGAATCGTCTACCGCGCTGTCGTACGTCACACTGCCAGGCTTGATATTGCCGATGTATTCCTGCAAGTCCAGCGCATTGCGGAACGCCTGCTGCGAGATGTCGGGGTTCGTCGCATAGATTTTCTGGCTGATCAGACGGTCCACTGCAGTCTCCACGATCTTCTTGTCGAGCGTCGGAAATTCCGCCACGGCCACGGCCTTGGCCGTTTCGGGCGATTGCTGGATCAACGCTTCCGCCTGCGCGACTGATTTCACAAAGGCCGCCACCATCGCCGGCTTCGACTTGATTGTGGCCGCAAGCGTGTCCATTGTCGAGAAAGCGTAGCCACCAGGATAAGCCTTCGGAAACGCATAGAGAATCTTGTAACCCGACGCGATCCCCTGATCTACCTGCGGCTCATAGATCGCCGCGGCCTCCGCGCGTCCTGCCGAGACGGGCGCAAGCTCGGTGCCGATCTGCACCGTATTCAGATTGACGCCAGCGACTTTCTCTTCCTTGATCAAACGCTGCAGCAGATACGTGCTGGTCGACGGCGGCAATGCGGTCGACACCGTTTTGCCCGCGAGGTCCGCCGGATTCTTCAGCGCCGAGTCGGGTGGCGTCAGGATCCACACCGGCACGCCCGCCACGACATTCGCCACGTTGACGAGTGTCGCGCCTTTGAGGTTGGCCAGTACCGCGGTCATCGGATCTTGCAGCGAGAAGTCGGCATGCCCGCCGATCACCGCCGCAACGCCTTGCGCGCCGCTACCGGCCGTAACCTTCTGCACGTCGAGACCGTTCTGCGCGAACAGGCCTTTGTCTATCGCGACATAAAGCGGCAGATACTGAATCGATTGAAATGCCTGGTAGACCACAACTTTTTCCGGCGCAGCCACTGCGGGCTGACTCGCCGCCACCGCAAACACTGCACCGGCCGCGGCGCCAAGCGTGAACCGGTTAAGCGCCGACATGCCGAACGACGACGGTTTTCGCTGCGAGACAAAAGACTGCTTCATCGTTTCGTTTTCCATGAAATGATGCGGTTTTCCGCGAGTTGAACGATCCAGGAGAGCAGCGTCGCCATCAACGTCAGGATGATGATGCCGAGCCAGACTGTATTGAGGTCGAAGAGCGAGCCTGCCACGAATACGGCATGACCGAGACCTGCTTGTGACGCAATATATTCGCCTACGACAGCGCCGATCAACGCAAAGCCGATGTTCACGCGCAGCGTCGAAAAGATCCACGGTAGCGCGCCCGGCACAATCAGTTTGCGAAAGATCATCCCCGGCTTCGCCTTGAAAGAGCGAAACAGGTTCAACAGGTCCTGATCGACCTCGCGCGCGGCGGCGCAGGAGGAAATCATCGCCACCGCGAAAGTGGAGATACCGGCCAGCCAGACTTTCGAGGTCATGTCCGAGCCGAACCAGATGACAATCAGCGGGCCGAGCGCAATCTTGGGAATACTGTTGAGGATGACCGCAAAGCCTTCCGTGACCCCGGCTACACGCGGCACGAACCAAAGCAGCAAACCAAGTCCGATCCCCAGACCGCTGCCGATCACGAGTCCCAGCACGGTCTCGTATAACGTCGTCAACGTGTCCGTGATGAGGGTGCCCTGCGCGAGTCCGATTGCCGCGGCCTTGTAGATACCGAGTGGCGAGCCGAACAACTGACCGTTGATCCATGCGCGTTGCGCGGCCACCTGCCAGAACACAACAAGTGCCACCATGATCAGGGTGACGACGCCACCGGTCGCTCCCAGGCCTTTCAGACGCCGTACACGCATACGCCGTCCCGCCGCTTGTGCCGACATGACAGCATCACTCATGTCGACGCTCCTGCGTGATGGATCGTGTTGCTGCGCAGACCGCCCCAGATGCGCTTGTGCAAGGTGCGAAATTCCGGTGCCTCGCGGGCCGATACCGCCGTGCGCGGCCCCTGCGTAGAGAGTTTGACGTCGACAGAGTCTTCGATGCGCGCGGGCCTGCCACCCAGCAGAATCACCCGGTCGCTCATCGCGATCGCTTCCTCGATGTCGTGGGTGACGAGCACCACGCTGGTTCCGCTGCTTTGACGCAATGCCATGACGTCGTCCTCGAGTGCGAGGCGCGTTTCGTAGTCGAGGGCCGAGAACGGCTCGTCGAGCAGCACGAGGGTGGGGTCGACCAGCAGCGTGCGGGTTAGCGCAACCCGTTGCCGCATGCCGCCCGACAACGCCTGTGGATAGGCGTCGACCACTGAGGTCAGTCCGTAACGCGCGAGCATCTCACGCGCGCGGGCGATATCGTGACGCGTCACCTTCCTGTAAAGCTCGATGCCCAGCAGAGCGTTTTGCAGGACCGTGCGCCACGGCATCAGCAGATCTTTTTGCAGCATATAGGCGATGCGGCCCGCACCGCCGTCCGCGCGGCGGCCCACTTCAATACGGCCGCCCTGCGGACTAAGCAGCCCTGAAACCAGATTGAACAACGTGCTTTTGCCGGCGCCGCTGCGACCGACGATCGACACGATCTCCCCTGCCCCAACGCTGAAATTCAGCCCGGAGAAGAGCGCGGTTCGCACGCCGTCGTCGGTTTCGAATCCATGGTTGAGACCCGCGACCGTAAGGCGGGGATCCGGCCGCACGTGGGGAGAAGAAGCCGCCTTTGCGGACTCCGACGATATCGTCGAATCCGGTGTGTTCGGTGTGTTCATTGGCAAGCCCGAGATCCGTTGTGCACAATGCACAATGAGCGAAAAAAATTCGAATCACAACTCGCCATAAAAAAATCTAGAGATTTACACCGATGCGTACCGAAGGGGTTTTGTCAGGTTGGCGAGGCAGTTTCTTTCGATTTCTGTAATGCCGCCTCAAGCAACGGCGCACCAAGTTCCGCGCCGTGAATGCCCGTCGTGCTGACAATCTCCAGCAGTTCCATGATTTCCTCGGCCGTTGCTCCGTAGTGAAGCGCATTACGCATATGGAGCTTTAGTCCTGGGACATATAGATGCGTAGACGAAGCGTCGAACGCGCAGTAGATCAGTTCCTTGACCTTCGGACTCAGCACCCCGGTTTTCCACGGCACCGACGAAAACTCGACGTAAGCTTCGAACAGATCGGGATCGAGTTCAAGCAACCCCTCCCATGTGGGATGCCAGTAGCCGCGGTTCTTTTCGAAAGCCGCCTTCAATGCGAGCCGTCGATCATCGAGCGGTACGGGGCCCGCACGCAGGCCCTCTTCCTCCAGTACTTCAAGCAGCACCGGCACGCCTACGTTGCTTGTATGAATGCCGATCGTACACACCAGCTCAAGCACTTCCATCAGTTCATCGCGCGTCGCGCCGGACGACAACGCGCGCTGCAGATGACGCGCGACGCCTGGCGCATACAGTTGCGTCGCACAGGCATCCGCGGCAAGCGCGATGAACGCCCGAACCTTGTCGCCAAGATGGTTTTTTTGCTGCGGCACACGCGAAAACTGCAAATAAGCGGCCACGAAGCCCGCATCGAGACGCAACATGCTCTCCCACTCCGGAGACCACGCACCATGCACGCGGATAAATTCGTCCTTGATGTGCTGGACGTCGTGTTCGTCGGATGATGGCTTGCCTGACCCGCTTGAACTCATCGCATCGTTCCTGTCGAAAGCAGAGATGGCCACGTGCGCGCCATCGCAGTGGTGCCGGGACCAGCGTCACACTCCTGCCGGATAGTCCTTCTCCGCGACTTCTTCCTGCCACGTCGCCTTGCCGAGCGACGTCGCGATGTGCACCATATAGCTGCTGTCGCTCGCACCATGCCAATGGCGCTCGTTCGGCCCAATGAAGACGATATCGCCTTGACGAATCGGCTGCGGCGCTTCGCCATCCTTGCATATCCAGCCCTTGCCGGCCGTAACCGTCAACACCTGACCGTACTCGTGCGTATGCCAGTAGGTTCTGCCCCGTGGGGCGAACAGCACCGTGTTAATCGTGACGCCGTCAGTGGCCGGCATCACCGGATCAGCCCACACCTCGCCCGAAAACGTCTCGCCACGAAGCTCCGACTTCGCGCCGTCCGTCCTGCCGTGAAATACCTTCATGCCTGCCTCTCCTTTTTCAGTTGTACTTGTCAGCGTCGTGCAACCGCACGCCACCCGACACGTCGCCGATCGCATCGACGACCCGATTGCTGATCACATCGCCATAGCCCAATGCCGTGCCAAGGCCGAAGCTCGCCAGCGGCCCTGCGGAATTCAGCGACGTCACGCCCAATTCGCGCACCCGGTCCACATAGAGCACCACATCTTTCGTCATCAGCTTGCCAGTGAGACCGCCCTCAAGATAATCGCCATCGACGATTTTCGGAAAGCGGTTCAACGTCGCAAAGTTGACGCCGCTACTGCTGTTCAGCACATCGAGCAGCAGATGCAAATCGAGGCCAGCCTTTTTACCGGCCACCATCACTTCAGCACTTGCAGCAAGGCTCACCGCGTTCAGAAAGTTATTCAGCAGTTTGGTCGTGTGACCTGTTCCGCTCGTGCCCATGTAGGCGACCTTCGCGCTGATCGGCTTGAATGCCCACTTAAGCTTGTCGACCGCGCCAGCGTCGCCGCCTACCATCAACGTTAGCGTGCCCTTTTCCGCGGCCGCCGCTCCGCCCGAGATACCGGCGTCAACATAATGAACGCCACGTTCTGCGAAGCGTTGCGCCAGCCGGATAGTCGAACTGGCCGCAGCCGTGCTCAGATCGACCACGATCTGCCCTGAACGGCAATGCGCAAGCACACCGTCCTCGCCTTCGACCACCGCCTCCACGACCATGCTGTCCGGCAGCGACATCATCACGACATCCGCGAACGCGACGACATCGCGCAACGTCCCCGCCGGCTCTGCGCCAGCCGCCACAATACGGTCCGTAACGGTATCGAAGCCGAGTACAGCGATACCTGCATCGACGAGCCGTCTCGTCATCCGGCCGCCCATATTGCCTAGACCGATAAAGCCGATCCGATTCTCATTCATGAATCGCGTCCCTCTTAAAGAAAGCAGTTGCTTTAGAAATCGACGTCTTTCGTTTCCGGGCCTATCAACGCGCCGACCATTCCTATCAGGCCGCCGAGGCACAGCAATGCGACTGCTGTCATACGCAGCGGCATGAATGCGCTGAGCCAGTTCATATAGAACGCGTAAAACGACGGAATGATCACGGAAAGACTAAAGCCGACACCGAAACCCGTTGCGCGCACATCGGTCACGAAGCGCTCGTTGATGTACGTCACAATGACGCCCCATGGCGATGTCACGAGCACGGCGAGCACACAGACGAGCAAAATAATTGCTGTCAGCGACAAACCGTCGACATTGGCGAGCACGTACAGCAGCGCAGCGCCAACCGTTGCGATCAACGGGCCGACAATCACAAAGAAGCGGCGGCGGCCGATCCGTTGCGCGATCAGCCCCGAGCCGATATAGCTGAAAAACAGCACGAAATAGGTGATCATCAGCGTCGACGCCATCTGGAAGCCCGACAGGTGCAGCGTTTTCACGAGCAGCCCGGTGGGCAGAAAGATCGTCACGATGTTCTGCGTGAGCCAGAAGCCGGTCATCATCACCAGCACCTGCAACAGGTTGCGTCCGCTCTTGCCGCGAATCAGATCGGTAAGAGGCAGTTTTTCGGCTTGCGCCGCTTTGTCAGCCGTTTCGCTTTGCCAGATCTCCGACTCCGCCACCTTGCGCACGTAGTAAGTCGCGAGGACACCAGCCAGCGCCGCGCCCAGCACGAAAGGCACACGCCAGCCCCACTGCGCATACGGCGAATTCATGCCGTTGAGCGGAAAGAGCGTAAACATCAACATCGCGACGAGGTTGATCGTCACATAGGCTGCGGGAAAGCCCGCGATGATGAAACCGCCGACGAAGCCGCGCTGTTCTTTCTTCGAGTATTCGATCGCGAGCGGCATGGCGCCGGTGTAACCGCCGCCCAGAAAAATGCCGTCGACAAAGCGCAGCAACACCAGCAGCCAGTACGATGCGAGACCGATACTCTGATAACCGGGCAGTAGCGCGATCAGCAGCGTGACCACCCCAAAGCCCGTCACTGACCAGATGGACGCCTTACGTCGGCCGATCCGGTCCGCGATCATGCCGAACAGCAATGCGCCGACCGGTCTACCGAGCAGCGTCGTGATGAAAACCAGAGACGCCAGAATCGTCTCCGTCCCGGTCGAGAGATGCGGCGGTTGAAAAAACCCGAGCACCGGCGAGAGTACGACGACCGGAAGGTAGATATCGAACATGTCGATAAACTCGGAAAAGAACGCGCCCTTGATCGCATTGCGCCTTTTCGTTTCTATCGACCGCTCGCCTTCCGACTGGACTACGTCGTTGGCAGTTATGGTTTTCATCGTTGTCTCCTGGATGTTGGTCTGCCACGTAATCAGGCAGTCGAGTTCTCCGCCTCGTAGGCCTTGATTGCCTCGCTCGCGACGCGGAATGCCGCCAGTGCAAGCGGCGCGCCGCAATAAACGGCCGCCTGCATCAACGCCGCGCGAATCTCGTCACGCGTCACACCGTTGCGTAATGCGCCCTTCACGTGCACCCCCAGCTCGTGGTGCTGACTCATCGCCGTCAGCATGCCGAGGTTCAACAAGCTGCGCGTCTTGAACGACAACGTCGTATCACCCCAGATGTCGCCCCAGCAACATTCGGTGACGAACTTCTGCATCGGACGATTGAAGTCATCCGCGTTGGCCCACGACTTCTCTACGTGCTCTGCGCCAAGTACCTCTTTGCGGTTCTCAAAGCCTTTGTCGAAGCGTTCGCTGTTGTCCATGGTGAAATCCTCTCTGGTTCATTGTGGTTTTCAGATTCAAACCGTCCTGCTGCCGGACACACTGATTGTCCGACAATTCGAAAGCGCAAATTTTTTTGCCCAGCTAGGTCTAACCGGATCGGGCATACCCGGCTCTGAAGCGGCTTGCGTCAGACCGGACCATATCCGACCATCGACTTCGTCTCCAGATATTCACGCAGGCCGGCTTCGCCCCACTCACGGCCATTGCCCGAGCGCTTGTAGCCACCAAACGGCGCGCCGAAATCAGCTACGGGATAGTTCAGGTGTACACCGCCAGCGCGCAAGGCGCGGCCTACTTTCCTTGCCCGCTCGAGGTTGCCCGACTGCACGTACGCGGCGAGGCCATAGTCGGTATCGTTGGCAATATGGATTGCGTCCTCTTCCGAGTCGTACGCGATGATGGACAGCACAGGTCCGAATATCTCCTCGCGCGCAATCGTCATAAGTGGCTTTACGTCGGCGAAAACGGTAGGCCGCACGTAGTAGCCATGCTCAATGCCCGCAGGCAAACCCGTGCCGCCTGTCACAAGCCGCGCTCCCTCGTCGATGCCTTTCTGGATCAGCGTCTGCACGCGGTTGAACTGGTTGCGGTTGACGAGCGGTCCGAGCTGCGTCGCCGGGTCATCGGTTGGGCCCATACGGTAAGCCTCTGCAGCACGCTTTGCGATTTGCGCGGTATCGTTCATCAGATGACGCGGCACGAGCATGCGGGTAGGAATCGAGCACGACTGACCGGAGTTCGTAAAGCACGCTGCGAGGCCACGCGCCACCGCCTCGTCGAGGTCGACGTCGTCGAGCAGGATGTTTGCCGACTTGCCGCCAAGCTCCTGTGCGACGCGTTTAACCGTGGGCGCTGCCGCCTGTGCAACCAGCACACCCGCACGCGTCGAACCGGTGAACGACACCATGTCGATGTCCGGATGCGACGCGATTGCCGTGCCAACGCCGGGCCCATCGCCGTTGACCAGGTTGAACACACCAGCAGGCACCTGCGCTTCGTCAAGCACCTCGGCGAACAGCAATGCGCTCAATGGCGAATACTCGCTGGGTTTGAGCACCATCGTGCAACCCGCCGCGAGCGCCGGGGCGATCTTCACCACAATCTGGTTGATCGGCCAGTTCCATGGCGTAATCAGCCCACACACGCCGATTGGCTCCAGCACGACGCGTGTGCTACCGCGCTGCTCTTCAAAGTCAAAGCGCTCGAGCACGTCGATCAACGCATTGAGATGCGCCGGCCCGCGCGCCGCCTGGCCGCTGCGAGCGAAGGTGATCGGCGCACCCATTTCACGGCGAATCAGTTCCGCGAATTCGTCATGGCGGCGCTCGTAGACTTTCAGCACGCGTTTGAGCAGGTCGACGCGTTCGCGGACATCGCTAGCAGACCACGCCGGAAACGAACGACGTGCGGCGGCCACAGCCCGATCCACGTCTCGTGCGTTGCCAAGCGCAATCTGCCCAATGGTTGCTTCGGTGGCCGGATCGACCACGTCGAAGCGGATCCCGGACAAAGGCTCGACCCATTGTCCGTCGATAAAGAACTGCGTTGTGTGTGACATGATGGACTCCGAATCTGTTGGGTTCAGTTCAGGATGCACCGCGCGACAATAGCCGGTAGAGTTCCGTGTGATCGGTGGACGGTGTCGAACGCTGCGCCGCCTCGTCCCATACCGCCGCGCAC
>NZ_JAMFSB010000067.1 GCF_026225065.1 Paraburkholderia sp. | reverse complement strand
GCGTCATGCCCGGCCGGTTCGTACGCCGCTGTTTCGCTCTCTGCTGCGTTCTGTGCTGCGGCCTCGTGCTCTTCCACTTCGCGCGCGACCGCTCCTTCATGGGGTGCCGCGTCATGAGCCGCTGCTTCGCGCTCTGCGGCCTGCTGGGCTGCTGCCTCCCTCTCCGCCAATTCACGTGCTGCCGCTTCTTCACGTGCAGCCGCTTCTTCGGGCGCCGCGGCCTCGTGAGTTGCTTCTTCGCGTACCGCGTACTCGCCGGCAACCGCTGGGTCAGACGTACCAATCTCATCACGCGGCGCGAAGTTATCCCGCGCCAGCAGAGTCTCCGGCCCCGCCACGGTTTCAGTTTCAGGCACGCCAGCAGCCTCCGCCGCCGTCACGCCACTCTTACGCCGACGCATCCCAAGCGCGGCCAGCAGAGCGACCGCCGCAGCGCCAATTGCAGCGGCAAACCCGAGGTTCACCGGAGACAAATCGAAGTTGCCACTCTGGGTGTGCGAACTCCCCACAGCGCCGGTACTCTGCCCATGCGTCTCGCTGGCAGCAACCGCCGGACCGCTCGCAACCGTGGCCGGACCGTTCGCCTGAGCAGGCTGCGCTGGCTTGCCGCCGATGCCATGCTTTTGCAACTCCATCAGCACCCGGCTTTTTAGCGCGAGCAACTGCTGCAGACTGGAAACCTGCGTCGGCGCCTGCAGGGCCTGCGGGGCGGAGGAAGGCGTAACCGGCAGCGTCGCAGACGCCGCGGAGGCGACCGACGCACCGGTCGCCGGCTGGATCGCGCCCGTCCAGACATGCGCACCGACCGCTTGCGAGGCAGACGGCGCGGCGGCTGCCGACGAAACGCCAGCAGGTGCCGAAGCGGCGCCGGACATCGCCCCGGAGGCGGCCATAGCGGCCTCACTGCCGGCCGACGGCGCGCTAGTGCCGGCACCGGTGGTTACCGAACTCGCCCGAACCGGCGCACTTGCGGGTCCAGCGACGGCCGGAGCAGCCTGCACGGCAGCACTCGCGGCGTTCGCCTGCGCGCTGGCAGGCTGCGACGCAGCGCCAAGCGCAGTACTTGCCCCAATTGCCGTCGCCGCTGTAGCGGCTGAAGGCGCCGCCGACGGCGAGCTCGCCGCAACAGCGGAACTTGCAACCGCCCCCGACGGTGCCGACGCACCGGCAGCATCCGAAGCCACGATCGCCGCGCCCGTCGCATCCAGCGCCGGAATCGTCAAAACGGACCCCAGTCGCAGCCGGCTCGGGTCGTGCGACATAAACGCGTTCGGATTCGCGTCGAACAAGGCCTTCGAGGCGCGCGCCAAGGTCGCTCGGTCGTGCGACTGTGTAGCCGCCACAGCCACATCATTGAGCGATTGCCCCGGGTGAATCGCGTACTGGCTGCCGGCGGCGAGCGGCACGGAAGCAGCGGCTGGCGCGCTTGCCGCGTCGGCAGTCGCTGCCTGAGCGTCGGTGCCCCCCCCTGCCATGCCGCCCAGCCCGAAGGCCAAGGTGGCCGCGGCGGCGAACTGGCATACACGGCTGCACGCGATAGCGCGAAGGGAAGCGTGTCGGACGGTCATCTGGACCACGGGCGCGTCAGCGCTCTGCCCTTGTTTGCGGTTGGATTGAGACAAGATTTTGGGAGCACACCAATGAAAAAAGCGCCGCGCGAGCGCGACGCTTTTTGAGTTTTTACGCGTCGTAGCCGCGTAGTTTACTTTACTTGTCGAGCAGAATGCGCAGCATCCTGCGCAGCGGCTCTGCGGCACCCCACAAGAGCTGGTCGCCAACCGTGAAAGCCGACAGATATTCGCCGCCCATCGCCAGCTTGCGCAGACGCCCGACCGGCACAGTCAGCGTGCCCGTGACCACCGCTGGCGACAGATCGCGGATCGACGCTTCGCGCTCGTTCGGCACAACCTTAACCCAGTCGTTAGCCGAGGCGAGGATGCTGCTGACCTCGTCGAGCGGCACGTCCTTCTTCAGCTTGATCGTCAAAGCCTGCGAGTGGCAGCGCATGGCGCCGATGCGCACGCACAAACCGTCCACCGGGATCGAACCCGGCGTACCCATAGCCGGCTTGCCGAGGATCTTGTTGGTTTCCGCGCCGCCCTTCCACTCTTCCTTGGACATGCCGTTTCCGAGGTCCTTGTCGATCCACGGGATCAGCGAACCGGCGAGCGGCACGCCGAAATGTTCAGTCGGCATGCGGTCGCTATTCATCGCGGCCAGCACGCGGCGATCGATGTCCAGAATCGCCGACGACGGATCCGCCAGGTCTTCCTTGGCCGAGCCATACAGTGTGCCCATCTGCTGCAGCAATTCGCGCATGTTCTGGGCGCCCGCGCCCGATGCGGCCTGATACGTCATGGCCGTCATCCAGTCGATGAGGTTTTCGCGGAACAGGCCGCCCAGCGCCATCAGCATCAGGCTGACCGTACAGTTGCCACCGATAAAATTCTTCTGGCCCTTCACCAGCGCGTTCTTGATCACGTCGAGGTTGACCGGATCGAGAATGATGACCGCGTCGTCCTTCATGCGCAGCGATGAAGCCGCGTCGATCCAGTAACCGTTCCAACCGGCTGCGCGCAGTTTCGGGAACACGTCGTTGGTATAGTCGCCGCCCTGGCAGGAGATGATGGCGTCGCACTTCTTCAGGTCGTCGATGCTCGAGGCATCTTTGAGCTTGGTCTCGTTTTTAGCGAACGACGGCGCGTTGCCGCCCGCGTTGCTGGTGCTGAAAAACACCGGTTCGATCAGATCGAAATCGCCTTCCTGCTGCATACGCTGCATCAGGACGCTGCCGACCATGCCGCGCCAACCTACGAGACCTACGTTCATGACACTTACCCTTCGAGTGGAGGCTTCCCCGCATCTTTGCCCGCAGTGACCGCGCGGGGAAGATGGGCGGGCACGACGGACGATCAGCGAATCGTGATCGTTTTCGGGGTAATTGCTTTAATCAGCGTTTTGACGCTAATGGCGAGCTCAACCACACGGGCCGTTTTGCCGTGGTGATTAGAAATCGAGGTGATTTGGAGAGCCTTAGCCATTTCTACAGTCTACACGAAAACCGGATTTGAGCGGCCTGATTCGCCGCTTTTGCGCGCGAATGGCCCGAATTTCGGGCCATTCGCGCGTGAGTGCGTGTCGGACTTACGACATCGTCACTACGCCTTTACAGGCGACGAAACGTTCGCGGCCCGGTTTAAACACAACTCAAACAACCGCGCTCAAAGCGCGGCGACGACGGCATCGCCCATCGCCGCGGTGCCGACCTGCTGGCAACCCGGCGTCAGGATATCGCCCGTGCGCAAGCCCTGCTCCAGCACCTTCTTCACGGCAGCTTCGATGCGGTCAGCCTGCTCGGCCTTGTTCAACGAGTAACGCAGCATCATCGCAGCGGACAGGATGGTGGCCAGCGGATTCGCCACGCCCTTGCCGGCGATATCCGGCGCTGAACCGTGCGACGGCTCGTACAAACCCTTGTTGTTCTTGTCGAGCGAGGCCGACGGCAGCATGCCGATCGAACCCGTCAACATCGCGGCTTCATCGGAGAGGATGTCGCCAAACATGTTGCCCGTGACGATCACGTCGAACGACTTCGGCGCCTTCACCAATTGCATGGCCGCGTTGTCGACGTACATGTGCGACAGTTCGACATCTGCGTATTCCTTCGAGACATCGATCATGATGTCCCTCCAGAATTGCGACGTTTCGAGCACGTTGGCCTTGTCGACCGAAGTCAGTTTCTTGCCGCGCTTTTGCGCCGCCTGGAAGGCAACGTGCGCAATGCGGCGCACTTCCGGCTCCGAATAACGCATGGTGTCGAAGCCTTCCTTCGCGCCGGCGAACGGACCGTCCGGTGCTTCACGTACGCCGCGCGGCGCACCGAAGTAAATGTCGCCATTCAGTTCGCGCACGATCAGGATGTCGAGGCCCGAAACGATCTCTTCCTTCAGCGACGACGCCCCCGTCAGTTGCGGATAGCAGATCGCCGGACGGAAGTTCGCGAACAGTTGCAGATGCTTGCGCAGACCCAGGATGGCCTGCTCCGGACGCAGCGCGCGTTCGAGCTTGTCGTACTTCCAGTCGCCTACGGCGCCGAACAGGATCGCATCGGCTTCCTTCGCGAGCGCGAGCGTCGAATCGGGCAGCGGGTGGCCCTTGGCTTCGTAACCCGCGCCGCCAACCGGCGCTTCTTCAAGCTCGAACTTTTCGCCGAGTACGTTCAGAACCTTGACGGCTTCCTTGACGATTTCCGGACCAATGCCATCACCGGGCAACACTGCGATCTTCATGCGAATTTCCTTGATTGTTCTCTTTTAAACCTGGGCGATGACGTCTCGAACTCAGGCACGCGCTTAGCCGACGATACGGTGGCCAAGCCACGGCTGCTTCGTCAGACGCTCTGCTTCGAACTGACGAATCTTGTCCGCGTGACGTAGCGTGAGGCCAATGTCATCGAAACCGTTCAGCAGGCAGTACTTGCGAAACCCGGCAACTTCGAACGGGTACTCAGTGCCGTCGCCGATGCGCACGGTCTGAGCTTCGAGGTCGATGGTCAGCTCGAAGCCGTTGAACGCGTAGGTTTCGCTGAACAGGTGATCGACCTGCTGCTCGGTCAGCGCGATCGGCAGCAGACCATTCTTGAAGCAGTTGTTGTAGAAGATGTCCGCGAAGCTCGGCGCGATGATCGCTCGAAAGCCGTATTGCTGCAGCGCCCACGGTGCGTGCTCACGCGAGCTGCCGCAGCCGAAGTTCTTGCGCGCCACCAGGATCGACGCGCCTTGATAGCGTGGCTGGTTCAGCACGAAATCGGGATTCAACGGACGCGTCGAATTGTCCTGACCCGGCTCGCCGTGATCGAGGTAACGCCATTCGTCGAAGGCGTTCGGACCGAAGCCCGTGCGCTTGATCGACTTCAGGAACTGCTTCGGAATGATCGCGTCCGTGTCGACGTTCTCGCGATCCAACGGCGCCACGACGCCGGTATGTACGATGAATTTATCCATGGCCCATCACCCATCAAAGTAGAGACCGGCGGCTGCGACACTAAACGCGCCGCCGGTGGAATCGAAACCGAATCGCGCCGGCTTAACCGAGCTTGCGAATATCGACGAAGTGACCTTCGATGGCAGCAGCAGCAGCCATGGCCGGGCTCACGAGGTGGGTACGCCCACCCGCGCCCTGACGGCCTTCGAAGTTGCGATTCGAAGTGGACGCGCAACGCTCGCCCGGATCCAGCCGGTCCGCGTTCATGGCGAGACACATCGAACAGCCCGGCTCGCGCCACTCGAAACCTGCGTCCGTGAACACCTTGTCCAGCCCTTCACGTTCGGCTTGCGCCTTCACCAGACCCGAGCCCGGCACGACCATCGCGAGACGGATGCTCGGCGCGACGCGGCGGCCCAGTTTGCGCACGACATACGCTGCGGCGCGCAAGTCTTCGATACGCGCGTTGGTGCACGAGCCGATGAAGATCTTGTCCGGCTTGATCGATTCGATCGGCAGGTTCGGTTCGAGCGCCATGTACTTCAACGCGCGTTCCATGGCATCGCGCTTGACCGGATCTTTCTCGCGTTCCGGATCCGGCACGCGGCCGTCGATTGCGGTCACCATTTCCGGCGACGTACCCCATGTGACTTGTGGCACGATTTCCGCAGCATTCAGTTCGACAACGCGATCGAACGTCGCACCGTCATCTGACTTGAACTGCTTCCAGTATTCGACCGCGTGATCCCATTCGACACCTTCCGGCGAGAACGGACGGCCCTTCAGATATTCGACAGTGGTGTCGTCGACGGCGACCATGCCAGCGCGCGCGCCTCCTTCGATCGCCATATTGCAGACCGTCATGCGGCCTTCCATAGTCAGCGCGCGGATCGTCGAACCGCCGAACTCGATGGCATAGCCCGTGCCGCCTGCCGTGCCGATCTTGCCGATGATCGCGAGCACGATGTCCTTCGCCGTACAACCGCGCGGCAGTTGCCCCTCGACCTTCACCAGCATGTTCTTGCTCTTTTTCTGCAAGAGCGTTTGCGTGGCCAGCACGTGCTCGACTTCCGAAGTGCCGATGCCGTGCGCGAGCGCGCCGAACGCGCCGTGCGTGGACGTATGCGAGTCGCCGCAGACGATCGTCATGCCCGGCAGCGTAGCGCCCTGTTCCGGCCCGATGATGTGCACGATGCCCTGGCGCAGGTCGTTCATCTTGAACTGCGTTATGCCGTAGGAATCGCAATTCGTATCGAGCGTGTCGACTTGCAGCTTCGACACCGGATCAGCGATACCATGGCTACGGTCCGTAGTAGGCACGTTGTGGTCGGACACTGCCAGATTCGCGCTGATGCGCCACACGGGGCGCTGCGCCAGTTTCAGGCCTTCAAACGCCTGTGGACTGGTGACCTCGTGCAGCAGGTGGCGGTCGATATAAAGAATCGTCGTACCGTCTTCTTCCGTGTGGATCACGTGTGTGTTCCACAATTTGTCGTAAAGAGTCTGTGCCATGGTATGCGGGGGTAGTGATGACTGCGGGCAAGCTGCGTGTGCGATTGATTATGCCACGCTGATCTGCGATTTGGCCCACAAAATCGGGGGAAAACCGATAAAAAACAGGGAGTTGGGTAGTAGTGGCGATACCTGTATCGTTGGCACCCGGCAAGCGGAGTCCGGTGACGAAAAGGGACAATGGCGCGTCTTCACGCCCTCGTGCAATGGTTCAGCGCGTTCATTTTGAAGCTGAGTTCAAAGACCCACCGCTTGTGTGCGTACTACCTGGTTGTCACGCTGGTCCGCTTGATCTCTCCCAACTGGTCGCGCGCGAAACTCGCCAGCCAGTCCTTCTGCACTGCTCGGAAGATGGCGATTCGGTTCGACAACTTTAATCCGTTGTTGGGGTGAGCACCTAATATGGAGTGCCCGCAGTGCAGCAGACGAGCCTTGCTTCGTTCGATCACACCACGCTGTCATATCGCCCACGCTGGCAACACAATCTTTCGAGACGCGATTCTCCAATACTCCACATCTCGCAACAAGTCACGCTGCAGCCGCGTTACGTGGCAAGGGGGACACACTTGCCATGGGCGCACGGTTTAACGCGCAGTTCCACCGGCACGTCGGCGTTCGTGCATTCAAGTTCGGAACCAGTGATGCGGGTTATCGATCGTCCTCTTGGTCAAATCTAAAAGTACTCTTGTTAATAG
>NZ_JAMFSB010000066.1 GCF_026225065.1 Paraburkholderia sp. | reverse complement strand
TCATTGCCGCAGCACACCGCCTGGGCGTGCAGATCGAACAGAGCGTCGTGGTGGGCGATAGCATCTGGGACATGCTGGCCGCACAGCGCTGCCGTGCGTTGGGAGTTGGGGTACTGTCGGGCGGCTATGGTCAGGATGAACTCGAACGTGCCGGCGCATTGCGCGTCTATGAAGACCCTGCCGATCTGTTGCTACATCTCGACGAGGTTGCCGCACGGCCGTGACGCGATAGTTCTCGTGCCGCCGTTCGCGCCGCTGCGGCTACCACGGGCTGCACGGTGCGATGACCAGCATCGCGACATCGGTCGCTACCAGGCCAAGGATGAACATGGTGCTGGACATCGCGCAGATTCTCGATAGAAACCAGTCGCGCTCGGCACGCGTGCCTTTCAGCGCCGCGGGAAAGCGCCATGGAATGCGCGCGGTGCGCCACAGGTTGCGCCACGCCACGAATGTGCCAAACGAGGCGAATATCAGGCAGACAACGCTGGCGACGACAACCGTCAGCGGCGTCCAGGCCATGGCGTGCACAACGAATAGAGGTGCGCCGGCCTCGCAGCGCTGCCCGAGCACCATCTCTGCAATGCTCACCTGAGCAAGCCAGGCGAGCGGCGTCACGAGCAACGCCATCAGAATCTGCAACGCGCCGATTTGCTGCGGGGCAGCTTGCGTAGCTGAGCGCTTTGCATCCGAATGCTGGGATTGCTGTGCCTGCTGGATATGCGCCTGCGAGGTCCTGGCCGGTTGTGCGGACACCGGCTCACGCGCAACGGCGCGGCCAGGCGGGGATTGAGTGTCGGTGTCGCGGCGAGGGCCGTGACACGAAGGGGCGCGCGCGTTGAATCTGTCCGCGGTCATGCTGATTCCGATAAAGATACTGTGTCTACTGCTCTAGTTGCTGTGCAACGCAGCAAGAAACGGGCCGATTTAGCAAAGTGCCGAATACATGCCGTGGCGCGGCCTTATTTCGCCCGCGGCGCTTCAGCAGGCCTCAGCCGCCGCGCAAGAATTGCAATCTGCGCGACGCTTTTTACGCACTGTGTCATTCCGCTGCGGAGCAGATCGCAGAAACGGCCGGGCGGTTGCGCAATGAAAGCGTATGGAAAGCAAACTGAGGGGAGATTTCCACTGACGCGCCACCGGAGGAACAAGCGTTGCTGCGATGAAAGGACATCAATCTGTCCAGGGAGACACATCATGAGCATGCTCAACGAAACGCGCACGAGAACCGGCGCTGGCGCCGGTGCGAAGATCGTCGGTAAAGGCAGTCGTAGCGCTGACGGACCGGGACCGGACGTGATGGCAGCGGCCACGCTCGACGGCAACAAGGTGCTCAGCAGCGAAGGCGACGACATCGGTAAGGTCAAGGACATCATGCTGGACGTACGCTCGGGGCGCATCGCCTATGCGGTGTTATCGAGCGGCGGCTTCCTCGGCATGGGCGACAAGCTGCTCGCCGTTCCCTGGGATGCGTTGACGCTCGACACGGAACGCAAGTGCTTCCAGCTTGCGATGTCTTCGGAAAGCATCAAGAATGCGCCGGGCTTCGATAAGGATCATTGGCCGTCGATGGCCGACCAGACGTGGGCGACCTCGGTCCACCAGTTTTACGGCAGCGAACCCTACTGGGGCCGCGACGACCTCGGCGTCGGCGCGACTCTACCGGGCGGCGCGGAAGCGCCTGAGGCCGGTGGCGTGAAGCTGTGACGGTAGGGTCAACTTGATGGCGGCGCTGCACCGGGTGGCGCTCCACCGCGTAGCGGTCCACCTGGTGGCGCGCCCCCGCTTCATACGAGGCACAACATCATGGTCAGCAGAAAATCGAAGCGCCCCGCGGCGCGCGCAAAGTCCGGGCGGCCGCCCCGGCAACGTCATGCGCGAGCCACCGCAAACCGCCATGCAAAAACAGGCGGTGCCCAGCAAGCGAGCCGTTCGAACCGGTGGTCGCATCACGTCATGGAAACCAGCGACGCCATGGACATCGAAGCGAATGTCTTCAAGACCGGTAGCGCGGAGTCGATCGCCGAGTCACTGAAACGCTCCTCGACGCACAGCCGGCGACGCAAAGGCACGCCCTTCCAGTCGGCCATGTCGATGCTCAATTTCTACATCAACCGCGCCGGCAAAAATCTGCCCAAAGGACGCCGCGCCACCCTCGAGCAGGCCAAACGCAAGCTGCGCATTGCCTTCGGCCGCTCCCCGTAACCGGGGCTACGCCCCGCGGATCAGCGCTGATTCAAGGCAAGCCCTTGGGCCCGCCAGCGCCCCGCCTCACCGGATGCCTATGGACGAAACACTCTGGTTTCTCATCGTCGGCGGCGTGCTCGTCTTTATGGGCGTCGCCGCGACCACTTTCAGGCGGTTGCCGGTCAGCGCCGCCATGTTCTATCTGGGCATCGGTTACGCACTCGGGCCGGCCGGAGTGAACCTGTTGCACCTCGATATCGTCGGCGACGCTCATTTGTTGCGAATCATGACCGAGATCGCCTTGCTGGTCTCGCTGTTCGCCATCGGCCTGCGACTGCGCGTACCGGTCTTCGACGCCCTGTGGTGGCTGCCGCTGCGCCTGGGCGCGCCAGCCATGCTCCTGACGATTCCGTTGCTGATGCTGTTCGGGGTCTACGCGCTACGCCTCGACTGGGGGCCAGCGCTTCTGCTCGCAGCGATTCTCGCGCCCACCGATCCCGTGCTCGCCCACGACGTGCAGATTCACGATCCAGGTGACCGCGACCTGTTGCGCTTCGCGCTCTCCGGCGAAGGCGGCCTGAACGACGGTATCGCGCTGCCCTTCGCGATGCTCGGCCTCGCGCTTTGCGCGGCTCCGCCAAGCGCCATGACCACGGCGTTGAGCTGGCGCTTTGCCGCCACTGCAGTCTGGGGAATCGCCGGCGCGGTCGCGATTGGCGCCGTGCTCGGCTGGGCCACGACGCACGCCGTCACCTGGCTGCGGACCCACCACGCGCAGGCGCTCGGTCTGGAAGGATTTTTTGCGCTGGGACTGATCGAACTGTCGTTTGGCGCCGCCCAACTCGCCCATACCTACGGATTCCTTGCGGTGTTCGCGGCGGGCGTCGCGATGCGGCGCGTCGAACACCAGGCAAGCGGCGAGCGCTCGCCGCGCAGCACGATCGGCACGGTCGATTCCGAAGACGTGTCCGCGACCGCTGCGGATCCGGACAAGGCCCACGCCTATATGACCGAATCGGTGCTGGGCTTCACGATCGAGCTGGAGCGGATCGCCGAGGTGGCCATCATGGCCATGATCGGCAACGTGCTCGCCACCCTGCGCGCCCCGCTTCTCACGTGGCAGAGCGCAGCGCTTATCGTTGTGTTTTTTCTGCTGGTGAGACCCATTGCGGTCGAGCTGTCCTTGCTGGGTTCGCGAGCGTCCCAGGCGCAACGCCGTCTGATGAGCTGGTTCGGCATTCGCGGCACGGGCTCGTTTTACTACCTCGTCTATGCACTCGAGCATGGTCAGGCAGCGCAAATTCTGCCGCTGGCGCCGCTCGCGCTCGCGGTCGTGACGGGATCGGTGGTCATACACGGGGTCTCGGCGACGCCACTCATGAACTGGTATCACCGCGCACGCGGCCCGGATCCATGAAAGTGCGCCTGATTCCGGTTGGGCACCTCAATGAGTCGATAGAATATCCTGCTGTTCACAACGTCTTTATGCGACAGGGCCTCATGACGGAATCCCCCCAGACCCGGCGTGCAGCGCAGGCAAGCGCCGCCGATTCGCTACTCGCATTCCTGAAATCGCTGCCGCTGCCCGACCGTCTCATCGAGGGTTGTGTGATGGCGCTGCAGGCGGTAGCGGGCGCCAGCATCGCGTTTACGATCGCACGGGCCTTGCACACCCATCAGCCGTTCTGGGCCGCCATCACCGCGATTGCGGTGAGCCAGCACAACTATGTCGACACCCGCAAACTCTCGCGCGACCAGTTTCTTGGCGCGATGGTCGGGGGCGTGTGCGGCCTCGCCGGCACGCTGCTCGGCGGTGGCTATTTCGTCGCCTATATGGCGACGGTGGCGGCCGCGATCATCATCTGCTGGGTGGCCAATATCGGCAGCGCGGCGCGTCTGGGCGGCATCACCGCCACGATCATGTTGCTGGTGCCGCGCATCGGTCCGCCATGGGAAGTCGCGCTGATCCGCCTCGGCGAGGTCACGATCGGAACCGTCATCGCGTTACTGGTGTGCCGGCTGATTCATAGCATCGAGCAGCGCTGGTTCGTCAAGTCATAAGCGGTGCGGCGCAGTGGGCTATTCCACAGTGGGCTATTCATTTGCACCCACCGTGCCCATCGCGCTCGCACCAAGAGCTTCCCCCAACCTAAACCGCTTACTTCAGCGAACGCCGGCTGCTCTCCGTCACCTGCGCGCGGCGCGGCTCGCCCTGACGCTCCAGCATCCAGCCGGGATACTCAGACGGCAACTCGCTGACGGCATCGAGCTTCGCCAGTTCTTCGGCGCTCAGTTCCACCTTGGTGGCGGCGATATTGTCGTCAAGCTGTTCGACCTTTTTCGCACCGACGATTACCGTCGTCACCGCGCGCTGATGCAGCAGCCAGGCGAGCGCGATCTGTGCGACCGACACGCCCTTCGCCTCGGCGATGCCGCGCATCGTATCGATACAGTCGTAAGCGCGCTCGCGATTCACCGGCGGAAAATCGAACGTGGTGCGGCGGCTGCCGGCCTCACCTTGTTGCTCGCGCCCATACTTGCCGCTCAGCAGGCCACCCGCGAGCGGGCTCCAGACCATCAGTCCGAGCCCTTCGCTATGCAGCATCGGCACCAGTTCGCGCTCGAGATCGCGGCCCGCGAGCGTGTAATACGCCTGCAGCGTTTCGAAGCGCGCGAGGCCGAGGCGGTCGGCGACACCCAGCGCCTTGACGATCTGCCAAGCGGCCCAGTTCGACACGCCGACATAGCGCACATGCCCGTGCTGAACCAGCGTATCGAGCGCACGCACCGTTTCTTCGATCGGCGTGGCCGGATCGAAGCCGTGAATCTGGTACAGATCGATGTGATCGAGTTGCAGGCGTTTGAGGCTCGCCTTGATGCCGTCCATGATGTGATAGCGCGAGGCGCCGCGCGTGTTGGCGGATTCCGCGGTCGCGCCGAACACCTTGGTGGCCACCACGACCTGATCGCGCGGCACCTTGAGGTTTTTCAGCGCGAGGCCGGTGATCTGCTCGGACAGGCCTTGCGCGTAGACATCGGCGGTATCGATGAAGTTGATGCCAGCATCGATGGCGCGGCCGACCAGACGTTCGGCGTCGGCCTGCTGCAGATCGCCAATCTGACGCCAGATGCCTTCGCCACCCCCGAAGGTCATCGTGCCAAGACAAAGTTCGTACACAAACAGGCCCGTGCGGCCTAGCTGGTTATAGCGCATCGTTATTGCTCCGACTGGTTGGGGGAAACCATTGAGAATACTGCACAGGGCGAAATCCAGCAGCGGCGGCGACAACTTGATAGCCGGCGCGTCACCCTCGCTGTCAATGGTGCAATCTCTACTCGCCTTCGCCTGAAAAGCGGCAAAACCTGCCGCTTTACGACGCTCCGATCCGCATGGCGCGCCGCCTGAAAACCTGCGAGACTGGGCCTTGACTCCTCACATCGTGCGGCGTGCGCCGCCCCTCTGGATATGGCCCGTCGTGCCCCCATCTATGGCAGCATGATTCCTGCCGTTTCTCCCTCTCCCGCCTCTTCCTCAACCGGCGTGCTGGACAGCTTTCATCCGGCAGTGGCCGGCTGGTTCCTGAAAACGTTTCCGGCGCCCACCGATGCCCAGGTGGCCGCATGGCCGTCAATCCGCAACGGCCGCTCGACACTGGTCGCCGCTCCGACCGGCTCCGGCAAGACGCTCACCGCGTTTCTGTCGGCGCTGGACGATCTGGTTCAGCAGGGGCTCGCCAATGGCGGCGCGCTGCCTGACGAAACACTCGTGGTTTACGTATCGCCGCTCAAGGCGCTCTCGAACGACATACGTCTGAACCTGCAGTTGCCGCTCGAAGGGATAGCCGCCGAACTCGCGCTGCGCGGCCTGCCGCCGCTCGAGATCCGCACCGCTGTACGCACCGGCGACACGACCCAGCAGGAGCGCACCGCGCTGCGCAAACGCGCGCCGCACATCCTCGTGACGACGCCGGAATCGCTCTACGTGTTGCTCGGCTCCGACTCCGGGCGCCGCATGCTGTCGACCACGCGCACAGTGATCGTCGATGAAATCCATGCGCTCGCGGGCAGCAAGCGTGGCAGCCATCTGGCGCTCAGCCTGGAACGGCTCGATGCGCTCTGCGCTCGGCGTCTGCCGCGCATCGGGCTGTCTGCAACGCAAAAGCCGATCAGCGCGGTCGCGCGATTTCTGGTGGGTGGCGCGAGTGCGGACAGCGCTGAGCCGGCAGATTGCGCGATCGTCGATGTAGGACACGTGCGCGCACGCGATCTTGCATTGGAAATTCCGCCGGTTCCACTCGAAGCCGTGATGGCCAACGAAGTCTGGGAGCTCGTGTACAACCGGCTCGCCGAACTGATTGCGCAACACCGCACCACGCTTATTTTCGTCAACACCCGCCGCATGGCGGAGCGCGCCGCTCGTCATCTGACAGAGCGGCTCGGCAAGGAAGCGGTGGCCGCGCACCATGGCAGCCTCGCCAAAGAACATCGCTTCGACGCCGAACAGCGTCTCAAACGCGGCGATTTACGCGTGCTGATCGCCACGGCGTCGCTGGAACTGGGCATCGATATCGGCGATGTCGATCTGGTCTGCCAGATGGGTTCGCCGCGCGCAATCGCGCCGTTCCTGCAGCGTGTCGGCCGCTCGGGGCACCAGGTGGGCGGTATGCCGAAGGGACGGCTGTTCCCCAATTCGCGCGACGATCTGATCGAATGCGCGGCCTTGCTCGACTGCGTGCGGCGCGGCGAACTCGATGCCTTGCAGATTCCGCGTGCGCCGCTCGATGTGCTGGCCCAGCAGATCGTCGCGGAAGTATCGAGCGCCGAGTGGAGCGAGGATGCGTTGTTCGACTTGATGCGACGCGCCGCGCCCTATGCTGGGCTCGCACGCGAGCAGTACGATGCCGTGTTGCGGATGCTCGCGGAAGGCTATACGAGCCGCCATGGCCCGCGCGGCGCTTATCTGCATCGCGACGCGGTGAGTGGGACATTGCGCGGGCGGCGCGGCGGCAAGCTGGTCGCGGTGACGTCGGGCGGCACCATCCCGGAGAACGCCGACTATGCGGTGATTCTCGAACCGCAGGCCGTCAATGTCGGCACGGTCAACGAAGACTTCGCGGTCGAAAGTCTGGCAGGCGATGTGTTTCAACTCGGCAACGCGTCGTACCGCATCCTGCGCGTGGAAGCCGGCCGCGTGCGGGTGGAAGACGCGCAAGGGCAGCCGCCGAATATTCCGTTCTGGCTCGGTGAAGCGCCGGGGCGTAGCGATGAGCTGTCGTTCGGTGTGGCGCGTTTGCGGGCGCAGATCGATCAGTTGCTCAGTGACGACGATGGTGGCGTTGCTGGCGGCGCTACGGGAGCAGAAACAGAGGGGAAATCAGCCCGCGCAAAGACAGCGGCCGTAGCAAGTCTCGCCGCACGCCGACGTGCCCCACGCCGCGAACGCGCGTTTGCCATTGTCGGCTCGCCAGCAGCGTCCGATTCCGAAACGCCCTCGCAACTACATGACGTAGCCGTAGTGGACGCGCCAGCACGTGCGCCGGCATCCAATGCGCCACGCCTCGAACGCGCCATTGCCTGGATGACCGCCACGCTCAATCTCGACGAGCCGGCCGCACGCCAGATCGTCGACTATCTGGCGCGCGCCCGCGCCGCCTTGAGCACGCTCCCCACACAAAACACGCTGGTCATGGAGCGCTTCTTCGACGAATCGGGCGGCACCCAGCTCGTGATTCACGCGCCATTTGGCAGCCGTCTCAACCGCGCATGGGGCCTCGCGTTACGCAAACGCTTTTGCCGCACCTTCAACTTCGAGTTGCAAGCCGCCGCCACCGAGGACGCCATCATTCTCTCGCTGACCGGCAGCCACAGCTTCGCGCTCGATGACGTCTGGCGCTATCTGCACTCGAACACCGCCGAGCATCTGCTGATCCAGGCGCTGCTCGACGCGCCGCTGTTCGGCGTGCGCTGGCGCTGGAACGCGACCACCTCGCTCGCGCTGCCGCGCTACAGCGGCGGCCGCAAGACGGCGCCGCAATTACAACGCATGCGCAGCGAAGACCTGTTGGCGGCCGTGTTTCCGGATCAGGTGGCGTGTCTCGAGAATATCGTGGGCGAACGGGAGTTGCCGCATCATCCGCTCGTCGATCAGACCATCGACGATTGCCTGCACGAAGCGATGGACACCGACGGCTGGATAAGCCTGTTACGCCGGATGGAACAGGGCGAGGTAAAACTCGTCACGCGCGAATTGCCGGCGCCTTCACCGCTCGCGGCCGAGATTCTCACCGCCAAGCCGTACGCTTATCTCGACGACGCGCCGATCGAAGAGCGCCGCACCCAGGCCGTGCTCAACCGGCGCTGGTCCGATCCAGCCTCCGCCGACGATCTTGGCGCGCTCGATACCGACGCGATTGCCGGTGTTCGCGAGGAAGCCTGGCCGCAGCCGCGCAACCTCGATGAAATGCACGAGGCGCTGACCGGGCTTGCCTGTGTCAGCCATACCGAGGCCCAGCAGAATCCGGAGTGGTCAGGATGGCTTATGAACCTGGCGGAATCGGGCCGGGCCACCCGGCTGCAAAACCAGGCCGGTGCCGACCTGTGGCTTCCGGCGGAGCGACTGACCTGCCTCGCAGCCATCTATCCGGACGCCTCCCTCACGCCACCTATCGCCGCGCCCAAAGGCTTTACCGACACCTGGAGCGAACAGGAAGCGCTCGTCGACGTGATCCGCGCGCGGCTTACCGGCTTCGGCCCGTTACCGGTGGCCTCGATTGCCGGCTCGCTCGCACTCCCTTCTGCCGCCGTCGAGCAAGCCTTGACCGTGCTCGAAGCGCAAGGCTACGTGATGCGAGGCCGCTTCACACCGGGTGCATCCGCAGAAGAATGGTGCGAACGACATCTGCTCGCGCGGATTCATCGCTACACCGTGAGGCGTTTGCGCCGCGAAATCGAGCCGGTCGAGCGACACGACTTCATGCGCTTCCTGTTCGAATGGCAACATCTGACGGCCGCCACGCGCGGTGAGGGGCGCGACGCGCTCGCGGCGGTGCTCGATCAGCTGGCCGGATTCGAGGCGGCGGCCGGCGCCTGGGAAGAAGACATCCTGCCCACCCGTCTCAAGGACTATTCGATCACGATGCTCGACGAACTGTGCCGTTCGGGCAAGCTGGTCTGGACGCGTCTGACCGAGCGTTCGCGCGCGACCAGCGGACCGGTACGCGGCACGCCGATCGTATTGTTGCCGCGGCGCGACATCGGCCTATGGAGCGCACTGATCGATCAAAGCAAGCAGCCCGAACTTTCACCGCATGCACAAAGTGTTTATGACGCGCTTATTAAACACGGCGCGATGTTCTTCGACGAGCTGGCGAGCGACACACGCCTGCTCGGCATCCAGCTGGAATACGCATTAAGCGAACTTGTTGCAACGGGACTCGTGAACTCGGATAGTTTTGCTGGATTGCGTGCATTGCTGAAACCTGCCGCGAAGCGCAACGCGCATCACAGTAACCGGCGCCCGCGCGGTGGCGCGCTGATCGGGGGCATGGACGATGCGGGCCGCTGGGCGTTGCTTCAGCGCCGCACCGCGCCTGCCGTAGCGGAAAACGCAATGGCGACGCCGCCATCCGCCAGTCGCGCTCCCTCGTTTGCGCCCGAGGTACTCGAGCATCTTGTCATGACTTTGTTACGCCGGTATGGCGTAGTGTTCTGGCGGCTGCTCGCGCGCGAAGCCGAATGGCTGCCGCCGTGGCGCGACCTGCTGCGCGTCCTGCAGCGGCTCGAAGCGCGCGGCCAGGTGCGCGGCGGACGCTTCGTCAACGGTCTGTCCGGCGAGCAGTTTGCGCTGCCCGAGGCCATCCCGCTGCTGCGCGAAGTGCGCCGCCATGCCGACGACGGCGCGTTCGTCTGCGTGGCCGGCACCGATCCGTTAAATCTGGCCGGCACGTTGCTGCCGGGCGACAAGGTGCCCGCGGTGGCCGGCAATCGCGTGTTATACCGGGACGGAGTGGTGGTGGCGACGCTGGCAGCGGGCGAATTTACTTATATGACGAATGCAGAGGGTGACGCGCGGGAACAAATGCGCATCAGAATGGCGCGCCGTCATTAATGTCGCCATTAATTAATGCATTGCCATTAATATCTAGCCTATGTCTAAAGGATCATAGTACCTTGCCGTTATTGTTAACGACTGTTAGTCGCGGCCATCTGGATACAATGAAGTCAGTCTTTTAGCTAAAGTAGACTGCTTGCCCCCGCCGGCCTGACTATCCGAGCTGACGGCCCGCAGGCATGACTGCCCGGGGATAAAACTTATGAACGACGACCAACACGACCAGGTGCTCTATGCCCAGTTCGGCACAAGCAGCCCTTGCTGGCGTCTGTCCAAAGACAGTAACGCGCTCGAGCTGACGCCGGTCACGGGTGACATGCCGGCCAACGCCGCCATCTCCCTCACCCCGCAACAGGCCGGTCAGATCCGCCACCTCGCAGGCATCACTTCCCATCTGGTTCTAGACGTGCGCCTGTTCGGCCAGCCGCTCAAGCTGCATCTGGTCGGCAAGAAACTCAGCGGCAATCTGTGGGCAGGCACCGCGTCAGCCTATGAGGACACCGAATCGGTCGCGCGCGACCTCGTTCATGGCCTGTCGTTCGCCGAGCAGGTGGTGTCGGAGGTGAACTCGGTTGTTGTGATCGTCGATCGCAATGGGCGCATCCAGCGCTTCAATCGTCTCGCCGAAGAACTGACCGGGATGAAAGAGGAAGACATTGTCGGGCGCAGCGTCTGGGCCTTGTTCATGTCGTCCGAGGCAGGTGCGGCGTCGAGCCAGAACATCTCCGGTTTCTTCAACCGCGGCGTCTCATACGAAGTCGAACGGCTCGTGAAGACCGTCCACGGCGAGCGGCTGTTTCTGTTTCGCAACAAGTTCGTGCAGAGCGGCAGCGGTGTCAACGAGCAATTCCTGATCTGCTCGGGTACCGACATCACCGAAGAGCGTCGCGCGCAAGAACGTCTGACCGAGTTGGCCAACACCGATTCGCTCACCGGCCTCGCCAATCGCAACGCGATTCAGGACAAGGTGCGCGCGGCGATCTCGAGTGCGGCTGTCGACGAGTCGGTCGGCATCCTGTTCCTCGACCTCGACAACTTCAAGAAGGTCAACGATCACTACGGACATGTGTTCGGCGACCGGCTGATCAAGGACGTGTCGGCGGCCATCAGCACCTGCCTGAACGAGGGCGATACGCTCGCGCGGCTGGGTGGCGACGAGTTTGTCGTGCTGGCCGCGACCGGCACCCTCGAGTCCCTCGAAGCCACCGCACAGCGCATTCTGGAGCGCCTGCGCACACCGTTCAGCCTCGGCCTCGTCGAGGTCTACACCGGCTGTTCGATCGGCATCGCGCGGTGCCCGGAGCACGGCGACAGCCTCGAATCGCTGATCCGCTCGGCGGACACCGCGATGTACGTCGCCAAAGACGAAGGCAAGCGGACCTACCGGGTGTTTTCGCAGGAGATGGACCGCAAGGTGGCCGAGTATATGTGGCTCGACACCAACCTGCGGCGCGGTCTCGAAGAAGGCCAGTTCACGCTGTACTACCAGCCCAAGCTGTCACTTGCCACGGGTGTGGTAACCGGCGCCGAGGCGCTGATCCGTTGGAATTCGCCCGAGCGCGGCCAGATCATGCCGACCGAGTTCATTCGTTATGCCGAAGAATCGGGGCTGATCGGCCATCTCGGCCGCTGGGTCATGCAGACCGCAGCCTTGCAGGCCGCGCGCTGGAAAGCCGCAGGGCTCAATCTGCGGGTGGCGATCAACGTGTCGGCTCGCCAACTGGTCGATACCGCGGTGGTTCGGCATTTCGCCGAAGCGCTCCAGCAAGCGGGGCTCGACCCGTGCCTCGTCGATCTCGAACTCACCGAGAGCTGCCTGATCGAAGACGAAGCGGCGGCGATCGAGTTGATCGCGCAGTTCCGGCAACTCGGTGCGCAAGTCCATCTCGACGACTTCGGCACCGGCTATTCGTCGCTGTCGCAACTCGGGCGCATTCCGCTCGATGTCATCAAGCTCGACCGCAGCTTCGTGCGCTCGATCAACGCGGACAAGAAGGCCCAGGCGCTGGTGCGCTCGATGGTGGCGGTGGCCCAGGAGCTGAATTTCAAGGTGGTCGCAGAAGGCATCGAAACCGAGGCGGAAGAGGCGTTCATGAAAGGGCTCGGGGTGGAATACGTGCAGGGCTTTTTGTACGGCCAGCCCATGCCGGCCGCAGAATTCGAGCAATGGTTGCACGACCGGCAGAAGCTCAGGCTGATCGCCTGAGCTTCCGTCCGAGTCAGGCGATGCTGGCGCTAGTCTGGCGCATGCTCGAGGTGCGGCGGTTCTGCAACATGACGAGCCGTTCCATGAAAGCGAGATCCTTTTCTTCGATCGTGAACGCGGCTTCGACCCAGTCTTCGGTAATTTCCATCAGCTCGGCGCGCGAAAGTTGCAGCACGCGCTGACGTGCCCGCAGCATAGCGCGGATGCCGTTCATCTTGGGGCGCAATGTGTCGATGAACGTACGCGTCGCCACATAGGCCTCGCCCGGTTCGAACAACTGGTCGACGAGCCCCTTGCCCGCGTACCACTCGGCCGTGTGCGACTCGCCAATGCCGATCAGTTCTTCCGCGAGCCGCATGCCGGCCTTGCGCGCCACCAGCGAATATCCGCCCATACCCGGGAACAGATTGAATGCAATCTCCGGGAAGCCCATTCGTGCGTCGTTTTGCGCGAGCAGGAAGTGATGTGCGAGGGCGGCTTCGAACCCGCCCCCCAGCGCGGTCCCCTCCACCATCGCAATCGAGATCGCACCGGTATCGAAGCCGCGTGCTGCGGCATGCACGCAATCGACACAAGCCCTGGCGTACGACATCAAAGCCTGACGTCTGCCGGCGCGGATCGTCTCGGCAAAGAAGTCGAGATCGCCGCCGACGTTGTAGATCGACGGAATCAGCGACCCTGTCACCCAGAAGTCGATCGGCAAGCCGGACTCGCGCGCGGCCTGTGCCAGGCTGAGAATATCGTGCACCAGTTCAAGGTTAAAACAGGGACGCGGTTGCGCACGCAACATCATCCACATGATGTTGCGCCCCTCTTCGTAGTAGGCCGAAATCTGCGACAAATTTCCAGCTTCGAGAAACGGACGGCAGGCGTGATGATTGTGAAGATTCATTTTGAACGGTCCTTTAAGGTTAAACGGCGGCAAAGCAAGTCGAGCCTAAAGCAGACCTCAATGAGCTGGGAGCGGGTTTGCTAACGGACGAACGCAAGTTGTCCTCACATTCCCTCCAGGAAAGGGTTTCCGGCGAGTTTCAAACGGCAGACCGCACACCTGGCCGCAAACGATTGCCCGTGAAAAAACACACGGAAATGCTTGTGCCAAACCGCCGGAAATGCCGGTGGAGATTGGATGTGGAATTTATTGCCGGCGGCGAGAGCGACGGTAAATATTGACCCCCAGGCAATGCAATCGAAAATGCTGCTTGAGGTAATCTTTAAGTCGTGGTGTGTGGGAGAGAGAACATTCCCACCGCATAACGAGAGGGGTTATGCGTGATTAAGGACGCGGCGGGACAGAAAAGTTGGGGCGCCGAAGCGTTACAGCGGCAGCGGCAGCGGCGGTGGCGGTGGCGGTGGCACGGCACGCTGCATGGCAGCGGCAATGCCAACAGCAATAGCAGCGGCAGCAACCGCGGCAAGTAAGCCGTTATTGCAGATGCGCGGCCCAGCGCTCGATCTGCTCGGCCGGCATGCCAACCGCGAGCGCGGCGGCGCAAATCTGTTGCCAGCTAGTGGGGTCGACCGGCACGCCGTGCGTCTCCCGGTCGGCTCGCGTGAGCCGCTCGGCTTCGCCGGGTTCCAGAATGCGCCCGGTACCCGTTGCAAGCGGCGACGCCTTTACCCATTCGATAAACGCGTCGGCTTCGGCTTCGGCGTTCGGGGCGTCGAACGCGGCCGGATCGATGATCACCGACAGCATGCAATTAATGATGGCGTGGTTCGTGCCCAGCGTATCGGCATGGCTCGTGAAACCTCCCGACAGCGCCCCGCCGAAGATCTCGCACATCGCCGCCAGTCCGAAACCCTTGTGACCGCCGAACGGCAGCAGCGAGCCGACCGGCGGCTCCATCATCACTTTCGGCTCGAGCGAGGGATGTCCTGCGTTATCGATCAGCGCGCCCGGCGGTACCTGTTTGCCCTGGTTGTACGCGACCCGGACCTTGCCGAACGCCACCGCGCTGGTGGCGAAATCGAGCACCAGCGGCGGCCTGCCGCTGCGCGGATACGCGGCGCAGAACGGATTGGTGCCGATACGCCGGTCCGTTCCGCCGAACGGCGCGACGAGCGGATCGCCCGCTACATTGACGAAGTGAAACGACACGAGTCCGGCGCGCGCACACTGCTCGGCCCAGTGACCGATGCGGCCAATATGATGCGCACCGTGCAGACCTACCGCGCAGATGCCGAGACGTTTCGCGCGCTCGATGCCGAGCTCCATCGCCTCATACGCGATGACCTGGCCGAAGCCCTTGACGCCGTCGATGGTCAACACCGCGCCGGCGTCGCGCACGACCTTGGCGTGCAGATTGAGCTTCAGTTCGTTGTCGCCCACCGATGCCACATAGCGCGGAATCATGCTGACGCCATGCGAATCGTGACCGGTCAGGCTCGCGGCGAGCAGGTGGTCGGCGACCAGCTCGGCCTCGCGCGGCGAGCTGCCGGCCTGCTCCCAGATCGCCCTCACATAGGCATGTAGCGTTTCGGCGGGAATTCTTGGGAAAGACGATTGGGCCACGCGTGGATCGTTCATTCGCAGTATCTGGGAGCAGGTTTGGGGTTTAGGTCAAGGCGCCGCTGCAATCACATCGGCAACCGCGGCCGTCAACTTCTTGCCATAGGGCACATGCAGAAACTCGTTCGGCCCGTGCGCGTTCGATTTCGGTCCGAGCACGCCGCACACCATGAACTGCGAGTGTGGGAAGCCTTCCTTCAGCACGTTCATCAATGGGATAGTACCGCCCTGCCCCATATACGCGCAGTCCGCGCCGTAATGCTGGCGCGACGCGCCGTTGAGTGCCGAGGCGAGCCACGGCGCCAGATCAGGGGCGCTCCAGCCGGTTGCGGCACCGGCGTCGGGCTTGAACGTGACCTTGGCGTTGTAGGGCGGATCGAACTCCAGCAGCGCTTTCAGCTCCGCAACCGCCTTCGCCGCATCGAGAAGCGGCGGCAGACGCAGCGAGAGCTTGAACGCGGTGCGCGGGCGCAGCACGTTGCCAGCGTCGGCGATGGCAGGCAGACCGGCCGCTCCCGTCACCGACAACGACGGACGCCACGTCGAGTTGAGCAGCGCCTCTTTCGGATCGGTGGTGGTAGGCAGCACCTGGCGGCCATCCTGGCCGCAGGCCCACGGAATTTTCTTCCATACGTCGTCGCCCAGAATATGGGCAGTCGCCTCGGCTTCGCGCAGACGGTCGGCAGGAATCGGGCAATGGAAGCCCTTCGGCAGCAGATTGCCGTCCGAGGCATCTTCAAGACGGTCGAACAGCTGCCGCATGATGCGGAAGCTGGACGGCGTGATGCCGCCGTAGCCGCCCGAGTGAATCCCCTCGTCAAGCACATGGACTTCAAGGTCGCCCGCCACGAGGCCGCGCAGCGAGGTGGTCAGCCATAACTGATCGTAGTTGCCGGCGCCGGAGTCGAGGCACACCACCAGGCCCACTTTACCGAGCCGCTCGCGCAGTGCGTCGACATACGGCAACAGGTCATAGCTGCCCGATTCCTCGCAGGTCTCGATCAGGCCGACGCAACGCGGCCGCTCGACGCCTTGCGCGTCCAGCGCGGCCAGTGCCGTCAGGCTTGCGTAGATGGCGTAGCCGTCATCCGCGCCGCCGCGGCCGTACAGCTTGCCGTCTTCAAGTTTCGGGGTCCACGGCCCGAGGTCGTTGCGCCAGCCGTCGAATTCGGGCTGCTTGTCGAGGTGGCCGTACAGCACGATGGTCTCGGTGCTTCCAGAGCGTGTGGCCGGCGATTCGAAGAAGATGACCGGCGTGCGGCCCGGCAAACGGATCACTTCCAGCTTCAGGCCTTTGACTGGCTGTTGCTCTGCCCACTGCGCCGCGTCGGTCACCACGCGCTCGATAAAACCGTGCTTGGCCCAGTCCGCGTCAAACCCCGGGCTCTTGGCCGGGACGGCAATGTAGTCGGTCAGCGCCGGCACGATCTCGTCGTTCCACTTGCGATCCACGAATTCGCGTAGCGTATCGTGATTGATGGTCTTGGCCTGCTGGGCGGTGTCGTCGGAAATCATGATGGCTGTCCGGTCGGTCGGTCAAAACGCACATGATAGACCTCTCCGTTGCCGTCCTGAAGTCCCCCGTTCGGCCAGGGTACCGCGAATGGCTGCGCACATGGCACAATCGAGAGACAATCGGAAGATTCGGACTAAACCGGGAGTACCGCGATGGGAGGCAACACGCTCGTTCAAGCGGTCGCCGCAATCGTCGCGCTGGGTTTGTACTTCCTGCCGGCGATCCTCGCCGACCGCCGCAAACGCCACGATCTGCTGACGCTGGCCTTGTTCAACGCATGTCTGGGCTGGACCGGGTTCGGCTGGCTGGCCGCGCTTTATTGGGCGCTGCAGCCAAATCCGCCGAAAGACGTCGCTGAAGAAGTCGTGCAAACGCGGCGCGTGGTGCGGATGCGCAGTTTTTCCGCAGCGCTGGTCCAGCGCGTGCAAAACCGGGCGACCCGCAACAAAAGCGGACGTTGAGGCGAGCGGCACAAGCCGCTGCCCCGCCGCTGCGCAGGACGTTACAGGCGCTACTCACGCACGCTGCTATGGCCGCCTTTGCACCGCCGCAATTAGCCACACACCCGCTACGCACACTTCACTTTCACGGAGCCATTCAGTGCCTGAACTCGCAAAACTGCTGACCTTCGCCCTCGTCTCGCTCGGCATGGCGCTCACGCCGGGCCCGAACATGCTCTACCTCGTCTCGCGCTCGATCTGCCAGGGCCGCACCGCCGGACTGATTTCGCTCGGCGGTGTGGCTCTTGGCTTCGTGTTCTATATGTTCAGCGCCGCGCTCGGCATTACCGCCCTGCTGCTCGCTGTGCCATTCGCATACGATGCGCTGCGCTTCGGCGGCGCGCTCTATATGCTGTGGCTCGCGTGGCAAGCCGTCAAACCAGGTGGCCGTTCGCCGTTCATGGTGCGCGACCTGCCGGCCGACAGCCCACGCAAACTGTTTGCAATGGGATTCGTCACCAATCTGCTGAACCCGAAAATCGCGGTGCTGTATTTATCGCTGCTGCCGCAGTTCATCGATCCGCAACGTGGCCACGTGCTGGAGCAATCGCTGGCGCTCGGCTCGGTGCAGATTGCGTTTAGCCTGACGATCAATGCGATGGTGGCGATGATGGCCGGTTCGATCGCCGTGTTTCTCGCCAGGCGGCCAGCTTGGATCCTCGCCCAGCGCTGGCTGATGGGAACGGTGCTTGCGGGGCTGGCGATCCGGATGGCAACCGAGGCTCGGCGCTAAAACCGAAGGCAGCCGCATATCGCGCGACCTGACAGGTCGCGCGGAGGGGACGTTAAGACGATTGGCTAGGAGCGTGGGCCGGAATACGCGGTGCGCCCGAAGGAGCGCAGCGTCACCGAGCCGGCGGGAATCGAGCGCGGTTCGAGCCGCACATGTTCCTGCTCGAACATCTGCTGACGCAGTTCGCCATGTTCGTCGAACCACTGGCAAATTACCCAGTCGCCCGAAGTTAGCGCAACGGGACCGGCATAGGTCACCGTCATTCGCGGCCCACCCGTTTTGAGCGTAACCACGTCACCGACGCTCAGTGGCGCGAATGGTGTATCAAATGCATCGAGGGTAGCGGTCAGCATATCAATCCCCGGAATGAAAACGTTGATCTGTTTTAGCCCATTGTGTCAGCCAGCCTACTGGCGGAATATTTTAAAAAGTTTGCCAAGATTAACAATTGAATATCCCGTCCGCAAGCGATTTTTATCGATACCGTTTTCACGCCGAAGAGAAT
>NZ_JAMFSB010000450.1 GCF_026225065.1 Paraburkholderia sp. | reverse complement strand
GGGCATCGACGGCGCCTCGAGCCGTGGCTCCGCAAATGGTCTCGCAAAGCGCATTACGCCGGCCTGCATTGGCCGCTCGCCCGCCCGCCCGCACCACGAAGGCAAAGCCGTCATCCGTCACCACTGCAAACAAGCCGATGGCCGTCGCGGCGGATACCAGTGCTGCGGACTGGGAGAAATTCTGAGTCCGGATTTCGCGGGACTTTGAAACTCCTGCGCTCAAACCACCGCCACCGCCCGCCGTGTGAAGCCGTCCCGATCCTCACCGCGACGGCACTCTCCTTTGCCTGTCATACGGACCGCCAATCGCGCGGTGCGCGCTCGTCGCCTTGTTCTTATTCTCACCGGTACGCGCAGGGTTTACGTGATACCGCAGCGCCAGTTTATTCAACTAATATATTTAAAATATTGAATTCAAAATGCAACGGATAACGATCATGTAGTTAGGGATAACGCGGTGTACCCAGGAGACGGTAAGCATGCGTATTTACCAGTTCATCAACAAGGTGCCGGGCGGGCTAATGGTGGTTCCGCTGTTTATCGGCATGCTCATCAATACATTCTGCCCGAACGCTTTAAAAATCGGCGGCTTTACCCAGGCACTGACTAATCAGGGATATCCCACTGTCCTTGCGATGTATCTGTTCACGGTCGGCACCAAGATGACCTTACGAGCGGCCCCTGGCATGCTCAAACGTGGATTCGGCATTCTGCTTTCGAAGGTGGGCATCGCGGTTCTGATTGCACTCGCCATTTCTCACTTCTTTCACGGCAATTTTCTGGGACTCAGCACGCTCGCGGTGCTGGCTGCCATGAATGACACCAACGGCGGTATGTTCCTCGCGCTGACAAGCACCTTTGGCAGCAAGGAAGATTCCGGCACGTATGTCACGCAAAGCATCGAGACGGGTCCGTTTGTGACGATGATCGTCCTTGTCGGCGCCGGCCTCGCCAATATTCCGTGGCTGACCATGCTTTCGGTTATCGCGCCGATTTTCGCTGGCGCGATTCTCGGCAATCTCGACAGCGAATTGCGTGATTTCTTTGGCAGGCATGAACCGCTGATCGTGCCGTTCATGGCCTTCACGCTGGGGCAGGGTATCAATCTCAAAGCGGTATTTACGGCGGGTGTGCCCGGCATCTTGCTGGGCGTCGCCGTATTTGTCGTGACGGGCATCGTCTGCATCTTCGCGGACCGGTTGCTGGGCGGCTCCGGGGTGGCGGGCGCCGCCGCGTCGAGCACGGCAGGCAATGCAACCGGCACGCCGCAGGCGATCGCGCTGGCGGACCACTCTTATGCGGCGATCGCACCGGCTGCAACCGTCCAGGTGGCGGCCTCGGTGATCGTGACAGCGGTGCTTACGCCGATTCTGACCGCCTGGGTATTCCGGAAACAGCAAAAGAAACTGTTGCAACCGGACGCCCAGGTCGCTCTCGAGGGCCGTGAGTCGCAAGCCAAAGAGGAGCACTATCCGCCGCCAATCGGCGCAAATGAGTGAGCAGGCGACGCGCCGTGCCTTTTGGGCCGGCGGTTTGAGCCCATGACATCCGCTCATGGGCGCCATGACAAACTTTCGATTGGCCGCTGATATCGGCTCGGGCTAAATTCCTCCGCACACCGGGATGCACGGAAACGTCCATCCGCACCCGATCCCCGAGGAGGACCCATGCGAAGCGCTACCGCGCCCCGTTCGAAGCTGCCCGACGTCGGCACTACGATCTTTACCGTGATTGGTCAGCTCGCGGCCGAGCACGACGCGCTCAACCTGTCGCAGGGCGCACCGAACTTTGCGCCGGATCCGGCGCTCGTCGAAGGCGTGGCGCGCGCGATGCGCGACGGACACAACCAGTACGCGCCGATGGCCGGCATCGGGGCGCTGCGCGAAGCGCTCGCCGACAAGACCGAGCGCCTGTACGGCACGCGCTACGATCCGCAGACCGAGGTCACTGTGATCGGGAGTGCGAGCGAGGGACTGTATGCGTCGATCAGCGCGCTCGTGCATCCGGGCGATGAGGTGATCTACTTCGAGCCGTCCTTCGACAGCTATGCGCCGATCGTGCGGATGCAGGGCGCGACGCCGGTCGCAATCAAGCTGGCGGCGCCCGATTTCCGCGTCGACTGGGATGCGGTCGCCGCCGCGATTACACCGCGCACGCGGATGATCATCGTCAACACGCCGCACAATCCGACCGCGACTGTGTTCTCGGCCGCTGACATCGAGCAGCTCGCCAGGCTCACGCGGCAGACCGACATCGTGATCCTGTCCGACGAGGTCTACGAGCACATCGTGTTCGACGGCGTGCGCCACGAGAGCATGGCGCGACATCGCGAACTCGCGGAGCGCAGTGTGATCGTGTCGTCGTTCGGCAAGTCGTTCCACGTGACCGGCTGGCGCGTCGGCTACTGTTTCGCGCCCGCCGCACTGATGGACGAGATTCGCAAGATCCATCAGTTCATGGTGTTCTCGGCCGACACGCCGATGCAGTTTGCCTTCGTCGAGCACCTCGCACAGGCCGACAGATATCTGGGGTTGTCCGCGTTCTACCAGGCAAAGCGCGACCTGCTCGCGCGCGAGCTCGCGGGCTCGCGCTTCGAGTTGTTACCGAGCGAAGGCTCGTTCTTCATGCTCGCGCGCTTCCGGCATTTCTCCGACGAGCGCGATAGCGATTTCGTGTTGCGCCTGATCCGCGACGCACGCGTCGCGACGATTCCGCTGTCCGCGTTTTACACAGATGGCACCGACCCTGGCGTGATCCGGCTCAGCTTTTCGAAGGACGACGCGACCCTGATCGAAGGCGCCCGTCGTCTGAGCCGTATCTGAAGCCGTCGACGCGCGGCAGCCGGCCTCCCGACCATCCACAATTCCAATAAAAGGACATCACGATGAAGCACCTGAAAATCTGGTTTGCGCTCGCCTGCGCGTTCGGTTCCTGTGGGGCGTTCGCCGACGCGCAGACGCTGCGCTTCGGCCTCGAGGCGCAATACCCGCCGTTCGAATCGAAGGCGCCGAGCGGTGAGTTGCAAGGGATGGACGTCGATGTCGGCAATGCGGTGTGCAAGGCCACGAAAATGACCTGCGCGTGGTCCGAGACATCGTTCGACGGCTTGATTCCGGCGCTGAACGGTCGCAAGTTCGACGCGATCAACTCGGCGATGAACGCGACCGACAAGCGGCGCGAGGCGATTGACTTCACGACGCCGATCTACCGCGTGCCCACTGAACTGATCGCGCGCACCGGCAGCGGTTTGCTGACGACGACGGAATCGCTGAAAGGCAAGCGCATCGGCGTGCTGCAGGGTTCGATCCAGGAGACATTCATGAAGGTGCACTGGGAACCGGCCGGGGTCATCGTGGTGCCGTACCAGGATCAGAATCAGGTGTTCGCGGATCTGGCGTCGGGCCGCGTGGACGGCACGCTGCTGCTCGCGCCGGCAGGCCAGCCGTTCCTGCAGCGTCCGGACGGCAAGGATTTTTCGTTCGTCGGACAACCGGTGCACGACGACAAGATCCTCGGCAGCGGGATCGCGTTCGGCGTGCGCAAGGGCGACGAAGCGCTGAAGGCGAAGCTGAACGAGGCGATCGCGAAACTCAAGGCGGACGGCAGCGTGAAG
>NZ_JAMFSB010000065.1 GCF_026225065.1 Paraburkholderia sp. | reverse complement strand
TGCCCTTGTTCAACATGCCTGTTCCTGTGACGTAACGAAGAAGAGAGGGAGTCGGCGGCATCATCGATCCCGCCTTCGCCTGTCCGGCGCCTTCTAGAAACTGCGCTCTAATCTCCGTTTACGGCACCCAGGCCGCAGACTTAAAATATTTATATGGTCTGAGGAATTTGGCGCACTTAATTTGTATGAATTACAAAACGTCAGAAAGGGCTGACGGTGCGACCTACGCCGTCACGCCGTCACGTCCGGCACCAGCCCCGGCGCCCGCCCAGGCCGCGGTCGATTCGCGCAAGATCAGCCGCGGCGCCAGCACCCGTCGGCGCGCCGGAGAGTCCCCTGCACCGGCCGCAGTGCCGGTGATCCGCTCGATCAACGTTTGCGCCGCCATTTCGCCGAGCGCGCGCACCGACTGTCCGACCGTCGAGAGCGCGGGATAGGTGAAGCGGCCCAGCTCGATATCGTCGAAGCCGATGATCGAGCAGTCGTGCGGCACGTTGATGCCGCGCTCCGCGGCGGCGCGCAAGGCGCCGATGCCCATCATGTCGTTGCCGGCGAAAATCGCGGTCGGATGCACCGTGTCGAACAACTGGCTCGATGCGCGATAGCCGCCGGTGCCCGAAAAATCGCTTTCGACGATCCCGCCCGGCGCGATGTCGATGCCGCGCTCGGCCATCGCGCGGATGAAACCATGCACGCGCATCGCGCTGACGGCGGTGGCAACCGGGCCGGTGATGCAACCGATCTTCACATGGCCGAGTTCGAGCAGATGGCGGGTCGCCAGGTAGGCGCCCTTCTCATGGTCGATCTGCACCAGGTCCGCAGTCAGTCCCTCGATATTGCGGTCCACCACTACCAGCGGCTCACGCGCATCGGCGAGCGCCTGCGCGAGTACGGCGTCATCGCCGGCCGAGGCTACGATCAGTCCATCGATACGTTTTTCCTGCAGCACCCGCAAATAGTTACGCTGCTTGGCGGGATCGTCGTCCGAGTTGCAGAAGAACACGCAGTAACCGTTGCGCGAACAACCGTCTTCGATGCCGCGCGCCAGTTCCGCGAAGTAGGGATTCGTGCTGTTGGGCACCACCAGACCGATCGTCGCGGTCGAGCGCGCCTTCAGCGACCGGGCGACCGCCGAGGGCACGTAGTGGAGTTGCCGGATTGCATGTTCGACTTTTGCGCGCACATCGGCCGACACCGGACGCGAGTTGTTCACGACGTGTGAAACCGTCGTGAACGACACGCCTGCCACGGCCGCTACATCCTTGATGGTCGCCATAACCTGTTGCTCTCCTGCCTGTTTTTCGCGCCAGCCGTGCGACCTGCACCGCGCCGGGCGTTTGCCTCAATAACCGATCAACCTGCTGTGCTCTGCTGCACCCTGCTGCATTCATTACCCACGGCACCCGCTGCATGCCGCCCTGCTCACCTGATACCGCACCTACGTCCGCAGCACCGTGCCTTAGGCGCGCTTGCGCCGGCTCCGATACGTATCCAGCACAACCGCTACCACAATCACCGCGCCGGTGATGATGCGTTTGGTCGGCTCGTTCGCGCCGATCTGCGCGAGTCCCGCCGCCAGCACCGAGATGATCAACACGCCGAAGAATGTGCTGATCACCGAACCGCGGCCACCCATCAGGCTCGTGCCGCCAATCACGACCGCCGCGATCACCTGCAGCTCGATGCCGTCGCCCGCGTTCGGATCGGCGGCTTCGAGCCGGGAAATCTGGAACAGCGCGGCCAGTCCGGACAACGCCCCCATCAGGGCAAACACGATGACCTTGTACGGTCGCGGATTGACGCCCGCCAGCCTGACCGCTTCCTCATTCGTACCGATGCCGACCAGATAGCGGCCGAACACCGTGCGCGTGAGCACAAGATGCGCGATCACCATCACCGCCACCGCAATCAGGAAGGCCGGCGAAATGCCGAATGCAATCGGATTGGACAGCACGTCGAAGGCGTCGCCGATATAGGCGGTGCGCGAATTCGTCATCTGGTAAGCGACACCGCGCGCCGCTTCGAGCACGCCCAGCGAGACGATGAACGACGGAATCCGCCAGCCCACCGTCACCGCGCCCGTCAACGTACCGGTCAGCGCGGCGGCCGCCACGCCAAGCAACGCTGCCGGCAACGGCGGCCAGTGCCATTGCAGCGCAACCACACTCACCACCGAGGCGCCCAGCGCCAGCACCGAGCCGACCGACAGGTCAATCCCGGCGATGATCAGCACAAAGGTCATGCCGACCGCCATCACCACCAGGTCGGGAATCTGATTGGCAATCGTGCTGAACGTGTCGTACGACAGAAAGTGCGAACTGAGCACGGAAAACAGCGCGATCATCGCCAGCAAGGCGCCAGCCAGCCCTAGGTAGTTCGAAAAGCCGAGTCGCGTGCCCGCCGGCTTGCCGCTCGCGAGCGGCGCGGACGGGTCGGTCACCGGAGGCGTAGCCGGTTTGGCTACTGCACCCGGCGCGCCACCCTGATCGCCGCCCGGAGGTGCCGGTTGATTCGTCATGACAAACTCTCTGCCGAATGGGTGTCAGGGGCGTGCAACAATGTTTCGCGGGCGCGGTAGCCGGCGAATGCCGCGGCCAGCAACGCTTCCTGCGGCCAGCTATCGCGCTCGAAAATCCCCGTCAGGCGCCCCGCCGACATCACACCGATCCTGTCGCAGATCAGCATCAGTTCGCGCAGGTCGCTCGACACCACCACGAGCGCGCGACCCTCGCGAGCCAGCGCGCCCATCAAGCCATAAATATCGAACTTCGCGCCGACGTCGATGCCGCGCGTAGGTTCGTCGAATAACAGCACCTGGCAATCGCGTGCCAGCCACCGCCCAATCACAACCTTCTGCTGGTTGCCGCCCGACAGCTCGCCGACAATCTGCGCTGGGCCGGAACTGCGGATCCGCATCGCGTCGATCTGCTTCTGCGCGAGCGCGTTTTCGCGCTTCGCGTCGACCACGCCGTGGCGCGCAACGCTGCCGATATTGCCAAGCGAAACATTGGCCGCGATCGGTTGCGGCAGCAACAATCCTTCCCCCTTGCGGTCCTCGGTGATGAGCGCGATGCCCAGGCGCACCGCGTCCACCGGCGAGGCGATCTGCACCGGCGTGGGCGCTGCACCGGGCGTTGCAGCCAGCGACACCGTCCCGCTGTCTTTCGTATCGGCGCCGTAGATAAGCCGCATCAGCTCGGTACGGCCCGCGCCGATCAGACCGCTCACGCCGAAGATCTCGCCGGCGCGCACCTCGAACGAAACGTCGTTCACCACCTTGCCGCGCGTGAGCCCGTCCACCTTGAGCAACGGCGCGCCGATCGTGCGCACGCCGAGATCGATCCGCTCGCCCAGTTCGCGGCCGACCATCAGCGTGACGATCTGGTCGCTGGTCAGCGCGTTCATCGCCTCGACCTTCACGAGCCGGCCGTCGCGCAGCACCGCAACGCGCTCGGCTACCTTGGCCAGCTCTTCGAGCCGGTGCGAGATATAGACCAGCGCGACGCCGCGCGACTTGAGCCGCTCGATCTGCTCGAACAGTAGATCGACTTCCCGGGCGGTGAGCATCGCGGTCGGCTCGTCGAGGATGAGCACCCGGCAATCGCCGATCAGATTGCGCGCGATCTCGACCATCTGCTGATGACCGATGCCCAGCTCGCCGACCAGCGTGTCCGGGTCGATCGCTTCCAGTCCGACCTGGGCCATCGCGGCGCGCGCGTCCTCACGCAGGCGGCGCCGGTCGATCCAGCCGAAACGCAGCGGACCGGCCTGCGGCAAGCGGTTCAAAAACAGATTCTCCGCCACCGACAAAGTCGGCAGCAGATTCAGTTCCTGCATCACCATGCGCACGCCGAGCGCTTCGGCTTCGGTGCGGCTCGCGGGCGCATACGGCGCGCCGGCGAGGCGCATCGAGCCGCTGGTCGGCAGGACGAGGCCGCCGATGATCTTCGACAGCGTGCTCTTGCCTGCGCCGTTTTCGCCGGTAAGCGCCAACGCCTCGCCGGCGTGCAGCGCGAGTGCAACGTCGGCAAGCACGGGCTCGGCGTAGGTCTTACCGATTCCCGTCACGGACAGTAAGGCAGGCAGTGCGTCGTGAGCAGTCGATTCCATCGCGATCCTGGTTCCGGGGTTGCCTAGCGGGACTTCAAGGGACTTCAGACGACGGCAGCCGGCTGGAGCCCGCGTTGGGCAACCTCGTGTCATGCCGGCTCAAGGCGGGTACTGCGCTGGACTTGCCAACGCTCCACGACCCGCCGCGTCCGCCGACATGACGCTTATCTCTGGAATAACGGCGGCGGCGCGGCTTTCTTGAGCGTTTATTGAATTGATGCGGACCGGGCGTTCGAACTGCCCCGCGGACCCGCGCCGAACCGCCGCGCGATGCCCGCTGACCCGCTCCTGCTCCGGGCTTACTTCGTCACCAGATCGACCGGCGTCTCAACCACGCCGGACAATTCGGATTGCTTCTTGTGCTCGCTCAAGGCCTTGAGCGCGGTGTCGATGCCGAACACGGCCTGCTTGGCCGCGTATTGATCAGCAGTGGCAAGCACGCGGCCGTCCTTTAACATCGGCTTGATGGCGCCGATATCGTCGTAGCCGACCACGTAGACCTTGCCCTGCTTGCCGGCCGCGCGCACGGCCGAAACCGCGCCGATCGCCATGTTGTCGTTACCGCACAGCAGCGCCTTGATGTTCGGATACTCATTGAGCATCGCCGACGCCACCGCGTTGCCCTTGTCGATCTCCCACTCGCCCGATTGCACCGAGTCGATCTTCGCGCCAACCTTTTGCATCGCCGCCTTGAAGCCCGCGGTGCGCTGCTGCGCGTTGGTGGTGGTCGAGACGCCTTCGACGATGCCGACTTCATCTCCAGACTTCAGCTTCTGCGCCAGGTAGTCGCCAACTTTCTCGGCGCCCTTGGCGTTGTCGGGACCAACAAACGGCACGTTCAGACTCTTCGACTTGAGCACATCCTGGTCGAGCCGGTTGTCGATGTTCACCACGATGATGCCTGCATCTACCGCTTTCTTGACCACCGGCACCAGCGCCTTCGAATCGGCGGGCGCCAGCACGATCACATCGACCTTCGAAACGATCATCTGCTCGACGATCTGGATCTGCGCTGCGGTATCCGTTTCGTTCTTGATACCGTTAGTGATCAGATCGAACTCGTTAGCGTTGTGCTTTTGATAGTCCTTCGCGCCGTTTTCCATGGTGAGAAAGAACTCATTGGCAAGCGACTTCATGACGAGCGCCACTTTGGGTTTCTTGGCGACTTGCGCATGAGCAGACGAAAAAGGCAACGCAACGCAAGCGGTCAGAACGACAGCGGCCGCCAGAACGCGGCGGCGAATGCGGTGGTGCATGCATATCTCCAGGGCTTATAGGCTCGCGATGAGCTGCGCTTTTAACTACACGCAAACGTTTGCGAGGCTCATTTTCAGCGGAGTTGGCTGACGGTGTCAACGAATTGTGGCGTTGCGCCTCAAAGTTGTCCGCTCAGTCCACGCGTGCTGGTGAACCGCCGCCTGCGTGATGCGCGGGCGGCGGGTCGTCTATGCTGGACTGATATTGCATGCGATGCAAGTGTTAGCGGCACGCCCTGGCATGCCGCCCGACGTTAAAGCCAGCCGGCCTTGCGGAAGCGCCACCACAGGAACAGGTCGACGGTGAACATCACGGCGATGCAGATTGGATAACCGTACTTGTAATGCAGTTCCGGAATGCTCTGGAAGTTCATGCCGTAAATACCGGCAATCATCGTAGGCACGGCGAACAGGGCGGCAAACGAGCCGAGGCGCTTGGTGATCTCACTCTCCGCGAGCGAAATCATGCCGAGATTGACCTGGATCGCGGTCACGACCATCTCGCGGCGCCCGTCGACGATCCTCACGGTCCGCTCGAGATGGTCATAGATGTCGCGAAAGTACGCTTCCATTCCCGAGCACACCTGCGGAACGCGGCCGCCGGCCAGTTTGCTGATCGCTTCCTGCAGCGGCGCCACGTGATGCTGCAGGCTCACGAGACGGCGTTGAGCGAATACAGATCAGCGATGATCGCGCGCGACGCGCTGACATCGTTCTTTTCGAAGATCCGGTCTTCGACCTCTTCGATTTCGGCGCCGAGTTCCTCGAGAATCGGGAAATAGCGATCGACGATATCGTCGGCCAGCGCGTACAGCACGAAACCGGCGCCCTCCCTGAGCAGCTCCGGTTCGCGCTCGCAACGCGCACGCACGTCGCTAAAGCCGAAGCGGGTCCGATTGCGTACCGACAGCACGTAATTCGATCCAACGAATACGTCGACCTCGCCGATCAACAGCTCGTGGTCGTCGTCCATCTCAACCGTGTGCATCACGGCGAAGAGCGACTCGCCATACTCCTCGATCTTCGGCCGCTGATGACCCACGAGGGCGTCTTCGATCGCCAGATCATGCAGCCCAAACTCCTCTTTCATCACGGCGAGTTCGTCGGGGGAGGCGTCTTTGAGTGCAACCCAGACGAAGCATTCGGGTCGCGCGACATACTCGCTGATGTCTTCAATCGGAATATCGGCGAGCTTGCGGCCATCCTGGTAGGCCGCGCAATTGATCAGCATGGTGTCGATTACCTTGGGAACAGCGGCAGGCTGCGGCGCCGACGCGGCGCTTCACAAGGGAAGTGGCAAACCTGCGCGACTGAATGGGTGATTGGCAGCCGTCATGTTAGCCGCTTTGGCGCTCACGCATGTAAGCGAGTTGTCACTGCGGCGTGGAGCTATCGTAGGGTTATTGATGTGGTCATTGGGCGACCCGGCGAAGCCCGATGCGGTGGTCGGCGTCGAAGGTGATCGAGGCGCGGTTGGTGTATCGGGTATCCGCTGTCACGATGAAGCGCAGTTCGACGATCGGATCGAACTGGGTCGACACGGCAATCTTGTGGACGCCGGGACTCAGGTAGAAGACGACGTGCTCGCCGTTCAGCAGGTCGGTGACCTGCTCGCCGTCCATATACACGAGGGCGTCGCGAAAGCGCACGACCAGGTCGCGCGAGCGCTCGCGCCGCACGTCGACCGCGACAAGGCCCTGGGCTGCCTCGGTGTAGCCGGGTTTGACGATGCGGGATGCGGGGACCGGTTTGAAGGCGACCGGCTCGGCGGGTTCGGAGGCGCACGCGGTGAGCAGGGTCACAAGCATCAAGGCGACGCCTGCGGTTCGCCAGGTGACCAGCAGGTGCTTTGGCATGATGCGTCTCCCCTTTTTGTTGCTGTGGCGTGTGATGGATGCCGTTGTTTCCTCATCATAACAACGTGCCGCCATTCCGCCAGCCTGGCCGAACGGCCGACTCCACACCCTCTTGCGCGTCACCCACTTCTTGTTCATGATCGTGCCATATGGGTGACCTATCGCCACGCGAGCCATGCGCGTCCGGGATTTCGATCAAGGAGACTGCAATGTGGTATTTCAGCTGGATTCTCGGTATCGGCGTGGCGCTGGGCTTTGGGATCATCAACGTGATGTGGCTCGAAGCCAACGGCACGTTCAGCCGCGACACGGTGCCAGGGGACCCCCTTGCCGCGCCCGCCGATAACGCGACCACGGACAAGCGTTAGTGACGTATCTGGTTTTCATCTGCGGACATGCGGGCACGGGCAAGACGACACTTGCCAAACGCCTGATCGGACCTTTGATGCGCGCAGCCGGCAGTGCCTTCTGCCTGCTGGACAAAGACACGCTATACGGCGTCTATAGTTCTGCCGCCATGAGCTTGCTCACCCAGGACCCCAACGACCGCGATAGCCCCCTCTTCCTTCAGCATCTGCGCGACCCGGAATACCGCGGATTGATCGACACCGCGCGGGACAACCTCGAACTCGGCATCAGTGCACTCGTTATTGCTCCGCTGTCACGCGAAATTCGCGAGCGCAAACTGTTCGATCGGACCTGGCTTGGAGTTGGGGAAGATGTCGAGATTCGCGTCGTCTGGGTGCACACAGAGGAAGAGACGGCGCGTCAACGGATCCTCAAGCGCGGCGATCCGAGCGATGCCTACAAGCTGGCGCATTGGGACGAATACCGGCAACGCCGTTTCGTCCCGAGCGGCGAGAGCTGCGTGGGCCTGCAGATGTTTGACGCTACCGCGCCAGGCGTAGCGGATTACGACGCGCTGATCGAACGGATTCTGCACGAATAGCACCGCACATCGCCCCGCTCACGCGCTGATGGAACAGATCGAAAACACAGAGCCCCCAAGTGACCTTGGGGGCTCCTCATCGGCCTTCTGTGTGGCCTTTGCATCCTGAGCTTGCTATCTAATGCATCGACTGCTCACGGCCCTCGGATGGCCTGTGACCTTTCCGCCTCAAACCGTCGCCATTGCGTCGAGCGACTGCCCTTCGTACAGTTGACCGAAGCGGTTCGCGAGAAACTCGCGTAGCGACACCTGCTCCTGACGCACGAACCCGCTTTGCGGCAGTTTCTTTTCGCGGAACAGATCGAGCACTGCGCACATCGCGCCCGCCGTGGTGATCTGAATCGCGCTCATCGGCACGCCACAGACCGTCTTCGCGAAGATCTTGCGCGTGAACACTTCTTCGACCAGTTGACCGTTGCGCATGCCCGTCACCGTGATAAACACCAGCACCACGTCTTGTGCCGTCGACGGCACAGAACGGCGCATGATCGACTTCAGCGTGTCGCGGTCGCTCGCGAGGCGCAGGTCTTCGAGCAGGAACTTCATCAGTTCGCGGTGGCCCGGGTAGCGGACCGACTTGTAGTCAAGCATTTCCACGCGGCCTGCCAGTGTTTCGCACAGCGTGCCGAGACCGCCGGACGTGTTGAAGGCTTCGTACTCGGTGCCGTCGAGCGAAAAGTGCTCGAGGCCTTCGAGCGGCTGCACCCATTGCGTGCGGCTGTCGCGGATCGCTTCGCACGGTTGGCAGTACTCGTTGATCAGACCGTCGACGCTCCACGTCAGGTTGTACTTCAGTGCATTGGTCGGAAATTCCGGCAGTGCACCGACGCGCATCTTGACGTCGCGGATTTCCGTGAAGCGGTTCGCCAGTTCATGCGCGGCGATGCCGATAAAGCCAGGAGCCAGGCCGCATTGCGGCATGAAGGCGTGGTCGGATTCGTCGGCGATCGCGCGGATCGCGGTGGTGGCGCGCACGTCTTCGGTTAGATCGAAGTAATGGACACCGGCACCCTTGGCGGCAGTGGCGACGTTTACGGCGAGGTAGTACGGCAGCGCGTTGATCAGCGCGTCGAAGCCTTGCACGGCGGCGCGAAGCGCGGCGGCGTCGGCAGAATCGACGCGGTGAGTCGGGATCCCCTGCTCGGCGAGCTTGTCGAGCGCCTGCTGATCGCGGTCGAACGCGACGACTTCGTAGTCGCCGGTTTCACGCAGCATATGGGCAATGGTGTGGCCGATCAAACCTGCGCCAACGATGGCAACTTTCATGCGCTTCTCCTTGTTCTGTGTATGCTGTTACCAGCTTCGAAAGTGCGCCGCACCTGGCGTTGCGCCCGGCGGGCTGAACCCTTGCGATACAGTTTAGGGAGAAGCAAAAACAGTTTATAGACGCAAAGTGCTGCGCTATGACTAGCTATTTCGACTAATTGACGATCAAATACGTCAATTTGACCAGAATGCGTAAAAACGGCGTAAACACACCGCCCTGACTCACCCCCCAATCATCCCGCGATCGATCTTGCGCGCCAGAATGATCGAAGTCGTCGTGCGCTCCACACCTTCGAGCGCGCCGATCTGGTCGAGCAGATCGTTGAGCCTGTCCGGCGAATCCGCGCGTAGCCAGGCCACATAATCGAACTCGCCGCTCACCGCGCACAGCAACTGCACCTCCGGCATCTTGCCGAGGCGCTTCTGCACATCCGGCCCATGCTTGGGCGCGATGATGATGCCCACATAAGCGTAAATGCTCGCGTCGAGCACATCCTGGCCGAGCCGCACGCTATAGCCTGCAATCACATTAGTGCGTTCGAGCCGCGCAATCCGCGCGATCACGGTAGTGCGCGCCACGCCGAGCTGGCGCGCGAGGTCCGCGACGCTTTCGCGTGCGTTGGCCTGCAGCAGCGCAACGAGGTTACGGTCGAGGTCGTCGAGTTGGTCGAGGCGCGGAGGTCTCATTGATGGCAGTCTTGTTTAAAAGCGTTGAATGGCGTGCAGCGGATTATCGCCGCTTACACGCCCAGCCGTTCCATCACAAAATCAATAAAGCTTGTCAGCTTCGGCGTCGCGCGCCGGTCACGCGGATAAATCAGATGCACAGGCATGCCCGGCGGCAAATAATCCTCGAGCACCGACACCAGTTCGCCGCTGGCGATCTCCTTCGCCAGCAGCACTTCCGGCTGCAATACCAGACCGAAGCCGCGCAACGCCGCCACCTTGAGCGCCTGGCCGTTATTGGCGCGAAACCTTCCCGCGCGCAACGGATTCTCGCCCTGCGCTTCCCCGTTCCAGCGCCATGCGCCGTCGCGCCCCCAGTCCAGAAAACCGAGACATTCGTGCTGGGCGAGATCGGCGGGCGTGCGCGGCGTGCCCGCCCGCGCGAGATACTCCGGCGACGCACACGCCCGCATCCGGTAAGGCTTCAATGGCCGAGCCACAAAGCTCGAATCCGCTAACGCGCCGATCCGCACCGCGGCATCGAAACTCTCTTCGACGAGGTCGATCACGCGGTTCGACAAATCGAGCTCGAGACTGACGTCGGGCCATGCCGTCAGATAGTCGGTCATCATCGGCGCGAACACCTCCACGCCGTAGGTTAGCGGCACCGTGATTTTCAGGACGCCGCGCGGTGTCGCCGTCATGGCCTCGGCGAGCGACTCGGCATCCTTCACATCCGCGAGAATGCGCCGACACTGCTCGTAGTATTGACGACCAATCTCCGTCAGACTCTGACGACGCGTGGTCCGGGTGAGAAGCCGGGCGGCCAGCCGCGTCTCCAGCGAACGGATATGCTTGCCGACCATCGCCGACGAAATCTCGTAACGCTCGGCGGCCGCCGTCAGGCTGCCTGCCTCGACCACGGCCACAAAGATCTCCATGCTGACAAATTTATCCACCCGCTGTTTCCTGTTCGTTTCGGTTGTAAGCGTTTGTGGCAACGTAGTCGCATTGTAGGGATATCGTGCTACTAATAGCGAGCTTGGCAAAGCGGGCATTCCAACCGGCTCATCATCAAGACGCCCTATGCTTGACCCGCGCCTCGTCCGCGCACTGTCCGCGCTGTAACCGAATACGAACGAACATCAGGAGTTTCGATGAAAAAAGCACTGGTAATTCTGGCTTCCGCGCTCGCCATGAGCGGCGCCTTCGCACAGACCGCAGCACCGGCCTCGGCACCTGCCGCGGCGGCCGCATCCGCGGGCAAGCACGAGCGCAACGTCGAAGATCGTATCGCGTACCTGCACTCGCAGCTCAAGATCACGCCAGCGCAGGACCCGCAGTGGAGCACCTTTGCCGATGTAATGCGCAGCAACGCGCAAACCATGGGTGATCTGTTCAAGCAGCGCCAGCAGGAGGGCGCCCAGTCGGCCATCGACGACATGAAGCAATACTCAGCGATCGCTCAGGCACACGCCGACGGCATGAAGAAGCTGGTCGACGCGTTCGAACCGCTGTACAACAGCCTCTCGCCGGATCAGAAGAAACTGGCGGATCAGACTTTCCATCGGTCGCCGGGCGGCGGCAAGAAGCATAAGTAAAGCTTCGCTGTAGCGATCCGCAAAAAGCCTGCCCTGAACGGCAGGCTTTTTGTTTTATGCTTCTGGCATTATTCGGCTTTGCGCTTGCTACCAGCGAGCTTTCGAGCCATTCGTGTCTGCAACCTGTAGCATGCCAGGCTTTGCGGCCCGCACCGGCTTTACCCGCTGACATTCAGCGTCTCACCTTTTTGGCAACCTACTTCATGATCGAACTCAAGAACCTCGACCTGCGCTCCGATACCGCCGCTCAACGTGTCGTCAAGGACGAAACCGTCTCCGTCGAATTTGCCGCGGGCGATGGCGAACTGATGAGTCTCGAAGGCCCGAACCGCTATGTGCGCGGCGATGCTCTGATCACCGGTTCGACCGGCGACCGCTGGGTGGTGTCACGCGATCGCTTCGATGCGAAATATCTCCCCGCCGAGGCATCCCTCGCTCACGGCGAACCGGGTGCGTACCGCAATCGCCCCGCCGTCGTGCTGGCGCGGCAGATGACTGAGCCGTTTACGCTGGCGCGTTCCGCGGCCGGCGGCGATGTGCTGCGTGGCACGGCGGGCGACTGGGTCATGCAATACGCGCCGGGCGACTATGGCGTCGTGCAGGCGGCGCGCTTTGCCAAGGTGTATCGGCTGGCCGAGTAGGCCCGCGTCCCTGGAAGAAGACAAGACGAAGAAACGCAAGGTTGCGCAAGGCGAAAAGGCGCAAGACACTCAAGACATGCAAGTCGCGCAAGCTCACGCCAGCACGTGAGCCGTCCGCCCACTCACCCCATCACGCGAACTGTTCGTCCAGTTCGATCGTTACCTCGCGCGGCACAGTCTCGCCGTTGGCATATTGCTCTTCCAGCGAGCCGATGGTCGCTTCGACATAAGCGCGCAACACCGCAAAACTGCGTCCGCGCTGGCGCACCGGCATGGCCCGATAGCGCGCCAGCACCGCGGGCGACATCACCACGCTCACCGTAATGCGGCGCGCCGCTGCGCCGAAGCGCATCGCGACCCAGTGGACCGCCAGCGTCGGCGTGCCGTCCTCGGCGGAACGTTCGATGAACTGCGTCTGCTCGGGAAACAGGTCGCTAATGACGCGCGCCAGTTCTTCCATGTCGGGGCTCGTGCAGACGTATTGATAGGCTTCCATGTTTACAGACCGAAGGTTAGGAATTCGCCAGAGAGTTGCCGCAATAGTTCAGGCAATACGCGCCGTACGCTGGAACATTTTGACCAGCACAACCACCACGATGATCGCCGCCAGTGCATACAGACCATCCACCGCGTAAAGCGGCAGTACCCTTACCTGGAACAACGCAGCAGGCAAGTCGACCAACGCATGCGCGATGATGGCCAGCGGCAGGATCGCGTACCAGCCGGCTCGCACACCACGCCACATCAACACCGACAGGCCGATCTGGAGCACCAGCGCTGCCACCCGTTCGAGCAGGAAAATCCCCGCCGTCAGTGGCGACAGACTGGCGAGAACCACATGGATGCGCATCAGCGATTCATCGGGCAGATTGCCCAGATAGCTGTCGAGCTCGCCGCGGTTCGCTATCACCGCGAAGACGATCCACTGTATCTGCACCAGCACGCCGACAATCCATGCCTCCGCGCCGCCGTGACCGATGCCGTAGCCAAGCGCTGTGCTATCGCCGCTCGAGGGCGGGACGGCGGTCTTCCTGCGCATCGACACTCGGGCGGCCACGGAAGGCCGCGAGCCGGTCGAAGTGGTAACTGGCGCCGTGGAAAACGACGCGTCACTCGCTGAATTCGCGAGCGGGTTCGGCGCCGCGGCCCTCGCAGCGGCTGCCCGTTGCCACATCATCTTCATGGCGATGAACCGCCCCACTTCCTCGCAGACACCGGCGGCAAGAGCGCCGTAGATCACGAACGTCACCGGATTCGATAGCCAGGCGGCGGTGGTGGCATTCTGATGCAGCACATAGCCATTCAGCGCGCGCTCGATCACGCTGGCGAACAGCGCGAACACGGCAATGCCGGCGATCGCGTCGCGGGCGTTCAGCCCAAGCGGTATGCGCAGGCGGCGGTAAAGGACAATCGGTAAAGCAGCGGCGAACAGCGTCGAAAGTACGAGACAGGTAAGCGTGAGCGGTGCAACGACCATGGGTTTCCTTACGATGACCGGCGCGCACCCGCTGCGCGCCGCAGCCCGAATGATCGCAGATCAGCGCGAAGTTGACTCGCGCACGATCAATTCGCCCGGCAGCAGGCAGTCGCGCACGGCTGTCTGCACCCCGTCGATGCGCTCATGGAGAAACTCCACCGCCCGATAGCCGATCTGATAGGTCGGCTGACGGATCGCCGTAATACCAGCGAATTCGGCCCATTCGGGGTCGTCGATGGACAGTAGCGCAATGCGCTCCTGCCAGCGCAGGCCGTAGCGTGCATTCAGATGGCGGGCGAGACATAGCGCGACGGGGGCGTTGGCCGCGAATAGCGCAATGCGTGGCGCCGCTGCTGTTGCGGCGGCCTGAGTGGCCTGAGTGGTGCGATCCGGTTCATGGTCAAGCCCATCAGCAAGCGCATGGTCCAGGTCTTTGTCCAGCAAAGCCAGCGCGCCCTCCACTGCCGCCGTATCGCCGAGCTCCAGCACAACGGTCCGGCCTCGGGCCCGCGACTGAGCGTCGATCGCTGCGCGAAACGCCTCCTCGCGCAACCGTCGCGAACTGATACGTTCGAACGGTTGCACGACGAACCAGATGTCGTCGAAACCGCGCTCGAGCAGATGACGCGTACCCAGTTCTACCGCCGCGGTATTGTCGAGCCCAACCAGATCGGCAACCAGACCCTCCACCATGCGGTCGACCAGCACCGCGGGAATCCCGCCGTCGCCCACCGGCAGCAAGGTTTCGTCACGCACCCCAAGCGCATTGACGATCACGCCCTCCACGCGATACGTGGTGAGCAGTTGCAGATAGCGCCGCTCCATTTCCACTTCGTTGGCGGCATGGCAAATCAACGGCATATAGCCGAGCGCATGGCAGGCGGCTTCGACGCCCTGCAGCACTTCGACCGAATACGGATTGGTGAGGTCCGCGATCAGCATGCCGATCAGACGGTTGCGGCCGCGCTTCAAACCGCGCGCCATCTGGTTGGGCTGATAGTCGAGCCGCTCGATCGCGGCTTCGATCCGCGCGCGCAACTCCGGCGACAGCACGCTCAGCTCGCCGTTCAGATAGCGCGAGATACTGGTCTTGCCGGTGCCCGCTTCGCGGGCTACGTCGCTGATGGTGGCGCGGCGCGGTGCGATGGTGTGCGGGCTGCTCAAAGCGTGCTCACTTGCGC
>NZ_JAMFSB010000449.1 GCF_026225065.1 Paraburkholderia sp. | reverse complement strand
GCATGCACGAGCTCGAGCGCGTGAAGATCATCGAGGCGGTCGTCCAGCATCGCCTGACGATCGTACTGGCGGCTGAACGGCTGCAGCTGTGTGAGCGTCAGGTCAGCCGGCTGGTGCAGCGCTACCAGGCTGCGGGTGTTGCCGGACTGGTTTCGGGCAAACGCGGTCGGGCGGGCAACCATCAATTGCCCGATGGAATGGCTCGACGCTCGCTGGCCACGTTGGTCACCTTTGCCGCCGGCATTATCGGCACCGGTTTTTTGACGCTGCCAGTGCTGGCCATCTCAGGTGCCTATGCGATGGGCGAACGGCTCACATGGCCAGTGGGTCTTGCCCGTCTGCCGTTGCAGGCGAAGGCGCTCTATGGCGTGATCGCCGCGGCGACGGCCATCGCAGCCAAGGTGCCTACCCAAGCAGATCACGTCATTTCGCCCTCCTCGCTTTCGCCGTATTCCAGCAGCTCGCGCTGCGAGCCCAATGTGCGGCAGGTACGTCGATATTAGCGGCCAACGAACGGCATGGACAGACTTGAAAACTATTCACGACGATTACGTACTAAGCAATATTCAGACGTCTGCAGATCGGAATCTTTATCGCGTTCAGCGCAACCGAAAATACAATTGCCGTGACCAGCACGCAAACGGCTACCTTGGCGGAGATCGGTGTCATGGCGATTCCGCCAACAGCAAGCATCAAAGCAATGACGATATCGGCCACGGACGAAACGACCAGCCAAAGGCTCGGACGCGTGCCCCACATTTTCCGGCGTTCGCGAATAGCGTAGAGCGTTGCCTGACTACCGAACACAAGAAGAAGGAACGTCAGCGTGCGCAGCCTATCAATCCCAAGATGCAGACCATAGTGACCAATGGCGAGACCACCGCCGCAGAACGCGAGCAATGCCATGCCGATCGCGATGCCAGCGAGCGTCAGGTTGCCGATTTTCCATGCATTCGGGGTGGGCGACGGATCGACGTTATCGGTGGTCAACGACATCGCGAGAAAGTCGCCCGCGATCATCAAGATCACCATCAGGAGCGGGGTTAGCACGGCCTGTCCGGTGATCACCAGACCGGTCACCAGCAGCATCGAAGTGACGATTTTCTTAAGAATCGAATTGAGCGTATAGGTCTGAATGCGCTGGAACGTGACGCGCCCTTCCCTTACGGCCGCGACAATACCCGCGAGTCCAGGCTCAGTGAGCACCATCCCGGCAGCCGATTTCGCGACGTCGGTTGCCGTTGATACAGCAATGCCGATCTGCGCCTGACGCAACGCCGGTGCATCGTTCGCACCGTCGCCGCACATTCCGACAATGTGGCCGCCATGCTGAAACGCCTTGACGAGGTTATATTTGTCTTCAGGCAACACGCCCGCGAACACCGCATAGGCGTCAGGCCGGACGTCAGCCGGAATGGCGCCTGGGGGACACGTCGCACCATCGAGCCCCACCGCATGCGCGACGATGGCTGCTGTGGCCGGCGCGTCGCCCGTCACCATCATGACTTGCACGCCAAGACCATGCAATTCGGTCACAAGCGAGGCAGAGTCGTCGCGCGGTGGGTCGCTTAGCGCGATGAGCCCGGCAATCTTCAATGCAGACGGCGCTCCGGTCGCCACCGCCAACACCCGAAAGCCCTTTCCTTCCAGTTCGCTGGCCTGCGCTGCGGCTGCCGGCATCGGCTCTGAGAGCGCCGCGATAACCGCGAATGCGCCCTTCAGGATTTTTAGCGTGGCGCCGCTCGAGTCGGTGGCGCTCGCTTCGGACATTTTTTTAGCGGGATCGAACGGCGTGAAGTCGGTCAGCTTCAGTGCGGTTGCCTTGATGTCGCCTGAGGCAACCGCCCAGATTGAGCTATCGACCGGGTCCTGGCTACCTTCCGCGCTGGCAAGCGCCGCCAGTGAGAGTACATGCCCTTTGTCGAAACCCGGGCTCGGCCAGACCATCGTGACCGTCAGTGCATTGCGCGTCAGCGTGCCGGTCTTGTCGGCACACAGCACATCCATGGTGCCGGCTTCGTCCACGGCCGTCAGTCGTGTCGACAGGACGCCGCGCGCAGCCAACGCGCGCGCACCGAGTGCGGCCGACAGCGTGAACGTGGCGGGCAGCGCAACCGGGATCGATGCCAGCACGGCAGTGAGCACCAGCGGGACGATGTCGGCAAACGGAATCCGTAAATACAACGCACCGCCGATCAGCAGCACAATGACAACGCCACTGAATATGGCGAGATTGCGCACGACCAGCAGTACAGCCTTCTGCTGCGAACTCACCACGTGCGCGGTGCGCACCAGCTCGGCAGTGCGGCCGAAACGTGTGTTGGTGCCCGTAGCTGTCACTACCGCCTCTGCCGCGCCGCGGCGCACCAGCGCGCCGGCAAAAGTCTGCGTACCGACCGTGGCTTCGATCGGCACCGATTCGCCGGTGAGCATCGAATGATCGAGCAGCGTGTTGCCCGACAGCAGACGCATGTCCGCCGCCACGATGCCCCCAAGCGACAGTTTGACGACATCACCGGGTACAAGGTCAGCGGCGGCAATGGTGGACCACTTACCGTCCCGGCAGACAGAGGCGTTCAGTGCGAGTCGTGATTTCAGCGCCGCGAGCGTGGCTTGAGCACGGCTCTCCTGAAACAGCCCGAGCACGGCATTGAACACCAGCAGCCCGGCGATGATGCCAGCCTCGACGTATTTGCCGAGCACCAACTGGAGAACGATCGCAGCTTCGAGCATCCACGGCACGGGAGACCAGAATTTCCCGATCGCCGTGCGCAAGGGGTGCACCGACGTGTCAGGCATGGCATTCGGGCCCGACTTGGCGAGTCGCGCGCGCGCTTCGCCGGAACTCAGGCCGCCCGGTGCCGGTGCGTTGCCGGCGGCCGTCTCATTGGGTGCCGAAGCGGGTGCGGCCAGGGTAGTGTCGCTCATGAGACTGGCTCCGGAGCCTGGCTGCTGCCCATGTCGATATCAGGCACGTTCGTGAGGAAACGCGAGCAGCACGCCGTCGACGTCAAAAATGCCGGCGGAAAGCGTGGCGTGAGGGGCCGGCGCGGGGCGTGAACTGGGCGACCTGTCATGCGTGGCATCTGTCCAAAATGATGGCGGGCTGTCACAGTCAACCGGGAGTGGCTACGTCTGTTTGACTCGACGAATCGAGTCGCATCTAAACGCACAGTACCTGACATAGGCCTGACACAACAGCTTCGGAAAACACTCAAGCCATCCAGTTCAAGGCTTGCTTAAGAAAAACCGATTCGCAGCGGTCCATTGCATATGAGTCGGAAGCACCCGATTCACGTCAGTGGGCCCCTGTTCCTCAGAGCGGAGATATCTGAGTAGTTTCCGACTCTGTCGCGCTAACATTAACCGCCCTACCATAGTGAAGATTGACACGGCGACTTCTTCAGAGTCAACGAACGCTCGCGCGGAGTATGCGCGGAGGGTGACCTCTTCACGCTCTGAATGCGCTTAACGCTCTCAGTTCATCGTCCACTCATCAATTTTCCCGGAGGCATCATGGCAGTCATCTATGACGACACCAAGCTGCAACAGGCAGTTCTTGCGGAACTTGCGTGGGAGCCGAGTGTGACGGCTGCTCATATTGGAGTGACCGCGATCTCAGGCATCGTTACGCTAACCGGTCACGTCGAGAGCTACGCGGAGAAACACGCAGCCGAAGCTGCCGCCGCCCGCGTGAAGGGCGTCGAGGCGGTAGCCGAAGAAATCGAGGTTCGACTCGGTTTCGACGCGAAGCGCAGCGATAGCGATATCGCTGCAGCAGTTCTCAATCGACTCGAGTGGGACGTCGCCGTGCCAAGGGCTGCAGTCAAGGTTAAGGTCGAAACCGGCTGGATCACCCTGAGCGGAGAGGTAGACTGGAATTTTCAGAGAGAGGCAGCCGTCCAGGACGTACGCAGACTGCTAGGGGTGGTCGGCGTATCAAATCAGATTGCGATCAAAGCTGGAGTCGATGTTTTGCAGGTGCGCGGAAACCTCATGCACGCCCTTTATCGCTCCTGGTCCGACCCACAGAACATCACGGCGACCGCGCACGGTGGAACGGTGCGGCTGACCGGCACTGCCCGGACGCCGCATGATCGCGAGCTTGCTGCGATGACCGCGTGGTCCACGCCAGGGGCGACCGCGGTGGTGAACGACATTACGATCGCGTAGTAAACGACCCGCTCATCTTATAACCGGACGGCGCACATGGCCACGCATCAGTTTCATGAGTTCAGTGAAGACGAAAAAGCTGACGCGGAGTCAATTTTTGCCAGTCATGGCTTCGATATCATCGATTTCGACATCCGTGACGAGGATCAGTATCGGGCGGCCAATAGTGCGGGCCCGATTCGCCGACAAGTCATGGTGACTCGACGCAGTAATGACAAGTCTGTTGTTTATGCCGCTGGTCAAGGCACAGCGTGGCACGCCGAGTTCGAGTGCGATTTGGCGTCCGGAGTGTTCGGCGTCAGCTCGGTTTAGCGATGGGGGTTGTGCTCAAGCCGCTGATTTCAGGCCCCGCATTGCTCTATGTCCTACATTCCCATCCTGGGACGGCGCTCACCGTCCAAACGAATTCTTCGAGGCCGATATGTATAAACGCATTCTGGTAGCGATTGACGGCAGCGAGACGTCTGAACATGCGTTCGATACCGCGCTGCAACTCGCACGCGATAGCGATGCACAGTTGCAGCCGCTCTACGTCGTCGACAACCCGTTGATGGCGTACGACGCGTTCGGCTACGACCCGACGAACCTGCGCGATGCCTTCGTTGAGGAAGGCAAGCGGCTGTTGGCCGATGCACTGGCGCGGATGAAGCACGAGAGCGTGGCCGGTGTGCCACGAATTGTCGACGTAGCGCCAGTCGGCGAGGACATTTCGGAGCGCATCCGGATCTCGGCTAACGAATTCAATGCAGATCTGCTGGTGCTCGGCACGCACGGGCGCCGGGGTTTCAAGCGTCTGTTTCTAGGCAGCGTGGCCGAACGCGTCGTGCGCAGCGCAAGCCTTCCGGTGCTGCTGGTGCCGGGCCGGCAAGCGCAAGCCACGGTCGCGGACGCGGCCAACCCTGGTCAGACCGAGGTAGCCGCGGCGGCGCATGAACTGCCCCGATAAGGCTGTCAAACCCTTGCTGTGGCTCCGATTGCATTTCGTCCCATGAACAGCTAGCCAATCCACTCCGCCGGCGTTCCGCTTCTGCAGCCGAAGCCGACACCTGTTGCGAGACCGGCCCAGACTAGTCTGCAGACCAGTAGACGTCCAATTTCACGTCCTTGGCATTGGCCAACTGCGAGATGGCATTTCTTTGGAGTGTAGCGGCCGCCGCGTTCAGCACATCGCGCTTGCGAGAACCGGCAATCAGCAAAAACAGATGGCCAACCTGTTTCAGTGCAGATAACGACATGCTCACCCGGGCATGCTGCGCGCTGCCCGGGTGCACGGCAATGAAGCGTGCATTCGTGGTGATCGCGCCGTCCCATTCAGGTGAATCCGCGAAGATCGACGCGGTGTGGCCGTCTTCCCCCATGCCCAGGACGGCGACGTCCGGTAGCTTGCGAGCCGGGTCGGCGTTCAGTGCGGCGACATGCGCGTCGAGTGATTGGCTGGTGTCGACTAGCGGCCAGAACGCAGCGGCTTGCGCGGCATTCTGCAACAGCGTCTCGTGCGCAAAACGCGAGTTGCTGTCGCTATCCGTTTCGGGAACCCAGCGGTCGTCGACCAGCGTCACGTCAATGCGCGCCCAGTCGAACGGTTGAGTGGACAATGTTTGCAGAAATGGACGCGGACTGGTTCCACCAGACACTGCGAGCGTTGCATGGCGCGCTCCGTCCGCCGGCGTGACCACCTGTGCGCCGAGCGACGCATGTAAAGCGCCGCCCACCGCCTTCGCGAGGGCCTCGGATTGAGACTGTTGGTCGTCGAACTCATAAAAGGTAATCATTTCTTCTCCTAGTGGTTCTCTTCCAGGTAAATCGCTGCTGCCCCGCCGGACATCGCAATGATGACCGCGCTAGCAGATGCGCGGCAGCTGTTCGCCGACCAGCATGTCTACAATCCGCTGACCGCCGAACTCCGTTTGCAGGATCACAATCCCTGCGGGCTGCGCGACCACCTCGCCGATGATGGCCGCGTGTGTTCCAGCCGGATGGCGGCGCATTGCTGCAAGTAGCCGCTGTGCGCAGCGCGCGGGTACGAGCGCAATCAGTTTGCCCTCGTTGGCCAGATAGAGCGGATCGAGCCCGAGAAGTTCACATGCGCCCCTGACCTCTTCCCGTACCGGTATCGCGGTCTCCTGTATATGGATCGCAACGTCCGACGAAATCGCGAATTCGTTCAACACAGTCGCCATACCGCCGCGCGTCGCGTCCCGCATGCAATGAATGTCGTCGCACGCGCCGAGCATCGTCGCTACCAGCGAGCCCAGCGGCCCGCAGTCGCTGGCAACGTCGGCCTGCAAGGCGAGTTGCTGCCTCGCAATCAGGATCGCCACGCCGTGGTCCCCAAGAAAGCCGTTCACGATTACGGCGTCCCCCACCTGGGCGCGGCGGGCGGAAATATTCACTCCCGCCGGTACGATGCCGATCCCGGCCGTGTTGATGAACAGCTTGTCCGCGCTGCCACGCTCGACCACCTTGGTGTCGCCGGTCACAATCGATACGCCCGCCTCGATCGCCACCCGCTGCATACTGGCCGCGACGCGACGCAGTGTATCGACAGCAAGCCCCTCTTCTATCACCATCCCACATGAAAGGAAGAGCGGCTTTGCACCCGACATCGCGAGATCATTGACCGTGCCCGATACCGCCAGCGCGCCGATGTCGCCCCCGGGAAAGAACAGCGGATCGACGACATAACTATCGGTGGTAAATGCAAGGCGGTCTCCGTGTCGCGCAAGTTCGGCAAGCGGAAACACCGCCTGGTCCTCCAGCGCCGCGAGTGCAGGATTGTCGAATGTAGCGACGAATACGTCTTCGATCAGATCGCGCATCGCCCGGCCGCCACCACCGTGCCCGAGATTGATCGTCACGTCCCGCAGTTTGTTGATCCTGTCATTCATGCTTGCACTCGCAGCGCCGCCGGAGCGGATCCAGTCCGAACAACGGCGCGTCCGGTCAGCGCCGAGGTATCGATGCGTGCGTAGCGATAGTGCGCCGCGCACGCGCCTTCGCTCGAAACCATCAAGGCGCCAAGTGGCCGGTCTGGTGTACACGCAGTGCCAAACACCTTGCACTGATGCGGTTTAATGAGACCTTTCAGGACCTCTCCGCACTGGCACGCCTGCGGATCGGAAAACTGCAGGTTGGCTACAGGAAACTTACGCTCGGCGTCGAACGCGGCAAACGTATCGCGAATCCGCACACCGGAGTGTTCAATCGATCCAAGCCCGCGCCATTCAAAGAACTCGCGCGGCTCGAATACTTGCTGGATCGCCGACAGCGCCTGCGCATTGCCATCCTCGGGCACGATGCGGGCATACTGGTTTTCCACTTCGCAGCGGCCCTCTGCAATCTGGCGCAACACCATGAAAACCGAATGCAACACATCGAGCGGCTCGAATCCGGCGACGGTGATCGGTCGCCGGTACTGCTCCGCAATGAAGCGATACACACGGGTTCCGATCACCATGCTGACGTGTCCCGGGCCGAGAAATCCGTCGAGGCGCAGGTCCGGCGAATCGAGAATGGCCTTGAGCGTTGGAATGATGGTAATGTGGTTGCAAAACAGCGAAAAATTTTCGATATGCCCCGCATGCGCCTGAAGCACCGTCATTGCCGTGCTCGGCATCGTGGTTTCAAAGCCGAGCCCAAAGAAGATCACTTCGCGATGCGGGTTCGCACGCGCAATCTCCAGCGCGTCGAGTGGAGAATAAACCATCCGCACGTCAGCGCCGTCGGCCTTGGCCTTAAGCAAACTCGTGCGGGAGCCTGGTACGCGCATGGCGTCGCCGAAGGTCGTGAAGATCACTTCGGGCCGCTCAGCGAGCGCCACACAGTCATCGACGCGTCCCATCGGCAGCACGCAGACGGGGCAACCGGGACCATGCACGAACTCGACCTCCGGCGGCAGCATCTGGTGAATCCCGTAGCGAAAAATAGAATGCGTGTGACCACCGCACACCTCCATGATCTGCAACGGCCGCTCCAGACCGCCGCGTGTGCGGTCGATCCGTTCGACTAGCCGATGAATCTCGAGCGTCAGCGCACGGGCTCTGTCCGGATCGCGGAATTCGTCGACGTATTTCATGGTGTGCTTCCTGTCGCGCTGAAAGTATCTGTCGCGCTCCGCAGATCGTCCAACTCGTCCAATTCTCCCGCCTCATCCATTTCACCGAGTTCGCGCAGCAACGCGAGTGTGTGCATCGCCTCTGCCTCGTCGAGACGGCTCATGGCGAAACCGACATGGACAAGGACCCAGTCACCGACACACGCAGCCGGCGGCAGCTCTTCGTCGACAATGAACGCGATGTTGATCAACCGCCGTACCCCACTTACCTCGACCAGCGCCAGGTTATTGACCGCATCGTGGATGGCGATGATCTGTCCGGGAATGCCTAGGCACATGACGGGTTCCTTTGCTCTATGCCTGCAAGCGCACGCGCGGCGGCAATCGCGGCCTGCCCCAGCGCAATGCCGCCATCATTCGCGGGCACCATGCGATGAGCCAGAACCACCACGCCGCATGCGGCAAGCCGCTGCGAGAGCTGTTCGAAAAGCACTGCGTTCTGCATGACGCCCCCGGACAGCGCGACCGTGCGCACTGAAAGCTCCGATCCACGCGGCCTCGACTCAAACACACGCTCGACCATCTGCACGATCGCGACCGCGAACCCTTTATGAAAGCGCGCGGCGATCACCGGCGCCGGCGTCGCGCGCATCAGGTCGTCGAGCAGCGCAATCCACATCGGCTTCGCGTCGATCAGAAGCGGGTCTCCTGCGTCCGATGTTTCACGAATGCGAAACTGATAAGCCAGTGCATCATCTTCATCATTTAGTGTTCGCCGGTCGATCAGCGCCTCGAATTCGATTGCGGCCTGCCCTTCATACTCCACCCGCTCGCGGCATACGCCGCTTGCCGCGGCCACCGCGTCGAACAGACGTCCAGCCGAACTCGCGACCGGACTGTTCACTCCGCGTTCGATCATCTGTTCAAGCAGCGCTAGCGGCCTGCCGGCAAGAAAGCGGACGAGCTCGAGCCTGGCGTATCGCTGCGAGACCCATGCCCACCCCAGGCTGGCGTGTAAATGGGCATAGGTATTGCGCCACGGCTCGAGGACAGCGCGCGCGCCGCCCGGCAACGCCACCGGCATCAAGCTGGCCACGCGCGCGCAGTCGACATATCCACCCAGCAGGAATTCGCCGCCCCAGAGGTCATGCCCAGCGCCCATACCAAGGCCGTCGAGGACGACGCCGAGAACATTCGAAGCGAGGCCGATATCGTTTTCCGCGAGACAGGCGGCGAAATGTGCATGATGATGCTGGATCTCGGCAAGCGGCAGACTCCGTTGCCGCGCGATGTCTATTCCAAGTTTGCGCGACAGATACTCGGGGTGCAGATCGACCGCGACAATGCGTGCGTCGTGCCCGAACAGCTTTTCATATCGATCGAGCGACGCCTTGTAATCGCGATAGGTCTCGCCGTTTTCAAGCTCGCCGATGTGATGCGAGAGGATCGCTTCGCCTTCGCGCAGAAGGCAGAATGCGTTTTTCTGTTGCGCGCCCATCGCAAGCACCGGTGGCGCGGCGGCGAAATCATGCGGCAGTCGCAGCGGCGCAGGCGCGTAGCCACGCGAGCGGCGCAGCAGGCGCGGCACGCCGTGCAGCACTCTCGCCACTGAATCGTCAATGCGTGAGGCAACGTCGCGATCGTGCATCAGAAATGCATCGGCGATACCCGCGAGCCGGACGCGAGCATCGTCGTTCGCGGTGCATTGCGGTTCGTCCGCGACGTTGCCGCTAGTGAGCACAAGTGGGACGTCGAGCGCACGCATGATCAGATGATGCAACGGTGTCGACGGCAGCATGAAGCCTAACGTCGCGGTGCCCGACGCCACGCCGGAAAGCTCGCCGCCCGTTAGCTGCCCGATCGCCGGCATGATGACGATAGGCCCCGCGGCGCTCTGCAGCAGCGCCGCGTCTGCATTGCTCACGACGCAATACCGTTCGATCATCGTCATGTTTCGCGCCAGCAACGCGAACGGTTTGCGCGCACGGCGCTTCAGCACGCGCAATTTCGTCACCGTCGCCTGCGCAGTCGCCATGCACGCAAGCTGAAAACCACCCAGCCCCTTGATCGCCACGATGCCGCCGAGCCGGAGATAACGACACGCGGTCTCAAGCGGATCGCCTCGTTCCCCCGAGCCATCGGCCCGCTCGATCCATACCCGTGGCCCGCACACCGGACAGGCCACCGCTTGCGCATGAAAGCGCCGGTCTGCGGGATCGTCATATTCCCGGCGACAGGCGGCGCACAGCGGGAATGCAGCCATCGTCGTAGCGCAACGATCGTAGGGGATCGCGCCGACAATCGACAGGCGCGGTCCGCAATGCGTGCAGTTTGTGAACGGATAGCGATAGCGGCGACCCGATGGATCAAGCGTCTCGTCAAGACAGGCCCGGCAAGTCACCGCGTCGGGAGCCACGCCCGTATGGGCAAGACCACCACCGCTCGCAACGATCCTGAATACGCCGGGCGATGGCGACGTATCGGAAACCGCACGCCGCTCCACCGAGTCGATCCGCCCAAGCGGCGGACAGCGGCCATGCAAGCCCGCGACGAAGCGGTCAAGCGCCGGCATATCCGCCCACGCATGAATCAGCACGCCTTCGGTGTCGTTGCAGACCGTGCCGCTCACGCCGCAATCGTGCGCGAGACGCCAGACAGCGGGCCGGAAGCCAACGCCCTGCACGAGGCCGCGCACACGAATCGCCTCGCCGCCCCGCTGGCTTACCGGCGGGTCGTCATCGCGAACGGCGTGCAGGCAGAGAGGCATTTCCATCACATGACCTGTTGCAGCCCAGTGCGCCGCTGGAAGGACTGCTTCTGGGGTCGGAGATGCTCATCGGCGCGTGGCGGCAGCAACCAGTTCAGCCAGTCGTCCATGCCGTCGCCGCGCGTAGCCGAGACGCGAATCACATCGATGGTGGGATTGACCTGCCGCGCATACTCGATGCATCGGGTCACATCGAAGCTAACGTAGGGCAACAGATCGATCTTGTTGATGACCATCAGCGTCGCGGCGGCGAACATGTCTGGATACTTGAGCGGCTTGTCGTCGCCCTCGGTCACCGACAGAACCACGACCTTGGCGGCCTCGCCCAGATCCCATAGCGCGGGGCAGACCAGATTGCCGACGTTTTCTATGAACAGCATCGCCCCGGCGTCGTGACCGTGATGCGCTGCCGCGTGAAGATCGAGGTGCGCAAACGCTTCGCCGACCATTTGCGCGTCCAGATGACATCCGCGTCCCGTGTTGACCTGAACGGCCGGCGCACCGGTGGCGCGAATCCGCTCGGCATCGACGCTGGTCTGCTGGTCGCCCTCGATCACGGCGACGGCAAGGCCTGGCCGACGTACCCTTAGGGCTTCGATGCTGGCGCAAAGCAATGTTGTCTTGCCTGAACCCGGGCTGGATACCAGATTCAGCGCCGTCACACGGTGCGAGGCGAAATGCGCCCGATTGCGGTTAGCGTGACGTCTGTTTTCATCCAGCACGTCGGCTTCAATGCGGATCGCCCGCGCCTGGCTCATGCCGGGCACCGACAAACGCGCAGCGCCGGTGCCGTAATGCAGGTCCCCATTGGCCGACGTCAGCGCGACGTGCGAAGCGCCGGCCGCCTCATCATCGGTATGAGTATGTTCGGGGCCAGCCCCGCTTTCACAACCACAGATGACACACATGGATCTCTCCTGAAAAATTTCAATCGTCGAACACAAGGATGTCGACTACACGCAGGTCTGTTCCCGCCGTGGCCTTCAGCATGAACTGGCCGCACTGCGAGCACGCTTCGGTGTGGCTTGCGATCTCTACGCTGGCGCCGCAGTGCAGGCACGAGGCGATACCGGGAATCTCGTCGATCGTGATCTCCCCGCCCGCGAGGCAAGTGCCGGGCATCATGGCGGTCAGCGCGAAACGCAAGGCCTGGGGCTCGACGCCGGCGAGTGCGCCAATCTCCAGACGCAGTTGCGCAACCCGCCGGAAGTGTTCGCGCGCGGCGGCTGCTTCAATCATGCTCACGATGCCGCCCGCGAGGCTGAGTTCATGCATGAGCAGCCTCGGACAAAGTGAGAGGCGGCGCCGCAAGCCCTTCCAGCCAGGCCTGCCCCCATGCCAACGCCCGTGCCAGATGATCGAGTGCGAGGGAACCGGGGGGCGCCCCTAATTCGAAATGCGTGCCGCGTATCGCCAGCAGCGTGCACGGCGGCGGTTCGGCGTGGTACAGGTCCCGATACACGTGCATCACTGCTTGCGGCGAGATTGCGTGTGTCGTAAAGCTGGTATCGCGCGATGGACGCGGCGTGGTGACCTCGAAAGGCATCGCGCAATTAACGCTGGCATCCACGAACAGCACGCGCTCGCGAGAAGCCAGGTCGAGTGCGTGCTCGACCTGTAGTTGGTAGTCCTCCAGGAAATCCACCCGGTTGCCGGCATCGGCTCCTGCCAGCAGCCGCAGTTGCTGTACGAACAACGGACCGAGCGCATCGTCTCCACGGCTCAGATTTCCCCACCCGAACACCAGCAGCGGTGCGCTCATGCCATTGCTCCCGTGCTTGCTGGCGAATGGCGCATCAACTCGCCATCGTGCGACTTCGTCAAGTGGTCGAGCGGTTCGCCGCCAGGTCCCAGCAGCAAGACGTCAAGCGGCATCCGTCCCAACGCATGCGTGGCGCAGGACAGACACGGATCGAAGGCGCGGATCGCAACCTCGACGCGGTTGAGCAGCCCCTCGGTCAACGTCTTGCCATCCAGGTATTCGCGTGCCACCGAGCGCACGGCCTCGTTCATGGCCTGGTTGTTGTGCGTCGTGGAGACGATCAGGTTGCATTGCGTGACGAGATCGTCGGCATTCACGCGATAGTCGTGAATCAGCGTGCCGCGCGGGGCTTCGATGATGCCCACCCCGCCTGCGCGGCGCTCGCCGCTCGCCATCAAGTCACCCTGAAGGATATCGGGGTCGTCTAGCAGACTCTTGATGACCTCGGCCGTGTGCAAGACCTCGATCATGCGCGCCCAGTGGTAGGCAAGCGTCGCATGGACCAGCGAGCCCTTGCCCCAGTCGATGAACTCCTTGCGCTGCGCTTCAGCCAGCGGACTGGGGATGAAGTCGCAGTTCTGCACGCGGGCCAGCGGTCCGACGCGATACCAGCCGGTCTCACGTCCGAGGCTGCGCAGATGCGGAAACTTCATGTAGGTCCAAGGGCGCGTTTCTTCCTCGATCAGGCTCATATAGTCCTGGTCGCTCGCACCGTCGAAGATGATCGCACCGTCGGCGTCGCGGGCGCGCAGTACGCCGTCGTAGAGATCCATGGCGCCGTCCGCGCGCACCAGCGACAGCATGTTCGAACGGAAGCTGCCGAAGCTGTCGTAGAGGGCCGGATTTTGCGCGTGAAGCTGTTTGGTGATATCCACGGCATCGGCCGCCCAGGCGATCATCTGATCGACATCCCGGTACAGCATGTCGCGATCCGCCTGGCTGACATGCCGGTTCATGCCACCCGGCACGGAACCCGTGCCGTGGATACGCTTACCCGAGGTGGCGCGGATCAGCTCCTGGCCGAATTTGCGCAACAGGATGCCCTTTTTGGCGATGTCGGGGTGCGCCTGCGCCACCCCGACGATATTGCGCAGGTCAACCTCCGAATCGAAGCCGAACAGAAGATCGGGCGAGGCAAGATAGAAGAAGTGCAGCGCATGCGACTGCATGACCTGACCGTAGTGCATCAGCCGGCGGATTTTCTCCGCGCTGCGCGTGACGGGCCGTGCCCCAACCACCTGATCCATCGCCTTGGACGCCGCCAACTGGTGCGACACCGGGCAGATGCCGCACAGACGCTGCACCATCACCGGGACCTCCCAGTACGGCCGCCCTTCGATGAACTTCTCGAAGCCGCGGAACTCGACGATATGCAGGCGCACCTGCTGCACGCGATCCTGTTCGTCCAGCAGGATCGTCACCTTGCCGTGACCTTCTACGCGCGATACCGGGTCGATGGCCACACGCCGCAATCCTTTCGGATTGGCGGCCGTTTCGAGGTCGAAGCTCATGGTGCGGTGCTCTCCCTTTGTCAGTCGTAGTGCATCAGGGCGTGTCCGAGATGCGGCGTGCGCCCGGCCATCAGGTCGTTCAGGAAGCTCCAGAACGCATCCGCCGACGGCGGGCAACCTGGCAAAAAGTAGTCGACATGCACCACCGCATGAATCGGACGCACCTGCTGGAGCAAGACTGGCAATTCCGGATCACTGGGAATCGCGCTGCCATCGCGAAGGCCCGCGCGATCGCGATAGACTTCGTTGAGCACGTCCGCCAGCGCGAAGCGGTTGCGCTCGGCCGGCAGGCCGCCGTTGATCGCACAGGCGCCCATGGCCACCAGTGTCTTGCAGTGCGCGCGAAACGCAAGCAGCACCTCCACGTTTTCGGAATTGCAGACACCGCCTTCGATCAAACCGATGTCGCACTGCCCGACTTCCTTGATGTCGGTGAGCGGCGAGCGGTCGAACTCGATGTGTTGCACCAGTTCCAGCAGGCGCTCGTCGATATCGAGGAACGATGTATGGCAGCCGAAGCAACCTGCAAGCGAGACCGTCGCCACCTTCAGCTTGCGAGGCCGATGGGCGGCATCGACGTCCGTCGCGGTGCTCGTCTGCGCGCTCGTGGCTGTGCTCATGACGCCTCCTGCGTGTCGGGATCGGCGGCCGTCTGCGGGTCGTAGCGGCGCTCGCCAATCGGGATCACGAAGCCGCGCCGCTTCGGCAGAATCGCGCCAACCGGGCAAATGCTCGCGGCCCGGTCGGTCAATTCCATATCGGTGTCGACGAGCTTGCCGCTGACGCTGTTGACCACCAGGTGTGTGCCGATGCCGTGCCCCGCGATAGCGAAAACATCCTTGCCGTCGATATCGTGACTCGCCCGTACGCATAACTCGCACAGAATGCAGCGGTTGAAGTCGATCATGACGTCGGCGTGGCTCGCGTCGATCGGCCGGCGCGGATAGAACTCGTCGAACAGCACGCCCTCCATGTTCATCTCGTAGGCCGTCGCTTGCAGCAGGCAGTTGCCGCTTTTTTCGCACGACGGGCAAAAGTGATTGCCCTCGACGAATAGCATCTGCAACAGCATCTTTCGCTCAGCGTTCAGTTCGTCGGTGTTGCTTTCGACTTTTTGCCCATCAGCGGCGTGCATCGTGCAGGCCGAGCCAGGGCGGCCCTTGACTTTCACGGTGCACACCCGGCACGAACCCTGCGGATGAAAGTCCGGATGCCAGCACAGGTGGGGAATATGACGACCGGCTCGCCGTGCGGCCTGCAGGATGGTGTCGCCAGGCTCGAACGGGACGTCCTCTCCGTCGAGCGAGAAAGCGTGGCTGGTACCGTTGGTACTGCCCGCGTTGACAGGTGTGCTCATGCTCCGCTCTCCCGTTGCGTGGCCGTGTCGTCGTCCCGCCCGGTTACACGGCGTGCCGCCTCGATCTCGGCGACGAGATCGAATGCAGGCTCGAATTCCAGCGACTTCAGACGCCGCTCATAGGCGGGCCGGAACTTCACAATCGTGTCGTGCAACGCATTACAGGCTGAGCCGCCGAGCCCGCAATGAGTGGTGCCGTGCATCAGGCTGTCGATGTCCGACAGCAGGTCCACGTCATGACGCGAGCCCCGGCCTGCGGCGAGCTTGTCCATGCTCTTCACCACCAGCGCGGTGCCGACCCGGCATGGCGTGCAGAACCCGCAGCTTTCTTCGGCGAAGAAGCCGGCATAGTTGCGCGCCACCTCGAACATGTCGCGCGAGCGGTCGAATACCATGAAGGCCCCCGCCGAGGGCACGTCTTCGAACGCAATCCGGTGGCCGAACTCGATGGCCGAAAGGCACTTCCCAGACGGCCCGCCGACCTGTACCGCCTGGGTATCGCGCGCGCCGCAATCTTCGAGGATACGGTCCACGCTGGTGCCCAGCGGATATTCATAGATGCCCGGCCGCTCGCAGTCGCCCGAGACTGAATGCAGGCTGGTGCCGGTGGATTTCGGCGTGCCAATGGCCGCCCACCACGCGCCGCCCTGCAACGCGACGTGCGTGGCAGCGCACAGGGTCTCGACGTTATCCACCACGGTCGGCTGGTCCAGATAGCCGTGTTCCGCCGGAAACGGCGGGCGGATGCGCGGCGTGCCGCGCTTGCCCTCCAGCGATTCGATCAGCGACGACTCCTCGCCGCACACATAGGCACCGGCGCCGACGTGGATATCGATGTCGAAATCGAAACCTGCATGGCCCAGAATTGAATCCCCCAGCAAGTGCGCAACGCGGCGGCGCTGCAGCACGTCCAGTAGCGACTCGAGCAGGTAGCGGTATTCGCCGCGCAAATACAGCATCCCGCGCCGCGCGCCGATCGCCAGCGCACCGATCGTCATCCCTTCGAACACCAGGTCGGGGTGACGGGTCAGCAATACGCGGTCCTTGAACGTGCCCGGTTCGCCTTCGTCCGCGTTGCATACGATGTAATGTTCAGAGCCTTTGGCGTCGCGGCAGAGCTGCCATTTCATGGCGGTGACAAAGCCGGCGCCGCCACGCCCGCGCAGATTCGAGCGGTTCATCTCGCCGAACAGCGCGGGAACGCCGCGTGCCAGCGCGGCCGCAATCGCGGAACCCGGTATCAGCGTCGTGCCAAGCAGGACATCGGCACGACGAACGTGATCGTCTACCCGGGACCAGTGCGCTGGCCATTGAGCTGCCGGCACGCGCGATTCAATCAGCTCTGCAAGCTGCGCGATACGCCCGGCGTCGAGCCGCGTGACCACCTGATGATGATTGATCAGCAGGGACGGCCCCTGATCGCAGAGACCCGTGCAGGAACAGAAATCGACGCTGACCCGGCCATCCTCGCGCATCTGCCCGCGCTCGACGCCAAGGCGCCGGCAGAGATCATCCAGCAAGGCCGCGTTACCCTGCATGCGGTCGGTGATGTTGTCGCTGAACAGCACGCGGTACTCGCCGGCAGGGCTCGTATGGAAAAAGCGATAGAACGTTGCGACGCCTTCCACATGTGCGAGTGTCAGGCCAAGCGCGCCGGCGATATAGCCAAGCAGATCGCGTGACAGCCACGTGTGCCGTGCTTGCGCCTCGCGAAGAATCTGGACCAGCGCATGGGGATCATGCCCCGCGCGCAACAGCACAGCGTCGACGGACCCGGATTCCAGACTGGCAGGTCCGGGGCTGGACTGAGGATCGGGTACGGCAGCCACGTTAGCTCTCCCTTGCGCGCTCGGCGCCTCTACGGTCAACGGCTCGCGAACTCGAGCACCACGCGCGACGGCACATCGCCGTGTGCCAGGCGATGAAACACGTTGTTGAT
>NZ_JAMFSB010000448.1 GCF_026225065.1 Paraburkholderia sp. | reverse complement strand
TTGCCGTCGTGGTAGAACTCGCTCGCAGCGCAGTCGAGCGCCAGCAGCACGTCTTCACCCGCGCGATAGCCGGCTTTCTCGATGGCTTGCAGAATAGTCGACAGGCATTCGTCGTTGCTGCCGAAGTTCGGCGCGAAGCCGCCTTCGTCGCCCACGGCCGTGCTCATGCCGCGGTCGCTCAGAATCTTCTTCAGCGCGTGGAACACCTCGGCGCCGCAGCGCAGCGCTTCGCGGAAGGTCGGCTGGCTGACCGGCACAATCATGAATTCCTGGATGTCCAGGCTGTTGTTGGCATGCGCGCCGCCGTTGACGATGTTCATCATCGGCACCGGCAGTTGCATTGCGCCCGAGCCGCCGAAGTAGCGGTACAGCGGCAGGCCGGCTTCTTCAGCGGCAGCCTTGGCCACCGCCATGGAAACAGCCAGCATGGCGTTCGCGCCGAGACGCGACTTGTTCTCGGTGCCGTCGAGTTCGAGCAGGGTCTTGTCGAGGAAAGCTTGCTCGGAAGCGTCGAGGCCCATGATCGCCTCGGAGATTTCGGTGTTGATGTGCTCGACAGCCTTCAGCACGCCCTTGCCGCCGTAACGGCCGGTTTCACCGTCGCGCAGTTCGATCGCTTCGCGCGAGCCCGTCGATGCACCCGACGGCACCGCAGCGCGGCCCATCGTGCCCGACTCGAGCAGCACGTCGCATTCGACGGTGGGGTTGCCTCGCGAATCGAGAATCTCTCGACCGATGATATCTACGATAGCACTCATGGTTTCCTCAAGAAATGACGTTGGATTCTTACGGTGAAACGGCGTCCGGCGTACAAGGCACAGCCTCTAACCAGACACTTTGGGCGACCATTGGGTTCAGATCGGGGTTCAAAGCAGATTCAGACGCACTGCGCCGGCTAGCGGGTCGACACAATGCACGGGTCAGCATCAGTTGAAATCGCTTTCGAGGAACGGCGTACGCTTCACGACCTGATCGAGCGTCACCAACGTCTCGAGCAGGTCGGCCATACGATGCAGCGGCACAGCGTTCGGACCGTCGGACTTTGCTTCCGCAGGCTTCGGATGAGTCTCCATGAAGAGCCCAGCCACACCGGTCGCTACGGCGGCACGCGCGAGCACAGGCACGAATTCGCGCTGACCGCCCGAGCTGGTGCCCTGCCCGCCCGGCAACTGCACCGAGTGGGTAGCGTCGAACACGACCGGTGCGCCGGTTTCGCGCATGATCGCGATCGAGCGCATGTCCGAGACCAGGTTGTTATAGCCGAACGACACACCACGCTCGCAAGCCATAAACCGGTCTTCCGACAAACCTGCTTCACGCGCGGCGTCGCGCGCCTTGTCGATCACGTTCTTCATGTCGTGCGGAGCGAGAAACTGGCCCTTCTTGATGTTGACCGGTTTGCCCGAACGAGCACACGCATGAATGAAATCGGTCTGACGGCACAGGAACGCCGGCGTCTGCAGCACGTCGACGACTGACGCCACCTGCTCGATCTCGTGTTCCGCATGCACGTCGGTCAACACCGGCACACCAAGCTGACGCTTCACTTCCGACAGGATGCGCAAGCCTTCATCCATGCCCAGACCGCGGAACGTCTTGCCGCTGCTTCGATTGGCCTTGTCGTACGACGATTTGTAAATGAACGGGATCTTCAGCTTCGCGCAAATTTCCTTGAGCTTGCCGGCGACGTCGATCGTCATCTGTTCGGATTCGACGACACAGGTGCCCGCGATCAGGAAAAACGGCTTGTTCAGGCCGATTTCGAAATCGCCTAGTTTCATGCTTTCTCCTCGACGACCGGCTGCAGGTGCTGCTGATGCGCCAGCGCCGCTTCGACGAACGACTTGAACAACGGATGACCGTCACGCGGTGTGGACGTGAATTCCGGGTGAAACTGCACGCCGACGAACCACGGGTGCATGTCACGCGGCAATTCCATCATTTCCGGCAGATCTTCGCTCGGGGTACGGGCGCTGATGATAAGGCCGCCGGCTTCGAGCTGGGGCACGAAACGGTTATTGACTTCATAACGGTGACGGTGACGCTCGTTCACGTCCTTGCCATAGATCTCTTCGGCCATCGTGCCGGGCTTGATCGGGCAACGCTGCGAACCGAGACGCATCGTGCCGCCGAGGTCCGACTCTTCGGTGCGCTTTTCCACGCGACCGTCACGGTCGTACCACTCGGTGATCAACGCGACCACGCGGCTCGGCGTGCCCGGATCGAACTCGGTGCTGTTCGCATCCTTCAGGCCGACCACGTCGCGAGCGAATTCGATCACCGCGAGTTGCATGCCGAGACAGATGCCGAGGTAAGGCACTTTCGCTTCACGCGCATAACGAATGGCCGCAATCTTGCCTTCGGTCCCGCGCCGGCCGAAGCCACCCGGCACCAGCACCGCGTCGAGATGCTTGAGGCTCTCGACGCCGTGGGTTTCGATCTCTTCCGAGTCGATGTATTCGATGTTGACCTTGGTCGACGTATGAATCGACGCATGGCGCAGCGCTTCGATCAACGACTTGTACGACTCCGTCAGGTCGACATACTTGCCGACCATGCCGATCGTGACCTGGTGCTGTGGATGTTCGAGCTTGCCGACCATTGCCGCCCACAGGGAGAGGTCAGCGGGCTTAGGCGTGAGTCTGAGTTCTTCGCAGACGATCGCGTCCATGCCCTGGTCGTGCAGCATCTGCGGAATCTTGTAGATGCTATCCGCGTCCCACACCGAGATCACCGCGTCTTCCGGCACATTGGAGAACATCGAGATCTTCGCGCGCTCGTCGTCCGGGATCGGACGGTCGGCACGGCACAGCAGCACGTGCGGCGAGATACCGATTTCGCGCAGTTTCTGCACGCTATGCTGGGTAGGCTTGGTTTTCAGTTCGCCAGCGGTCGCGACCCAGGGCACCAGCGTCAGGTGCACGAAGCACGCGCTGTTGCGGCCCAGACGCAGGCTCATCTGACGAGCGGCTTCGAGGAACGGCAGCGATTCGATATCGCCCACCGTGCCGCCGACTTCGACGATCGCGACATCCGGCTCACCGCACGTCGCAGATGCTGCGCCGCGTTCGACGAAGGCCTGGATTTCGTTCGTGATGTGCGGGATCACCTGCACGGTTTTGCCCAGATAGTCGCCGCGTCGCTCCTTGCGGATGACCGACTCGTAAATCTGGCCCGTGGTGAAGTTGTTGGCCTTGCGCATCTTCGTACTGATGAAGCGCTCGTAGTGGCCGAGGTCGAGGTCGGTCTCCGCTCCGTCTTCCGTCACGAACACTTCGCCGTGTTGAAACGGACTCATCGTGCCGGGGTCGACATTGATGTAGGGATCGAGTTTGAGGAGGGTGACTTTCAGACCGCGCGATTCGAGGATCGCGGCGAGGGAAGCGGCGGCAATACCCTTGCCGAGGGAAGAAACTACGCCGCCGGTGACGAAAACATATTTGGTCATCGCTGGATGCTCGCGGGAAAAACGGATTATACCGTAAAGCAGGGTCTCAACCCAGCAAAATGCGCGGCATCCGCGCCGATCCTGCACCGTTTTCTGCGCCGCCTGTTGCTACTGCGTGAAGTTGCCGTAGCGACGTTGTTGTTGTCAAGCGGTTGCTACCTTGTTGCCTTGCTGCTGTCCTCTTTCCTGCAACTGCCCTGCTGCCCAGACTGCGGACGTGTCATACATACATGCCTGCATGTTAACGCTTGCGCTGTTCGTTGTGCAGGTTCAATTGTTAATCGAAGTTAAGCGCACCTGGAGGAGTGGCCAAACGGAACCACGCGACGCGCGCCGCACCCTCCGTGGTCTGCGCCGCGAATCAGGTGGGCCGTTCCAGTTCGCGCAGCATCCGCTGCACGGCCCGCGCGGTTTCGATCGGTTTTTCCATCGGATACAGGTGACTGCCGTCGATCCATTCAAGGTGGCCTCCGGTCGCACGGCGCGTGGCCTCCAGCCCGGCCTGGCGGATTTCCTTCGAATGCGTCCCGGCGATGAAACCGACCGGCACTGGCGCGCCACGCGCCAGCCGGGAGCCCAGCGTATGCGGCAAGGTCTTGTAGATTCTGTATTCGGTGCGCCGGTCGAAGGCGAGCGCGCGACTGCCGTCAGCCGAGGCTTGTGGAATGCCGAAGTCGATATAGTCGGACAGCATCCTCTCGTCCCAGCGCGCGAAGGCGGGCTTCGAGTGAAAGTGGCGCCACGCTTCATCGCGGCTCGCCCACTGCGTGCGGCGCGCGCGGGTCGCGGCGGCAGGCGAGAGGCGTTCGTCGAGCCCGGTCCATTGCGACACGCGCAGCATGCTGCTGCGCCAGCCCGCAATCACCGGGGAATCGAGCATCACGACGCCCCTCACCCACTGCGGCTTCTTCAACGCCGCCATTAGCGACAGATAGCCGCCGAGCGAATGACCGACCAGCCAGACCGGTTGCTCGTATGACCGGCTGATGTCGTCCAGCAACTGCTCCACCAGATGCGGCCAGTCCTGCGTCACAGGAAAGCGGGTGTCGTGGCCGATGCGCTCGATAAAGCGGACGTCGTAGTCATCGGCGAGCTCGGCAAAGATGGTCCGGTAGGTCGACGCCGGAAAACCGTTGGCGTGCGAGAAGTGAATGATGTTTTTCAAGTGCTGCTGTCTCCGTTCCTGATTATGTTGCGCGAGGCGTCCCGCCGGGTATGGCGCGAGCGTCCTTCATCGATCCATCCAGTACCGGTGATGCGCGGTGCGATACCGTTCCAGCGTGAGCGTGGCGGGCGGTGGTGGCGTGTCCTGCGCCAGGTTGCCCTGTGCTGGGTTGCCCGCCGCCAGGGTGCCCTGCGCACGGACGCCCGCCGCCATGATTTGCACCGCGCCGTCGACGTCGCTGCGTGTGAGTTCGATATGCCGTCCCAGATAGCGTTCGAAGACACCCGGATTCGGATGATGAAAACGGTTGCGATAGCCTACCTGAAATACCGCGA
>NZ_JAMFSB010000064.1 GCF_026225065.1 Paraburkholderia sp. | reverse complement strand
TATTGTTGGTGCCGACAAAGCCCTTCGCGAGCTTGTTGGCAAGATACTGCGCTTCGATCGACATCTGGCCTGACACGTAGAAGGACAGCGCGTCGGAGCCATGCGTGTCGAGGATTTCACGCAAACGGCGGCCGGTGTCGGCAATCACCTGGTCGACCGGCAGCGGAATCGGGTCGCTGTCGCGGTCGCGTCGTTCAAAGGCGTTTTCGAGGCGTCCGGACTTGCGCAGCGCGACATGGGCCGACGACCCCTTGGTGCAGAGCCGGCCAAAATTGGCGGGATGTTCCTTGTCACCGGCTATCTTGACGACCTGGCCATCTTCGACCTGCAGCACCATCCCGCAGCCGACGCCGCAGTAGGGGCACACTGTCTTGACGCTTGCGCTGCTCATTGCGTGATCGACCCCGGTCCCGTTAGACCGCTACCCATACGCGGCCGTCCCGGACCTGCGCGGCGAATGCGCTCACCGAATGCTCGGGCGCTTCGAGACACTCGCCGGTGCGCAGGTCGAAGTGCTGCTTGTAGATCGGCGAGGCCACCACGATGCGCTCACCGAGGTTGCCGATCAGACCGCGCGAAAGTACCGCCGCCTGCGAACAGGGATCGTAGTTGTCGATGGCATACACTCCGCCCTCGCCGCGCGCGACGTTAAACACAGCCACCTGCCTGCCCGCCACCAGCGCGCAGACGCCGGTATTGGGCACGATGTCGTCGAGCGCGCAAACCGGCACCCAGTCAGGCGTATTTCGATCGTTGTTCATCAAGGACTCCTCGAGATGCATGACGCTGGATTCAAACGGTTTCAACAACCACAGGAACCGGAAACTGCTTGACGGTCTCACGTTCTGCGGGTGTCGCAGGACGAATCTGGCCGCGCTCCTCGACAAAGGTCACGTTCTCGTCGAGCTTGTCGCTGTTGACGAAATGACGGAAACGCTTGCGCGTCTCGGGATCGGTCACCGCCTTTTTCCACTCGCATTCGTAGGTATCGATCACGTTCTGCATGTCCGCTTCCAGTTCCGCGGCGAGACCCAGCTTGTCGTGCACGACGACGTCGATCAGATAGTCGAGGCCCCCCTCGAGGTTGTCGCGCCAGACGCTGGTACGCTGCAGACGGTCAGCCGTGCGAACGTAGAACATCAGAAAGCGGTCGATGTAGCGCGTGAGCGTCTCGCGATCGAGATCCGCGGCCAGCAGTTCCGCGTGGCGCGGCTTCATGCCGCCGTTGCCGCACACATAGAGATTCCACCCCTTCTCGGTGGCGATGATGCCGACGTCCTTGCCTTGCGCTTCCGCACATTCACGGGTGCAGCCTGAAACCCCAAACTTGAGCTTGTGCGGGGAGCGCAGCCCCTTGTAGCGGTTTTCCATCGCAATCGCGAGTCCGACCGAGTCGCCAACGCCGTAGCGGCACCACGTCGAGCCCACACACGACTTCACCGTGCGCAACGACTTGCCGTATGCGTGACCTGATTCAAATCCGGCCGAGATCAGTTCTTCCCAGATCAGCGGCAACTGGTCGACGCGGGCGCCGAACAGGTCGACGCGCTGGCCGCCGGTGATCTTTGTATAGAGGCCATATTTCTTGGCCACCTGACCGACGGCGATCAGCCCCTCCGGCGTGACCTCGCCGCCGGGCATGCGCGGCACCACCGAATAGGTGCCGTCGCGCTGGATATTGGCGAGGTAATAATCGTTCGAGTCTTGCAGGCTCGCGTGTTCCTTCTTCAGCACGAACTCGTTCCAGCACGAGGCGAGAATGCTGGCGGCGACGGGTTTGCAGATATCGCAGCCCAAACCGTGGCCGTGCTTTTCGAGCAGGGCGTCGAAGCTTTTGATACGCTCGACGCGCACGATGTGATGCAGTTCCTGGCGCGAGTACGGAAAGTGCTCGCACACGTGGTTGTTGACAGCCATGCCCTGCTTCTTCATTTCGGCCTTCATCACCTGCGTGACGAGCGGCACGCAACCGCCGCAGGACGTGCCGGCGCAGGTCGCTGTCTTTAGAGCGCCAATGCTGGTCGCACCGGCACACACTGCGGCGCAGATTTCGCCCTTGGAGACGTTGTTGCACGAGCAGATCTGCGCGCCTTCGGGCAACGCGTCGACACCGAGCCCTGGCTTCGCGTTGCCGTCGCTTGCGGGCAGAATCAGGAATTCCGGTGCTTCAGGTAGCTCGATGCGGTTCAGCATCATCTGCAGCAACGTGCCGTATTCGGCCGCGTCGCCCACCATCACCGCGCCGAGCAGTTGCTTGCCGCACTCGGACACCACCAGCTTCTTGTAGACCTGCTTGCGCTCGTCGCTAAACTGGTACGAGCGGCTGCCGGGCGTCTTGCCATGCGCGTCGCCAATGCTCGCCACGTCCACGCCCATCAGCTTGAGCTTGGTGCTCATGTCCGCGCCTGCAAAGCCGGCCTCGTCGCCGAGCAGTTGCCGCGCTGCGATGCGCGCCATTTCGTAACCCGGTGCGACCAGGCCGTACACCATGCCGTTCCACGCGGCGCATTCGCCGATCGCGAAGATGTCGGGGTCGCTGGTCCGGCAGGTGTCGTCGATCGCAATGCCGCCGCGCGGGCCCAGTTCAAGGCCACAAGCGCGCGCAATCTCGTCGCGCGGACGGATGCCCGCGGAGAATACGATCATGTCGGTGTCGAGATGCGTGCCGTCGGCAAACTGCATGCGGTGCGTGCCCGCTTCGCCGTCGACAATCTCGAGCGTCTGCTTGCCGGTGAGAACCTGCACGCCCAGTTCCTCGATCTTGCTGCGCAGAACCCGGCCGCCGCCGTCATCCACCTGCACCGCCATCAGGCGCGGCGCGAACTCGACGACATGCGCCGCCAGCCCCATATCGTGCAGCGCCTTGGCGCATTCGAGCCCAAGCAGGCCGCCGCCCACCACCACGCCGGTCCTGGCCCGTGCGCCGCAGGCCTGCATGGCCTCGAGATCTTCGATGGTCCGATAGACGAAGCAGTCCTCGCGATCGTTACCTGTGATCGGCGGTACGAAAGGCGTCGAACCGGTGGCGAGCACCAGTTTGTCGTACGACAGGGTTTCTCCGGTCGAAACGGTCACGGTGCGTGCCACGCGATCGACCGCTACCGCCTTGGCATTGAGCTTGAGCAGCACGTTCTCGCGCTCGAAGAAGCCGGGCTTGACGAGCGACAGGTCTTCGGCGGACTTGCCGGAGAAGAACTCGGACAGGTGCACACGGTCGTAAGCGGGACGCGGCTCTTCACACAGTACGGTGATGTGCAACGCGCAGCGCGCGTCATCCACCAGAGATTCGAGGAGCTTGTGCCCCACCATTCCGTGGCCGACAACGACAACGTTCATGACAGGGGCTTCGTCAGTTTCCAGCTCGGTTCGCGACATGATTTTCGTCCGGCAAATAAAAAGGCATCCCGCAGATCATCCAGCCCGTTTAGCAACTGAATTCGGGGATCCGTCTACAGGTCTCGCTTCCTGCTCGCTCACGCACCGCTATCGGCACGCACACCCGCCGGTGTCGAAAGCGGATTGGCCACCACCAGGCCCTCGGCCGGCAGAGCCCACTTGAGCCAACGCGCGCGATGCAGCGCGACCAGCGCGAAGGCGAGCGCCGAGATCACGCCAAAGGTTGCGAAGCCCATCTGATAACTGCCGGTGCTTTCCTTGGCCATGCCCATGATGACCGGCAGATAGAAGCCGCCGATCCCACCGGCCGCGCCGATGATCCCCGACATCAGGCCGGTCTTGCCCTTCCAGCGTTGCGGCACGAGCTGGAAAGTGGCGCCGTTGCCGAGGCCGAAGCACAGATAGGTGACCACCAGCAACGCGATGCCGGCCTCGAGCGGCGGCATCCATGCGGCGAACGCGAAGTCACACAGCGAAATGCCGGCAAGCAGCAACACGAGTGCTCGAACTCCCGAGATACGGTCGGCGATCAGGCCGCCGATCGGACGCACCAGTGCACCGGTAAACGCGAGCAAGGACATGAAGAGACCCGCTTCGAGCTTGGGCAACTGATAGAGCGAGACCAGCAGCGTCGTCACGTAAGACGACATGCCGACGAAGCCGCCGAACGTGATGCTATAGACGAGCATCACGACCCATGTGTCGCCTTCAGCCAGCACGCTGCGGTAGTGCTTGGGCAACACCGCGATGGCAAGCAGCGCGCCCAGCACGGGCAGCAGCAATACTCCCGTTTTGCCACCGCCGAAGAAACCCGCATGCACGGCCAGCACGAGTGCGATCAGGCCGCCCAGCGTGATGCAAAAACTGCGGAAAGCGCGAGGCGCACTACCCGATTTGACGCCGAGGTCCGTCGCCCAGAAGAACAGTGCAACCGCCGCGAGAGCCAGCAACGGCAGCGCTGCGCCGGCCGCTTTGGCCCAGCCGAAGTGATCCGCGAGACTGGGGAACATGAAGCCGTCGAGCACCGCGCCGATATTGCCGGCGGCGGCGAGTCCGAGCACGAGGCCTTGCACCTTCGGCGGATAATTGCTGCCTGCCATCGGCAAGGCCACGGCAAAACTTGCGCCGCCCACGCCGAGGAATACGCCGAGCACCAGCAACATCGCGTAGGACGGTGGCGTCGGCGACAACAGTAGGATAACTGACGGTATGGCGGAGAGCGCCACGCCAAGCAAGGCGATACGGCGGCCATCGTAAGCCTGGTACAGATTGCCAAGCGTCACCCGCAGAATGGCCGCGCCCAACACTGGCACCGCGACGAGGAAGCCCAGTTCCGCGGGCGACATCGCAATGTCCTTGTGGATGAACGGCGCCAGCGGGCCAAACATCACCCACACGGTAAACCCGGTGTCGAAATACAGAAAGCACGCTAACAATGCGCGCCAGTTGCCGCTTTTTAGCGAATCCAATAGATGTTTCACGGGTCTCTCTCGCAGGGTAAAGGCTATTGAAGAGCGCGGTCGGCACCGGCGTGCCAACCTTGAGATGAAGCGACTCGACTCGGTGCGCTGCCGCTCGCGCCGCCCGTATCGACGACGCTTTGAATCAGTTCGTCCATCTCCTTGATGATGTCGGCGAGCACGGTCGTGATCACCGCGAATTCGCGGCCGTATTTGCCGGCGCGGGCAGCCGAAATGCGTGCGTTAAGCGCGACGATATTGGCCTGCATCGAAATGTTGCTGAGACGCTCAGCGATGCCGGCCTGCCGCCTGGTGGCGGCCGCCTCGATGCCGCGCATTTCGTGCTGGTACGCGAGCGTGATCTCCTGCAGCAGTTCGAGTAGCGGTGTGGCCTGGGTCACCAGCGCATCGATCAACGACTGCTGATCGTCATGGCCCGCTTCGATGCCCGACACTGCACGTTCAACGAGCGCGACGAATTGCTGAATGCGCGCATCCGCCTTGCGGTTGCCGAAATAGACTTCGCGCAGCGCATCGGAAAACACCCCTGGCAGGCGGTCGTTGCCGTGCGCCAGCGCGGCGTGCGCTTGCGCGAAAGTGGCGAGGCACTCCTTCACCACGGCGAGTGCCGCACTGTCGCCGAGCGATGCGAGCAACGCGTGCAGCACGATGCGCTGCGACAGCATCCGCTGACGGCCTGACAGATTGATCAGTTCGCCAATGACCTGTCCGGAGACTGCGTCGATGCTTGAATTGGGCTGCTGTTTCATCGTGAGCGTGATTAACCCTGCGGAATTCGCGGCAAAAAATGGAGCGCAAAAAAAAAAGCGTCCCGAGTGCCCAGCGCGCTCCGATATCTCGGTGGCTTCTGGGTACTCGGGACGCCGTTGTCCCTGTGGGCTGCTTTAGACGAGCCGCCCCTCAAGAGTGCAATACGTTGAGGCCGCCGTTGGCCCCGGTGCGTTGCAATGCAATAGATATGCCATGGCGGCAGCCGCGCAGCTGATGCGAAGCGGTCGGCCGTCGCGGCCGATGCTTGAGAGATCCTGGTGAAGCGCCGCTGAATAAGGCTGAGCGGCACGCCAGCCGAGGACTTGGGCCAGTGAATTTCCGTCTGAAGGCAGGGTTTTCTTCGCGGCCACTGTCTGCGCTCTCACGATCAGCTGCGCGCATTTCCGGCGCAGCATGAATTGAGTTGGTGCAACGTTGTGGTGCGTCGCACCATCTTATTGCACCGGCTTTCGCCTCCGCTTTGCCTCCGCTCGCCATCCGCTTTTGCGTCACCCATGCCACCGTCACCCCCCCCCCCCGTGCAACCCGCAGCCGTGGCACGCCGCAAGCAGCAGCGCCGATGTAGCGGTAACATCCGTACTCGCGCTTAAGCGAACGCTGGGTAGTGTCACGTCATGGTGGGTGTCAAAGCGCTCAGGCTCGCACCTTCCAGAAAGCTGACACCACCTGCAAACCGCCGGCGCGTTCGAGCGGCCTCCAGAAGCCGCGCGATCCCCCTTCATCTATAAAGACGGCATGTCACAGCACCCCAAGACAGTACGGTCCCTGGTCATCGCTGCGGTGATGGCCTCCATGGCGATGGTCGCCATCGAAGCCACCATCGTCTCCACCGCCATGCCGCAGATCGTCACGCAACTCGGCGGCCTGCATCTCTACAGCTGGGTCTTCTCGTCATTCCTGCTCGCGCAGACCGCGATGACGGTCGTGTTCGGCAAACTCGCGGATCTTTACGGCCGCAAGCCCATCGTCCTGATCGGCATCGTCATCTTTCTGGTGGGCTCGGTACTCGCGGGCTTCGCGTGGTCGATGCCGGCGATGATCGTGTTTCGCCTGATACAAGGCGTCGGCGCCGGAGCGATCCAGCCGGTCACGCTGACAATCGTCGGCGATCTGTACCCCGCACGCGAACGCGGCAAGATCCAGGGCTACCTCGCGAGCGTCTGGGCCATCGCCGCTGTGATCGGTCCGATGGCCGGTGGCCTGCTGATCCGCGACCTGTCGTGGGCGTGGATCTTCTGGATCAACATTCCCATCGGACTCGCCTCCGCCGCCGGCTTCATCGCGTTCCTGCATGAACATGAAAGGCACGGGCGCCCGTCCATCGACTTCGCCGGCGCCACCCTCTTCACCGTCTCGATCGGCGCGCTGATGATGGGCCTCACCGACGTGGGCAGCTCCAGCGACGCGCTGGTGGCATTCGAATTCGCTTTATTCATCGTCTGCGGGGTGCTGTTCGTGTGGCAGGAGCGCCGCGCCGCCGACCCGATGATTTCATTTGCCTTGTGGGGTCACCGGCCCATCGCCGCCTGCAATGTCGCCACCGTGCTGTCGGGCATGGCGCTGATGGGCCTGACCAGTTTTTTGCCCATGTATGTGCAGGGTGTGCTGGGCCGCTCGCCGGTAGTCGCCGGCCTCGCCTTGACGATGATCATGCTGGGCTGGCCGAGCGGCGCGACGCTGGCCGCCCGCTCGTTTCATCGGCTCGGCTTGCGGCGCACGCTGATCGGCGGCAGCGTGTTTTTGCCGCTCGGGGGTGTGTTCTTCGCGACGCTGACGCCGGAAAGCAGTCCGGTGCTCGCCGGGATCGGCTCGCTGGTGATCGGCTTCGGTATGGGGATTGTCAGCGTCAGCTCGCTGATCCTGATCCAGGAAATCGTCGAGCCGTCGGAACGCGGCAGTGCGACCGCGTCGAATCTGTTCTCGCGCAATCTCGGCAGCACGCTCGGCGCGGCCATGTTCGGCGCGGTGCTGAATTACGGGCTCGCTCATTCATCCACGATCGCCGCCGTGACCGCGGACCAACTCCGGCAGATTCTCGATACGGCGCCGGGCGATACTGCAAGTGGCGCCGCCGTGCGGCTCGCACTCCATCAATCGCTGCATCTGACCTTCACGTCCATTCTGGTGATCTCGGTGTTTTCCGTGCTCTCGGTGATGCTGGTTCCTGCGATCAAGCTCGGCCAGGCGCGGGCAGCTTCGGCGAATTGAAGCGACGAAAAATTCAGATTCCTTAACGCATGGCGTCGCGTATGCGCGCGGGATTAATGCGCGCTGAAAATGCACGATTCTCACGGCTCGGCTAGACTGCAAAAAAATCGCCAAATAGAAACAGCAGTGCTCATTCCCAAGGTGGTCCAGTCGGGCCGCCGCGGGTCTGATGCTTGCTCGCGCAACCAGATCAATGCTCTGACGAATATGCGAACGGATTCTAGAGACAACTCCATCCCGATCGTTGCCACATTCAACACAGTGATTTGCCGCGGCGCGAATATTCAGTGCGCCCGTATAGCTCTAGAATGCCTTTCGTCATTCGGACAGCAAAGTCATCGCGCAAGCGGCCGGTTGCGCCATTAGCCTGAGGCAGGACCCCGTAAAGAGGTAACACGTCAGCAAGCAGCAGCCGTGAGACGACTAACGGCGAGCTCGCACCGCGTGTCTAAACAAAATATCTGCCGATAAAACAATTTACTCAAGCGGTCGGAAATCCCAATGCGAAC
>NZ_JAMFSB010000447.1 GCF_026225065.1 Paraburkholderia sp. | reverse complement strand
TTTTCTGATCATGCCGCTCACGTTCCTGTCGGGCGTGTTCTACTCGACGCACACGCTGCCGCCGCTGTGGCGTGAAGTGTCGCGGCTTAATCCCTTTTTCTACATGATCGACGGCTTTCGCTACGGTTTCTTCGGGGTTTCGGATATCGATCCGCTCGTGAGCCTGGCCATCGTCGCCGGTTTCTTTGTGGTGCTGGCCGTGGTGGCGATGCGCATGCTCGCCTCCGGCTTCAAGCTGCGCCACTGACGAGGAGTATTCCCCATGTTGCCGACTCCCGAACAGGTCAAGCAATACATCGCGGTTGGACTCGCCTGCGAGCATCTCGAAGTGGAAGGCGACGGTCAGCATTTCTTTGCGACCATCGTGTCTCCCAGCTTCGAAGGCAAGCGGCTGATCCAACGCCATCAACTCGTGTATGCGGCGCTCGGCGACCGCATGCGTGAAGAAATCCACGCGCTCAGCATGAAGACGCTGACGCCCGCCGAATGGCAAAACGCGTAATCTGGAACGTTAGTGCGAATTACACAAGACAGGCGTGAGGCCGGTAGCGGCGCCGCCGCAGCAAGCAAAGCAGCCCCGGTAGCAAGCCGGGAAGATCAGGAAACGACAGGTATGGACAAACTCGTCATTGAAGGCGGCCAGCGGCTGGCCGGTGAGATCGTGGTCTCGGGGGCGAAGAACGCTGCCCTGCCGATCCTGTGCGCCGGCCTGCTGAGCGCGGAGCCGGTTCATCTCGAAAACGTGCCCGACCTGCAGGACGTGCGCACCACGCTCAAGCTGCTCAACCAGATGGGTGTGCGCAGCGAAGCGGGCGCGGGGCGCGTGTCGCTCGACGCGTCGAAGGTGGACAATCTCGTTGCGCCGTATGAGCTGGTGAAGACCATGCGCGCCTCGATCCTCGTGCTCGGGCCGCTGCTCGCGCGCTTCGGCGAGGCGAAGGTGTCGCTCCCGGGCGGCTGCGCCATCGGCGCGCGGCCGGTCGACCAGCACATCAAGGGTCTGCAGGCGATGGGCGCGGAGATCACGATCGAGCACGGCTTTATCGAAGCTCGCGCGAAGCGTCTGAAGGGCGCGCGCATCGTGACCGACATGATCACCGTCACTGGCACCGAGAATCTGCTGATGGCAGCGGTGCTGGCTGAAGGCGAGACCGTGATCGAGAACGCCGCGCGTGAGCCGGAAGTGGGCGATCTCGCGCATCTGCTGGTTGAGATGGGCGCGAAGATCGACGGCATCGGCACGGACCGTCTGGTGATCCAGGGCGTCGACAAGCTGCACGGCGCGAAACACACGGTGATTCCGGACCGTATCGAAGCCGGCACGTTCCTGTGCGCGGTGGCCGCGGCCGGTGGCGACGTGATCCTGCGCCATGTGCGTCCGCTAATCCTCGAAGCCGTAACGGAAAAGCTGCGCGAAGCCGGTGTGACGATTGAAGAAGGCGACGACTGGATGCGCGTGCGCATGGACCAGCGCCCGCTCGCGGTGGGCGTGCGTACCTCCGAGTACCCGGCCTTCCCGACCGACATGCAGGCGCAGTTCATGGCACTCAATACGATTGCCAGCGGCACTGCTCAAGTGGTCGAAACGATCTTCGAAAACCGCTTCATGCACGTGCAGGAGCTGAACCGCCTCGGCGCCAGCATCACGATCGACGGCAACACGGCACTCGTGAACGGCGTCGACAAACTGTCGGGCGCCAAGGTGATGGCCACCGACCTGCGCGCTTCGGCGAGCCTCGTGATCGCCGGCCTGTGTGCCGACGGTGAGACGCTGATCGACCGTATCTATCACCTCGATCGCGGCTACGACCGGATGGAATCGAAGCTGACGGCGGTCGGCGCGAGAGTGCGCCGCATTGCAGGGAGCCAGGCATGAGCTCGGCACCGCAAACTTCTTCGTCCCCGGCCGTGAGCGCGCCGTTGACGCTCGCGCTGTCGAAAGGGCGTATCTTCGAAGAGACGTTGCCGCTGCTTGCAGCGGCCGGTGTGCAGGTCGCCGAAGATCCGGAAACCTCGCGCAAGCTGATTATGCCGACCACCGACGCCAATCTGCGCGTGATCATCGTGCGCGCCACAGACGTTCCCACCTACGTCGAATACGGCGCGGCCGACTTCGGCGTGGCGGGCAAGGACGTGCTGCTCGAGCATGGCGGCAGCGGCCTGTATCAGCCGATCGACCTCGACATCGCGCGTTGCCGGATGTCGGTCGCCGTGGCGGCGGGCTTCGATTACGAGAACGCGGTGCGCCAGGGTGCGCGTCTGCGGGTGGCCACCAAATACGTGGAAACCGCTCGTCAGCATTTCGCTGCGAAGGGTGTGCACGTCGACCTGATCAAGCTGTACGGTTCGATGGAACTCGCGCCGCTGGTGGGTCTTGCCGATGCGATCGTCGACCTGGTCAGCTCGGGCGGCACTTTGCGGGCCAACAATCTTGTCGAGGTGGAAGAGATCATGCCGATTTCGTCGCGCCTCGTCGTGAACCAGGCGGCGCTCAAGCTTAAGCGCGATGCGCTGCGGCCGTTCCTCGACGCGTTCGAACGCGCGTCGCGGCAAGCCAATGCGGCGGCCTGACGGCGCCTGTCGATGCGTGATACTGCCTGACGCTCGTTAAAGGTCCTCAGGCGCGCTTTACCGAAACGGATACCAGCATGTCTATCAAGATTCGCAAACTCGATTCCAGCGCTCCCGATTTCCGGAAGGCGCTGCACGCGGTGCTCGCGTTCGAGGCGAGCGAGGATGAAGCGATCGAGCAATCGGTCGTACAGATTCTGGCCGACGTGAAGGCTCGCGGCGACGCAGCGGTGCTCGAATACACCAACCGCTTCGACCGTCTCAAGGCGTCGAGCGTGGCCGAGCTCGAATTGCCGATGTCGGAACTCGAAGCCGCGCTGGAAGGACTCGACCCGCGCCGCCGTGCCGCGCTTGAAGCCGCCGCCGGACGCGTGCGGGGGTATCACGAGAAGCAGAAGATCGAATGCGGCAGCCATAGCTGGCAATACACAGAGCCGGACGGAACCCTGCTGGGCCAGAAGGTCACTCCGCTGGATCGCGCTGGTATCTACGTGCCAGGCGGCAAGGCGGCGTATCCGTCGTCGGTGTTGATGAACTCGATTCCCGCACGGGTGGCCGGTGTGCGCGAAATCGTTATGGTGGTGCCGACTCCGGACGGGGTGAAGAATCCGCTGGTGCTGGCGGCTGCCTTGTTGGGCGGGGTTGATCGCGTGCTCACCATTGGCGGCGCCCAGGCTGTCGGCGCGCTCGCTTACGGCACCGCCACCGTGCCTGCAGTCGACAAGATCTGCGGCCCGGGCAACGCCTATGTCGCCTCGGCCAAGCGCCGCGTGTTCGGCACGGTCGGCATCGACATGATCGCCGGCCCGTCGGAAATCCTGGTGCTGTGCGATGGCACCACCGATCCGCGCTGGGTCGCCATGGACCTGTTCTCGCAGGCTGAGCACGACGAGCTCGCGCAATCCATCCTGCTGTCCCCGGACGAAACCTTTATCGCCCGCGTGCACGAAGCGATCAATGAACTGCTGCCAACCATGCCGCGCCGGGACGTGATCCGTGCCTCGCTGGAAGGGCGCGGCGCGCTGATCAAGGTGCGCGACATGGCAGAAGCCTGCGCGATCGCCAACGACATCGCGCCGGAACACCTCGAAATCTCCGCGCTCGACCCGCATCAATGGGGCAAGCTGATCCGCCATGCAGGCGCGATCTTCCTCGGCCGCTACACGAGCGAAAGCCTCGGCGACTACTGCGCAGGCCCGAATCACGTGCTGCCTACGTCACGCACCGCACGGTTCTCGTCGCCGCTCGGCGTCTATGATTTCTTCAAGCGCTCGAGCGTGATCGAAGTCAGTGCGGAAGGTGCGCAGACCCTGGGTGAGATCGCGGCCGAACTGGCGTATGGTGAAGGACTGCCTGCGCATGCCCGCAGCGCCGAGTACCGGATGAAGCAGAACGGCTGAGCGCGTCGGGTATCCCAGTCAGGTGTCGTTCAGCCGGCTCCTTTAGCAGAACATTGACCAACCGGGGCGGCGCTTGCGCCGTCCCTGCATGACCTGCCCCACGTCGGCCGGTCCGCCCATCCATGACGACACCTCAAGACATCATTCGCCGCGACGTCCTCGCAATGACGAGCTATCCGGTTCCCGACGCCACGGGCTTCGTGAAGCTCGACGCCATGGAGAACCCGTTCTCCTTGCCGGCGCCGCTCGCAGCCCAGCTCGGCGAGCGTCTGTCCCGCGTCGCGCTGAACCGCTATCCGGCGCCTCGGCCAGAGGCCCTGCTCGCCAAGATCAAGCGGGTGATGGACGTGCCGGCAAACTGCGAAGTTCTGCTTGGCAATGGCTCGGATGAACTGATCAGCATGATCTCGATGGCCTGCGCGCAGCCGGGTGCGAAAGTGCTCGCACCGGTGCCCGGCTTCGTGATGTATCAGTTGTCGGCCAGGCTGGCGAATCTGGACTTCGTCGGCGTGCCGCTGAAGACGGATTTCTCGCTCGACACTGAGGCAATGCTCGTGGCCATTGCCGAGCATCAGCCGGCCATCGTCTATCTGGCGTATCCGAACAACCCGACCGGCACGCTGTACGACGACGCGGACGTGGAGCGCATCATCGCCGCTGCGGACAAGAGCCTGGTGGTGATCGACGAGGCCTATCAGCCGTTCGCGCAGCAAAGCTGGCTGCCGCGCGCCGATGCGTTCGACAACGTGGTCGTGATGCGCACGGTTTCCAAGCTCGGCCTCGCCGGCATTCGCCTCGGCTATCTGGTCGGACGCGCGGGCTGGCTCACCGAGTTCGACAAGGTGCGGCCTCCTTACAACGTTAATGTGCTGACCCAGGCTACCGCTGATTTCCTGCTCGATCACCTCGACGTGCTCGATGCCCAGGCCGGTCAACTGCGCGAGGAGCGCACGAAACTGGCGCACGCCGTGGCCCAGTTGCCGGGCGCGGAGGTCTTCCCGAGCGCGGGTAACTTCCTGCTGGTGCGGGTACCTGATGCATCCGTTATGTTCGACACGCTGCTGACTGCGCGGGTTTTGATCAAAAACGTGAGTAAAATGCATCCATTGCTGGCGAATTGCGTACGCCTGACGGTCGGTTCCCCTGAAGAAAACACGCAATTGCTGGCCGCACTGAAACTCGTGCTGCATTAAATGGCGTGCCGTTACGCCGCGCACCGCCGGGCGGGCGCGGCATTCGGCGTTCCCCCAACTCCCTTTCTTTCATAGTCAGATTCGAGGAATTACCATGCGCCAGGCGGAAGTCGTTCGCGACACTAGCGAAACGCAGATCCGTATCAAGATCAATCTGGACGGCACCGGCAAGCAGAAGCTCGCCACCGGTGTGCCGTTCCTCGATCACATGCTCGACCAGATCGCGCGGCATGGATTGATCGATCTCGACATCGAGGCGCATGGCGACACGCATATCGACGACCATCACACGGTCGAAGACGTCGGCATCACGTTGGGGCAGGCGGTCGCGAAGGCCGTCGGCGACAAGAAGGGCATTCGCCGCTACGGTCATTCTTACGTGCCGTTGGACGAAGCCCTGTCGCGCGTCGTGATCGATTTCTCCGGCCGGCCGGGCCTCGAATTCCATGTGCCGTTTACGCGTGCGCGCATCGGTACGTTCGACGTCGATCTGTCCATCGAATTCTTCCGCGGCTTTGTGAACCACGCTGGCGTGACGCTCCATATCGACAACCTGCGCGGCCTGAACGCCCATCACCAGATGGAAACGGTGTTCAAGGCGTTTGGACGAGCCCTGCGCATGGCGGTGGAACTGGATGATCGCGCGGCAGGGCAGATTCCGTCGACCAAGGGCAGCCTGTAAGCATCCCAGACCTGTTGCCGCTGCGCGCGGGACTCCTTGCCGGGCGCAAAACCTGAGGCGGCCGGGCGTTTCCAGGCGCAGACTAACCGGACCGGGCGTGCGCTTTGCGACGGGTATCCTCAAGTCGTTCACCTCGTCCGTTGGGCGAGGCGTTACTGTCTAACTTGAAATGAAAACTTCGATTGCGATTGTGGATTACGGAATGGGCAACCTGCGTTCGGTCGCCCAGGCGTTGAGGAAGGCCGCGCCGGACGCGGACGTGGCGATCGTCGACCAGCCGGAAGCGATCCGTGCGGCTGACCGTGTCGTGCTGCCCGGCCAGGGCGCAATGCCCGACTGCATGCGCTGTCTCGGTGAATCGGGCCTGCAGGAGGCGGTGGTTGAAGCGTCGCGCAACAAGCCGCTGATGGGCGTATGCGTGGGCGAGCAGATGTTGTTCGACTGGAGCGCCGAGGGCGATACGCGCGGCCTCGGCCTGCTGCCTGGCAAGGTGCTGCGCTTCGATCTGGAAGGTCAGTTGCAGGACGACGGCTCGCGCTTCAAGGTGCCGCAGATGGGCTGGAATCGCGTGCGCCAGGCGTTGCCGCACCCGCTGTGGGACGGCGTCGCGGATAACAGCTTCTTCTACTTCGTGCACAGCTACTACGTAGCGCCAGACAACGCGGCGCACACCTCGGGCGAGACCGTGTACGGTGTGCCCTTTACGTCGGCGGTGGCGCGGGACAACATCTTCGCGACGCAATTCCACCCGGAGAAGAGCGCCGAAGCGGGACTGCGTGTGTATCGAAACTTCGTGCACTGGAACCCGTGAGCGCCTACCGTTTAATAGCCGGTTCTGTTGGGTGCCGTTTGCCCTATGCCGGCCCCGCGTCCGAACCTGAGTTCCCGAAGCCCGCATACACATGCACCGGGGTACTGAAAGAGTTGTACTAAACTAGCGAAACGGTGCGCGGGCGGGCTTACCCCGCTTGCTCGGCGCCGGCCGACTTTAAACCTTCTTCCCTGACAACACCCGATTGCTATGCTGCTGATTCCCGCCATCGACCTGAAAGATGGTCAGTGTGTACGCCTTAAACAGGGCGACATGGACCAGGCGACGATTTTTTCCGAGGAACCGGCGGCTATGGCCCGACATTGGGTCGACCGCGGTGCCCGGCGCCTGCATCTCGTCGACCTCAATGGAGCGTTCGCCGGTAAGCCGAAGAACGAAGACGCGATCCGCGCGATCATCGAAGAGGTCGGTGGTGAGATTCCCGTCCAGCTGGGCGGCGGGATCCGCGACCTGAACACGATCGAGCGCTATCTGGACGACGGTCTGTCGTACGTGATCATCGGCACGGCGGCGGTGAAAAATCCCGGTTTCCTGCAGGACGCCTGCACGGCGTTCGGCGGCCATATCATCGTGGGCCTGGACGCGAAAGACGGCAAGGTCGCCACGGACGGCTGGAGCAAGCTGACCGGTCACGAAGTCGTCGATCTCGCGCGCAAGTTCGAGGACTACGGCTGCGAGTCGATCATCTATACCGACATCGGCCGGGACGGCATGCTCCAGGGCATCAACATCGACGCGACGGTGCGTCTCGCGCGCGCGGTGAAGATTCCGGTCATCGCAAGTGGCGGGCTGTCGAATCTCGCCGACATCGAAGCGCTGTGCGAAGTCGAAATCGAAGGCATCGAAGGCGTGATCTGCGGGCGCGCCATCTATTCGGGCGACCTCGATTTCACGGCGGCACAGACGCTCGCCGACAAGCTGCGCGAGTCGGACGACGCCTGAGCGCGGCGGCCCGCGCGTGTGCTAGCGCTGGGCTTGTGGGCCCTGCGCGGCAACGCGCGCCGGCATTGCGCCGCTCGCCTCGGAGCGGCCTCATCAGCGGTATTGGCAAGAATTTGCACGATCATGGCTCTAGCTAAACGCATCATCCCCTGTCTGGACGTCACGGCTGGTCGCGTGGTCAAGGGCGTCAACTTCGTCGAACTGCGCGATGCGGGCGACCCCGTCGAAATTGCCCGTCGCTACGACGAGCAGGGCGCCGACGAACTCACCTTCCTCGACATCACGGCCACCTCCGACCAGCGCGACCTGATCCTGCCGATCATCGAAGCAGTTGCCTCGCAGGTGTTCATTCCGCTGACGGTCGGCGGCGGCGTGCGCGCGGTCGAAGACGTGCGGCGTTTGCTCAACGCTGGCGCGGACAAGATCAGCATGAACTCGTCGGCCGTGGCGAACCCGCAACTGGTGCGCGACGCGACCGACAAATACGGCTCGCAATGCATCGTGGTGGCGATCGACGCCAAGCGCGTCTCCGCGGACGGCGAACCCCCGCGCTGGGAAGTCTTCACACATGGCGGGCGCAAGGCGACCGGGCTGGAAGCGGTCGAATGGGCGCGCAAAATGGCCGAACTCGGCGCCGGCGAAATCCTGCTCACCAGCATGGACCGCGACGGCACCAAGAGCGGCTTCGACTTGGCGCTCACGCGCGCCGTGTCGGACGCCGTATAGATTCCTGTGATTGCCTCGGGCGGCGTCGGCTCGCTGCAGCATCTCGCAGACGGCATCAAGGACGGTCACGCGGACGCCGTGCTGGCCGCGAGCATCTTCCACTACGGCGAACACACGGTCGGCGAAGCCAAGCGCTTCATGGCCGACCAGGGTATTTCGGTGAGGTTGTGACGTGGTGAATCCTACGGCTGTAGATTGGCTCGACAAGGTGAAGTGGGACGCGAACGGCCTCGTGCCGGTGATTGCCCAGGAAGCGTCGAGCAACGACGTGCTGATGTTCGCGTGGATGAACCGCGAGGCGCTCGCCAAGACGGTCGAGACCGGCCGCGCGGTGTATTTCTCACGCTCGCGCCAGCGCCTGTGGTTCAAGGGCGAAGAGTCCGGTCACGTGCAACATGTGCACGAAGTGCGGCTCGACTGCGACGAAGACGTGGTGTTGCTGAAGGTCGAGCAGGTGTCGGGCATCGCTTGTCATACCGGCCGCCACTCGTGTTTTTTCCAGAAATTCGAAGGGACGGTCGACGATGGCGACTGGGTCGCGGTCGAACCCGTCCTGAAAGACCCCGAACACATCTACAAATGACGCAAAACTCGCAATCGACGAACGATACACTGCTGCGGCTTGCAGCCATCATCGACAGCCGCAAGGGCGGCGACCCGGACGTATCGTATGTGTCGCGCCTGTTCCATAAGGGCGACGACGCGGTGCTGAAGAAGATCGGCGAAGAAGCGACCGAGGTCGTGCTCGCCGCCAAGGACGTGCGCCAGGGCGGCGCGCCCACCGCGCTGGTCGGCGAAGTCGCCGACCTGTGGTTCCATTGTCTGGTGATGCTGTCGCATTTCGATCTGAGCCCGGCCGACGTGCTCACCGAACTCGAGCGCCGCGAAGGCATGTCGGGTATCGAAGAGAAAGCGTTGCGCAAGAGCCGCGACCGCGAGCAGAACGGCGACTGAAAGGCAACCGGGTGTCAACTGAACGTCAACCCAGTAACAGGAAGGAGGACGCAAGCATGGAACAGTCGCAAGGCGGATATCCGCCGCCCACGTACCGCAATGCCCTCGAATCCGAACGCGACCGCAGCGCCCGCACGCTGACGCACGTGCTGTATGCGCTGTACGCGGTCTACTGGTTGACGGGCGGCATCTCGGTGCTGATCGCCATCATCATCAATTACGTAAAGCGGCCCGACGTGATCGGCACGCCATACGAAGCGCACTTCCAGTGGCAGATGCGCACCTTCTGGTGGTGCATGCTCGGTTATCTGATCGGCGGCCTGCTGTTTTTTGTCGTGATCGGAATTCCTATCCTGTGGGCTGTCGGGATCTGGATGTTGTACCGTATCATCAAGGGCTGGCTGTATCTGTACGATAACAAGCCGCTAGTGAATCCGCGGGCGTGGTTCTGACCGTCGGTCTGGCCGCCTCGTCTGTTTGCGCCTCAGGACATCCATGAGCCACGATTCAAACTGCCTTTTCTGCAAGATCGCCGCGGGCGAGATTCCGTCTACCAAAGTCCACGAGGACGAGGAGTTCGTCGCTTTTCGCGATATTCGTCCCGCCGCCGAGACGCATGTGCTCGTGATTCCGCGCAAGCACATCGAAACACTGTCGAACTGCACCGAAAGCGATGCACCGCTGCTTGGTAGAATGCTTATATTGGTGGCGCGCCTGGCGCAGCAACTCGGCGTGGCCTACACGGGCGGCGAAACCGGTTTTCGCACGGTAATCAATACCGGGCCGGGCGGCGGTCAGGAGGTGTACCACCTGCACGCGCATATCCTGGCGGGGCCGCGCCCGTGGCAACGCATGGGGTGAGCTGAACGCTGCGGCCACTGCTCCATGAACCTGGCCATCCGGTCGGGTTCCGCTGGCGCCCTGGCTGGTGCATCATGTCGCACGATTGGACAAGGCGTTTTCTGCTGCAATGTAATGAGGGCGTCGTGATTCGCCGTAGACAATCATGCGCAGTGCCGCTGGGAGAATCTGAAGCAGCGGCGGCAACGTATAGATGAGGCGTACGCGTCTCGATTCGGGCCGTAAGGCGCACAGGGCCGCCGCGCGCAAATGCGATGCCGGCGGCGTCGGGGTTAAGGAGAGAAGTCATGGGTTCGTTTAGTATTTGGCACTGGCTGATTGTTCTGCTGATCGTTGCACTGGTGTTCGGCACGAAGAAGCTGCGCAATATCGGCACCGATCTGGGTGGCGCCGTGAAGGGCTTCAAGGAAGGCATGAAAGAAGCGGAGACACCGGGAGACCCGCAGCAGCGCGAGTTGCCGCGCGAAACGGTCGACGTCGACGCAAAAGAAAAGACGCCGCGTTCGAGCGATTACCGCTAAGCCGCGGCCCAACCGCGCACTGACGGGAACCACCCTCCATGCTGGACCTCGGTTTAACCAAGATGGCGCTGATCGGCGTCGTCGCACTGGTCGTACTCGGGCCGGAGCGGCTGCCGCGCGTCGCCCGCACCGCGGGGGCGCTGTTCGGCCGCGCGCAACGTTATATCAATGACGTTAAGGCCGAAGTCACGCGTGAAATCGAACTCGACGAATTGCGGCGCATGAAGACCGAGTTCGAGACCGCGGCGAGCAACGTCGAAACCAAGGTTCACGATACGATGCGCAAGCACGAATCCGAGCTGAACGACGCGTGGGGTTCGGGTTCGTCGGTAAGTCCAAGCATTGCCGGCGGCTCGCTTGAAAGCGCGGCGGGCAATTCGTCCGTATCCACCTCCTGGCATAGCCCGCCGGCCGCAGCGCCGAAGCGCAAGAACTGGCGTGTCAAGCAGACGGCAATGCCGACCTGGTACAAGCGCGCCACCACCCGCCGCACGCGCGTACAGTCGGGCGCGGCGCGCGTGGCGCGTCATACGCCGGTGAGCCTGCGCCGGCCGACCCGTTTCTTCTGATGACTCTGGCGATAATCTCCTACCGAGGGCCGGCGTGAGCGACCCCCAGCTAAATCAAACCGAAGGCACCGAAGAGACCTTCATTTCTCACCTCGTTGAACTGCGCGATCGCATCATTCGCGCCGGCATTGCCGTCATCGTGGTGTTTCTTGGGCTCGTCTACTGGGCGCCGGACATCTTCAGGCTGCTCGCGCGGCCCTTGATGGTGAATCTGCCGAAGGACGGCAAACTGATCGTCACCGATGTCACGGGTTCGTTCTTCGTGCCGATGAAGGTGACCATGATGGTTGCACTCGTCATTGCGCTGCCAGTCGTGCTGTACCAGATCTGGGCGTTCGTCGCGCCTGGGCTCTATCAGCATGAAA
>NZ_JAMFSB010000446.1 GCF_026225065.1 Paraburkholderia sp. | reverse complement strand
GTTGGGGGGGATGCCAGGCCTTGCTGGATAAGCCACGCAATGCGCGTGATGAGGACGCGGGTTTTGCCGCTGCCCGCGCCGGCCAGAATCAGTGCCGGTTCGTTGGGAAGCGTTACCGCGGCGTGTTGTTCGGGGTTTAGGTTGTTGAGAAGTTCGGGCATTTTCCAGGGGTCGGCGGCGGTTCGTTCGTCATTATAAGGTTCGGGGATGGGTTTGGTTTTTGCCTGCGACAAGCGCCGCAGGCAACCCTCCCGGCAGGGCACACCCCTTATAATCAAAGATTCCACAGCATCCCAGCAGACGACGAACAATGAGCGACACCACGCTTGCCAAGAGTTTCGAACCCCACAACATCGAAGCCCAATGGGGCCCGGAATGGGAAAAACGCGCCTACGCCGCGCCAGCGTTCGCGGAAGACTCGAAAAACTTCTCGATCCAGCTGCCGCCGCCGAACGTCACTGGCACCCTCCACATGGGCCATGCCTTCAACCAGACGATCATGGACGGCCTCACCCGCTACCATCGCATGCTCGGCGAAAACACCCTCTGGGTCCCCGGCACCGATCACGCCGGCATCGCCACCCAGATCGTCGTCGAACGCCAACTCGACGCCCAGAAGGTCTCGCGCCATGACCTCGGCCGCGAAAAGTTCGTCGAACGCGTCTGGGAATGGAAGCAGCAGTCCGGTTCGACCATTACCAACCAGGTCCGGCGCCTGGGTGCGTCGATTGACTGGTCGCGCGAATACTTCACCATGGACGACAAGATGTCCGCCGCCGTGCGCGACGTGTTCGTCCGTCTGTATGAACAGGGCCTGATCTACCGCGGCAAGCGCCTCGTCAACTGGGATCCGGTCCTTATGACCGCCGTCTCCGATCTCGAAGTCGCCAGCGAAGAAGAAAACGGCTATCTGTGGCACATCCAGTACCCGCTCGCCGATGGCTCCGGTCATCTGACGGTCGCCACTACCCGGCCGGAAACCATGCTCGGCGACGTCGCCGTCATGGTTCATCCAGAAGATGAACGCTACGCCAGCCTGATTGGCAAGACGGTCAAGCTACCGCTGTCCGATCGCGAAATCCCGATCATCGCCGACGACTACGTCGACCGCGAATTCGGCACCGGTGTCGTCAAGGTCACCCCCGCGCACGATTTCAACGACTATCAGATCGGCCAGCGCCACAAGCTGCCGCAGATCGAAATCCTGACGCTCGAAGCGAAGATCAACGACAACGCGCCCGAAAAGTACCGCGGTCTCGATCGCTTCGAAGCGCGCAAGCAGGTCGTCGCCGATCTGGAAGCCATCGGTCTGCTCGAATCCGTCAAGCCGCACAAGCTGATGGTGCCGCGCGGCGACCGCACCGGCGTCGTGCTCGAACCGATGCTCACCGATCAATGGTTCGTCGCCATGAGCAAGCCGGCGCCGGAAGGGACCTACAACCCCGGCAAATCGATCGCCGAAGCTGCGCTCGACGTGGTCCGCAATGGCCAGATCAAGTTCGTGCCGGAGAACTGGACCACGACGTACTACCAATGGCTCGAAAACATCCAGGACTGGTGTATCTCGCGCCAACTCTGGTGGGGCCATCAGATTCCGGCCTGGTACGGCGAAAACGGTGAAATCTTCGTCGCCAAGACTGAAGAAGAAGCCCACGCACAGGCCGCGGCGAAGGGCTACACCGGCGCCCTGAAGCGCGACGAAGACGTGCTCGACACGTGGTTCTCGTCAGCGCTGGTGCCGTTCTCGTCGCTCGGCTGGCCGAACGAAACAAAGGAACTGGCGGCTTTCCTGCCGTCGTCGGTGCTCGTCACCGGCTTCGACATCATCTTCTTCTGGGTCGCGCGGATGGTCATGATGACCACCCATTTCACCGGCAAGGTGCCGTTCGACACCGTTTATGTGCACGGCCTCGTGCGCGACGCCGAAGGCCAGAAGATGTCGAAGAGCAAAGGCAATACGCTCGACCCGATCGATATCGTCGACGGCATCGGTCTCGACGCCCTGGTCGCCAAGCGCACCACCGGTCTGATGAACCCGAAGCAGGCGGCGTCGATCGAGAAAAAGACCCGCAAAGAATTCCCCGAAGGCATCCCCGCGTTCGGCACCGACGCGCTGCGCTTCACGATGGCGTCGATGGCCACGCTCGGCCGTAACGTCAACTTCGACCTCGCGCGCTGCGAGGGTTATCGCAACTTCTGCAACAAGCTGTGGAACGCCACGCGCTTCGTCCTGATGAACTGCGAGGGCCACGACTGCGGCTTCGGCAAGCCCGCCGATGCGTGCGGCCCGAATGGCGAGGGCAATTGCGGCCCCGGCGCCTACCTCGACTTCTCGCAGGCAGACCGCTGGATCGTCTCGCACCTGCAGCGCGTCGAGGCTGAAGTCGCCAAAGGCTTTGCCGACTACCGCTTCGACAATGTGGCAAACGCCCTGTACAAGTTCGTCTGGGACGAATACTGTGACTGGTATCTCGAGCTCGCCAAGGTACAGATCCAGGGCGGCGCGCCGGAACAGCAACGCGCCACCCGCCGCACCCTGTTGCGTGTGCTCGAAACGGTCCTGCGCCTCGCGCATCCGGTGATTCCGTTCATCACCGAGGCGCTGTGGCAGAAGGTGGCGCCGCTCGCCGACCGTTACCCGCAAGGCAAGGCCGAGGGGGAAGCCTCCATCATGGTGCAGGCTTATCCGGTAGCGGAACCCGGCAAGCTGGACGAAGCCGCCGAGCAGTGGGTGACCGACCTGAAGGCTGTAATCGACGCCTGCCGCAACCTGCGCGGGGAGATGAACCTGTCGCCGGCCGTCAAGGTGCCGCTGCTCGCAACCGGCAACGCGGAGCGCCTGCGCACGTTCGCACCGTACGCCCAGGCGCTGGCCCGATTGTCGGAGGTACAGATCATCGCCGACGAGGCTACGCTCGACGCCCAGACACATGGCGCGCCAATTGCTATCGTAGGGAATGACAAGCTGGTGCTGAAGGTGGAAATCGATGTCGCAGCCGAACGCGAACGCTTGTCAAAAGAGATTGCGAGATTGGGCGCTGAAGTGTTGAAGTGCAACGCAAAACTGCAAAATGAAAGCTTTGTTGCGAAAGCCCCGCCCGCAGTCGTTGAGCAGGAGCAGAAAAGGCTGGCAGAATACGAAACGACCATCGGCAAGCTGAACGCGCAACTTGCGCGCCTGCCAGCCTGATTGACGCTCCACGCCAGTGCTTGCGCACAGGCGTAGCCACCACAGGATTCAGGGGTAAATTACATGCTAAAAGTTACAAAAGCGGTATTTCCGGTAGCAGGTCTTGGCACCCGGTTCCTCCCCGCCACCAAGGCGAGCCCGAAGGAAATGCTGCCCATCGTCGACAAGCCACTGATCCAGTACGCAGTCGAAGAAGCGATGGCCGCCGGCATCACCGAGATGATCTTCGTCACGGGGCGCAGCAAGCGCGCCATCGAGGATCACTTCGACAAGTCGTACGAAATCGAAGCGGAGCTCGAAGCGCGCGGCAAGGACAAGCTGCTGGAACTCGTGCGCAGCATCAAGCCGAGCCACGTCGACTGCTTCTACGTCCGCCAGCCTGAGGCGCTCGGCCTTGGCCACGCGGTGATGTGCGCCGAAAAGCTGGTCGGCGACAACCCGTTCGCCGTGATCCTCGCGGACGACTTGCTGTACGGCAAGCCGCCTGTGATGGCGCAGATGATCGAGGTGTTCGACCACTATCACAGCTCGGTGATCGGTGTCGAAGAAATCCCGCACTCGGAGACGAAGTCCTACGGGATCGTCGACGGCAAGGAATGGGAAGATTCGATCATCAAGATGTCGGGCATTATCGAAAAGCCGGCGCCGGAAGTCGCGCCGTCGAACCTGGGCGTGGTCGGCCGGTATGTGCTGAAGCCGCGGATTTTCGAGCATCTGCGTGCCTTGAAGCCGGGCGCTGGCGGTGAGTTGCAGTTGACGGATGCGATCCAGTCGCTGCTCGCGGATGAACAGGTGCTGGCTTATAAGTATCACGGCACGCGTTTTGACTGCGGCAGCAAGCTTGGTTATCTGAAGGCGACCGTGGAATTCGCGCTGCGCCATCCGGAAGTGGCCGCGGATTTTGAAGAGTATCTGCGCACGCGTTCGCCGGTGCTGGAAGGCTAAGCTGGCGGAAGGATAGGAGCGCGGGAAACCGCGTGGTAGATGTCAGAAAGGCACTGTTGCTTGTGAATCGCGGGCAACAGTGCCTTTTGTTTTGGGTACTGCAGTTCCTCGTAGGTCAGTCCTCGCGTGTCTGCCTCTATTCGTTGCGTGCGCCTCACCGCCGCCGCATCAAAAACACAAACACCTTATCCTGCGTCGACACTTCGACGATTTCATTACCCGTCTGCTTGGCGAACGCGGCGAAGTCGCGTTGCGAGCCGGGATCGGTGGCGAGCACCTTGAGGATCTGGCCGCTTTCCATGTCGGCGAGCGCCTTCTTGGCGCGCAAAATGGGGAGCGGACAGTTGAGCCCGCGCGCATCGACTTCCTTGTGAACCTGAATTTGCATCGACGATGACCTTCGGGATAAGGCGCCGCAAACGACGCCGGACAGAGGGTCAAATTCTACAGCAGCCGTCATATCCACGCCGGAAGCGCCGATATGACGGCCATCACAGGAACACGCCGAAGCGTTTCGGGCGCCAGAGCCAACGGCAAGGGCCGCAGCCGCAGCCACAGCCTTACAACGTCACCGCCTGCCCCGTCTGCAGCGACTGCCGCAGCGCACTGCCAATTCGCGTCGCCTCCAGCGCGTCGGCCAACGTCGCGCCGGCCGACGCCCCGCCCTGCACCGCCGCCACAAACGCCCGCGCTTCATATAGAAACGCGTCTTCGAAGCGGTCGAAGAAGGTGGGCGTGCATTCGTTGCGAATGCCGCTCGCGTCCGAAATCTCGACGCGATTCAAACGCGGATTGTGGCCAATCGTCATCGCGCCGGCCGTGCCGATCACTTCGCTGCTGGTGTCGTTGCCGTGCGCCATGGTGCGCGAGGCGTAGAACATCGCGAGGCTGCCGTCGTCGAATTCGCAGATCGCCACACCGTTGTCGACATCGCCGAATTCGCGCAGTCCCTCATGCAGGGCGATCGTCCCACTCGCAAACACGCGTTTGGCGCGCGGTTTGCCGAGCAGCCACCGCGCGACGTCAATGTCATGCACTGTGCAGTCGAGAAAAATCCCGCCCGATGTCGGCGCGAAGCGCACAAAGAAACCATCGGGGTCGTTCTTGTCGGTGTTCTGCGAGCGCACCATGAACGGTCGGCCAATCACGCCTGCTTCAATCTTCTCGAACGCATCGCGATAGCTCGGATCGAAGCGGCGCATGAAACCGATGGTCGCAAGCAGATGCGGATGCCGTTCCGCTTCCGCCAGCACACGCTCGCACTCCGCGAGATCCAGCGATAGCGGCTTCTCGCAGAACACATGTTTGCCGGCCCGCAGCGCGTCGATAATCTGCTGCGCGTGCAACGACGACGGCGTGACGAGCCAAACGGCATCGACCTCTTCGTCCTCGAGCAACGCGGCATAGTCTTTGTACAAACGCGGCGACGACAACGCCTCAGCGGCCCACACCAACTCTTCTTCTACAGGACTGCAAGCAGCGACAAGCACCGCGCCCGGCACACGAAAAGCGAGATTTTCCGCGTGACGCTTGCCGAGCCGTCCAAGGCCGACTACGCCGACACGAACAGGTTTGCGATTAGCAGTGGTCGTCGTCATCATGAGCCCTCACCGAGCCGCACCGGCCGGCCTTCGCGCCATGAGCGCGTCGCCGCATCGGCCAGTTCAAGCGCCTTCAGGCCATCCGCGACCGTCGTGCGAACCGGCTTGCCCTGCGTGACCGCTTCAAAGAAGTGCGCAATTTCCGCCGCATACGCTGCGCGGTAACGCTCGAGGAAAAACGCTTCCGGCACGTCGCTCGAGACTTCCGTCTTCGAATACGCAACCACCTCGGTAGGACGCACGTTGCCGGCCTGCAGCATGCCCTCGCTGCCAAGCACCTCGAAGCGCTGATCGTAGCCATACGCCGCACGCCGCGCCGTGTTGATCTGGCACAGCCGCCCGCTCTTCGTGCGAATCGTCACCGCGGTCGAATCGATATCGCCCGCCTCTGCAATCGCCGGGTCGCTCAGGCAACTGCCGGTGGCATGCAGCGTCTCGGCTTCGTCATCGAGAATCCAGCGGAAGATGTCGAAATCGTGGATCAGCATGTCCTTGAAGATGCCGCCCGAATGCTTGATGTACTCGACCGGCGGCGCACCCGGATCGCGGCTCGTGACGATCAGCATTTCAGGCGTGCCGATCTCACCCGCGTCGATGCGCGCTTTCAAGGAGGCAAAGGTCGGATCGAAGCGTCGCTGAAAACCGATCATGCACACCACACCCGCGCGTTCCACTGCTTGCGCGCAGGCACGTGCGCGTTCGAGCGTCAGGTCAACAGGCTTTTCGCAGAAGATGTGCTTCTTCTGCGCGGCCGATTGCTGGATCAGGTCCGCATGCGTATCCGTGCTCGAACAGATCACGGTCGCGCCGATCGACGCATCGCCCATCGCGCCATCTATGTCCGCGACCTGCGCACCGTGCAAGGCAGCGAGCGATGCCGCCGCGTCCTTGTTCACGTCCACCACATACTTGAGCCGCACGCCCGGTTGCCGCGCGAGATTGGCCGCATGAATCCGGCCGATGCGCCCTGCGCCGAACACTGCTACGTCGATTGTCTTGCCGCCTGCTATGTCAGTCATCGTATCCTCCAGTGTCTTTCGATTCTTCTACGTTCAATTCGAGCTTGTACGCGAGCGCGATGAACAGCGCCTGGCACAGGCAGATCGTGCTGGTGAGCGAGCGGAACGCGAACGCGCTCCCCTCCTTCACATAAAGTTGCGTGGTGGCGTAGCGCGCGAGTGGCGACAACTGGCTGTCGCTGATCACCAGCGTCTTTGCCTGGTGATGATGCGCCACTCGCAAGCAGTACTGTGTTTCCTTTCCGTAGGGTGCGAAGCTGATCGCGATCACCACATCGCCCTTCCTGACGCTGCGGATCTGCTCGCGATACATGCCGCCGAAACCGGACACCAGATGCACGCGCTTAGGGGTGTGCTGCAGCGCGTAGACAATATAACTCGCCACCGGAAACGAACGCCGCACACCTACCACGTAGATGTTGTCGGCCTGTTGCAGCATCTTTACCGCCGCATCGAACTGCGCATCGTCGAGACCCGCTTCGAGTTCATCGAGGCCGCCGCGGCACGCGGCGACGAACTCGCGCGCAACGGAGCCGCCGGACAACGCACCCGGCTTCTCGTCGATCAGCTTGCGAATGCGCTGCTGATAACTCGGCGACGACGTGCCCTGCCCCGTATACGCCTGACGAAACACCGCCTGCAGATCGGAGAACCCGGAGAAACCGAAGCGCTGCGCAAACCGCACGACCGCCGACGGATGCACGCCGCAGCTCGCCGCGATGTCGCTGGTGCGATCCACCATGACGCTCGAGCGATGCTGCTCGATATACGTCGCGACGCTCTTCAACTGACGCGGCAATGACTCGTAGTTTTCTGCGATGCGCTGCATCAAATCTTCGACGCTCGGCAGTTCTTCTGTGCTGTCTTCCGCCATGGCTCTTCCTTCGCTGCTTTATTGCACTGCAAAACCGCCTAAATCAAGGCGCTGTACACCACGCTGACGCTGCCGATTATAGGCAGGCAGATCGTCAAATGGAACATATTTTCCATTTTTCTTTGTCATGAAATTTTCATTGCAACCGGGCAAAAGATGGCCTAATCTTGGTCCTGAGCGATGGTGCAGCGAGCATGCGTGTTAACGCCTAGAGGGCTCGCGAGTAGTGGAAAACACCAGACGCTCCCTTCAATAACGAAGACCGAAAAAGGTGGAGACGATGAGACTTTGCAATGGCAAGACGACGCTGAGGGTTCTGGTGGCAGCACTGGCGCTGACGGCGGGATTGGCCGCCACAACCGCGGCCCGCGCGGCCGACGCGCACTTCGTGTTGATCAGCCACGCACCCGATTCCGATTCCTGGTGGAACACCATCAAGAACGCAATCAAACAGGCTGACGAGGATTTCAACGTCCAGACCGACTACCGCAACCCTCCTAACGGCGATATCGCCGACATGGCCCGCCTGGTGGAACAGGCTGCGGCGCGCAACTACGACGGCGTGATCGTTACCATCGCCGACTACGACGTGCTGAAGGGCTCTATCGGTAAGGTCACCGAAAAGCACATTCCTCTAGTGACGATCAACTCGGGCACCGAGCAGCAAAGCGCCGATCTGGGCGCGATCATGCACATCGGCCAGCCTGAATACACGGCGGGTAAAGCAGCAGGCGAAAAGGCAAAGGCAGCAGGCGTCAAGTCGTTCCTGTGCGT
>NZ_JAMFSB010000445.1 GCF_026225065.1 Paraburkholderia sp. | reverse complement strand
GGCCTCGATCGCGTTCCGCGCGGCCTGGCCATAGTCAGCCACGGTTTGGCGGATTTCGCTGCGCGTCATTGGACGTGGCGCGACGGTGGGCTTGCGGCCGCCGGGCGTCACGCTTTCCTGGACCGGATCGACGTCGGCAGTCCGCGCAGCACCGCGAGGGAAAGGGTCGGAATCCAGACGGCGGAAAAAATAAGAGGCAGTGCGAAATGCCCGTTGCCCGCCGGTGAACGGCGCAGCCCCGGACTCACACCATCGTTGGCATGACTTCATGGCAATCCGTGACAAAACGGGAGACGCCAAGTGTAGCCCTAGTTGCCGCGGGAACGGATTTGCATGCGTAACGGAATGTTAGAACGCTTGCGCTGCGCTCAATACGCCACCGTCTCGATCTTGCGGATGATGCGCACCGGTCACCGTGACGCTCTGCGTCATTTGTCCATTTGCTTTTGCGCGTCGCTGCTGTCGGTATCGCTCGATGCAGCGGAGGCCGACGAAGCCGCCGTCGTTTGATCCGACCACTGTTGCAGCTTGCGCCCCGCGCTTTGCAGACCGGCGCCCGTCAACGATGCCGCCTGGTTGAGCTCGGCGCTGGCCGAACTGGCCGCGCCCTGCAGGTTCGCCTGCGCACCGGAGGCGAGCGTCGATGGATCGACGGTGATAGTCGGTGCCGAGGCCGACTCGATATTCTGCTTCGCCGTGTCGACCTGCTGACCAACGTAGCTCGCAGCCTGGTCAATCGCCTGGCCGGCTTGCTGCGTGGCGTCATCCATCTTGCCGGCAAGCTGCCCGGCCGAGGCGTTATTTTTCTGGCATGCAGCCAGCGCCCCCAGCAGGAGCAAGGCGGCGGCAGTGCGGCGCACAAGAGATCGGCGAGTGAAGAGTGTCATTGTGGGATTCGAGCCGCAGTAAGCGGCTTCTGCATACGGAAACGGGCCCATGATACGCCCTCGCGCCGACTGCCCTGCGCGGCGGGCACCTGAAAGCCGGTGCGCGCCTGGGGGCGTGCGCGGCAAATGTACGGGCGGGCGCTCGTGACACCACCCGTCGCTGTACTGTCAAACACGTTGGAGTAGACTCGCTGAACGTTCGATGTGTTCCGCACTTCAACTGGAGGCATACGATGGCAGCAAAGAAGATTCTGTTCCTGACAGGCGATTTCGCCGAGGATTACGAAACAATGGTGCCGTTTCAGGCATTGCAGGCCGTGGGCCACGTCGTCGACGCGGTATGCCCCGGCAAGTCGGCAGGCGATCGCATCAAAACGGCGATTCACGACTTCGAAGGCGACCAGACCTACACCGAAAAACCTGGGCATCAGTTCACGTTGAACGCGACCTTCGACGATGTCGATCCCGGCCAATACGATGCACTGGCGATCGCGGGTGGCCGTGCGCCGGAATATCTGCGCCTGAACCAGAAGGTGATCGACATCGTGCGTCAGTTCGCGGAACAGCGTAAGCCGATCGCCGCAATCTGCCACGCGGCCCAACTGCTGGCCGCCGCCGACGTCATCCGCGGCAAGCGGATTGCAGCCTACCCGGCCTGCGCGCCCGAAGTGAAGCTTGCGGGCGGCGACTACGCAGACATTCCGGTTGACGCGGCGATTACCGACGGCAACTTCGTCACCGCACCCGCATGGCCGGCGCATCCCGAATGGCTGCGACAATTCCTGGTGGTGCTCGGCACACGTATCGAGCTATAAGACTGCTTTAAACGTCGGGGCGACAATCGCGCCGCCTCGACGTACCCGTCGTCCTCCTCCGGCATCCCCGCCAAAGCATTCAGACACTTCCCTCAGCACCAGACTCTCACGTTGGATACGCCCGTGCGTTTGAGACTAGTCCGATAGTTCGCGACGAATGGCTTTCCTATAGTCGACGGTTGACTTCGGAGCCCCTTTCAATGGAACTGACAGACTGGATCGTCATTCTCGCTGTCGCCCTCTTTGCGATTGCCTTCTACTGCCGCCGTTCACCCGCGCGCTGGTCGCTCGAGAACCGGGCACGCCGCTTCACCGCGACACGCCTGCTCGTGCAAGCAGTGCTGTCATTGTGGGCTGCCATGTTGATTCTGGTACGTGGCCTGTTCGCACTGGACGGCCTGCTGGGTATACGTCCGGCACCCCAAACGGTTATCGCGGGCGCGCTCGTGCTGATCGCGTTTGGCTGTTACTGGTCGATTCGCGGCAGCAAGCTATTGAAGCCTCGGCGACTCTTCACAGCACACTGAATCCCGACGCGGCGGCCGTCAGCAACTCAGGCTCTTTGCGCGGCGCACGCAACTCCGCTTCCGGCAGCGAAAGATAGAAAGTCGTGCCGGCCCCTTCGGTCGACTCCGCCCACACACGGCCCCCATGCCGCTCGACCACCCGGCGCACCAGCGCCAGTCCAATCCCCTCGCCGGTCGCGACATTGCCATGCAAGCGCTGGAAAGCATTGAACAGGCGTGGTATCGCGACGGCCGGAATGCCGAGTCCGTTGTCTCTCACATAGAAAATGCGCAACGAATGCACGCCAGGCGGCGACGGCGTCGTACCGATTTCGACACGCCCTTCGCGCGCAGGATCGAGATAGTTGATCGCATTACCCACCAGATTCGCGAACACCTGCTCGAGCGCGGTTGGATCGCCCCACACCGACGGCAGATCATGAACCACCACGCGCGCGCGCTTTGACCGGATGGACACCTGCATCGCATCGATCACCCGTTGCAGGATATCGCGCACCCGCACCTGCTGACGGCGGTACTCGACCCGTCCGACGCGCGAGAGCCGCAACAGCGCGTCGATGATATGCGAGGCCCGCAGCACCGCGGTTTGCAGGTAATGCAAGGCCTCACCAATGTCTTCGTCCACCAGCCGTTCGATATGCTGCCGCCGCGCAGGCGTGAGCGACGACTGCCGCACCGCGGCGCGCAGATCGTCGCACGCATGAATCAGTTCTTTCGAGAAACCCTGCAGGTTGACGAGCGGCGCACGCAGATCGTGCGACACGCTGTAGATGAACATCTCGTTTTCCTGGGTCTGCTGACGCAGCGTCTCGTTGATGGCCGCCAGTTCATTGGCGCGGCGCGCGAGGTCGGACTGGAAGCGCGCCTGGATGCGCTCCGCCTCGAGCAGGCGGCGGCTGGTTTCGTGCAGCGTCTGATCGAGCCGGGCGACCTCGTCGGAGCCCGAGTCGACCGGCGCCAGCGGCTCATTGCTGGCGAGTCGGCCGGCGTTGTCGGACAGCAGTGCAAGGCGCCCGCGCACGCCGCGCGTAAATAGCCACACAGCCAGCGCGACAAACAGCAGCGAACCAAGCCCGGCAACCAGTACCAGCACCTGCTGCCGCTCACGCGCCGCTTCGGCCTCGGTGGAGCGCTGCACGTCGAGGAGCCGTTCTTCGTTCTGGAATGCGGCGACCTGGGCGCGGAAGCGGTCGAGCACGTCGATGCTCGCCAGCTCGCTGAAACGCTCGACGACATCATGGCGGCGCCCCGAGCGCAACAGGTCCTGCACCCGGTCCGACCACTGCCGGTAAGCCTGCACCGATTGGCGGATCTGCTCCGTGCGCTCGACCTGGGCCGGATTGTCGGCGACCAGATCGTTCAACTGGTCGATGCGCCTGTCGATATCCATCCACAGCGCCACCGGCGTCGTGACGTCGGCTTTGTTGCTGAGGACAGCCCCGCGCAAGCGCACCGACTCGAGCAGCACCGGCTCCAGAATCGCCGAGGTCTGGCGCAGGACGTCCTCGCTATGGGCCGCCCAGCGCTCTTCCTGCGTGGTGTCCACCTGTGCTTTCACCAGCGCCGAGAGCAGCGCAAGCTCGAACACGGCCGGAATCGCGATCAGCAACAGCCCTTTGGTTGTCAGTCTCATGCGTACGCGCAGAAGTTCGAGAGCCCGGCAGGCCGCGCTGGGGACGGTACATTATGTCGGCGTTTTGCGTAGTTGACAAAGGCCGTCAATACGGCGAGCCGCGAAGCAGCGTGGGAACGCCCACGCGTGGCGCGGAGCGTGACAAATCCATGCAACCGGCATAAGCGGCCAGGCTGAGCCTGGCGCCCCCACCTGTCCCCACATGAGCGCGGCGATGATAAAATCGCGCGCTGGAGATGGCATTCTCCCTTAACCGCCCGCGTGGGGCTGATGATGCCTGTTTGCCCGGATGCTTGCGGACGCAGCCGCGTCTGCGCTCATTCCGGTTTTGTCGACATTCCGACTTTGCCAGGCGTCTTCCATGTATTGGTCCATTTTGGCTGTGGGTATCGGCGGTGCATTGGGTTCGTTGTTCCGCTGGTTCCTCGGTATCCGTCTGAACGCGGTATTTCCCCTGCTCCCTCTCGGCACCCTTGCCTCTAATGTGATTGCCGGATACGTGATCGGCGTGGCCGTGGCCTTCTTCGGCCGTTGGCCGGGCCTGGCGCCCGAATGGCGCCTGTTCGTGATCACCGGATTGATGGGCGGCCTGTCAACCTTCTCCACCTTCTCTGCCGAGGTGGTGCAGCGCATGCAGGAAGGACGCTTCGGCTGGGCCGCCGGCGAAATTGCCATCCACGTAGCGGCTTCGCTACTAATGACGATTCTGGGTATCGCAACGGTATCGCTCGTGGCACGCTAGGCCGTAACGGGCCATCACAAACACGTCGAAATTCCATGCCGCAATCGCGCGGCACAATGCATGGCGCATAGCGCATGTTGCATGCTGCACAGCCGCGTCCCTAAGGGACGTCTAGCCGCGTCTATGCACACGCCAATCTTTACTGCGTGGACGAAAAAAAAGGCGCCACGTTGCCGTGGCGCCTTAAAAAGTTCTAGCCATTCCGAGGGCCGTGCTAGAACCTGAGAGAGGGGATTCGAAAGTGCCGCGGACTGACGTCACGCACGTGTTTTGTGCCGGAACGCCTTGCGGGCGCAGGCCTTGCTACAACGCCAGCGACGCCCAGCCGCGGTGCGCAAGTCAAGCGCACGCCTTCCTTTCGAAATGAGATTCCATTTTTTACGGTTATGCTGACTAAGTCAAGCAAAATCTTACTGACCTGCAATCTGTCAAGTGTGTCCTTCTATTACAATGAATTATCCCATGAAATGGGGTCAGCGTGCATCGTTATGGTGCAGGTTCGGTGCTGCCGCCCATGGTTCGGCAAGGCCGCACAAGTTCGCAAATTGAAATGATGTTTCATAAAAATGAGATGACGCACGAATCCAGGCCCCCGCGCGGTACCGAGACCGCTAAAGAGAAAGATGGCTCAGGAGACGAAGTTACCGCGCTTGCCCGCGGCCTCACCGTACTGCGTTGCATTGCGGCCGCCGACGCGCCGCTCAGCAACCGCGAACTGACTGAACTCACCGGTATTCCCAAGCCAACCGTTTCCCGCATCACCGCGACGCTTGTCAGCGCGGGTTTCCTGTTTCGCCTGCAGGACAGCGAACGCTTCGTCCTCACCTCTTCCGTGCTGGAGCTAAGCAACGGCTTTCTGCGCAACTTCGATATTCGCGCCCGCTCGCGGCCGTTCCTGATCGAGCTCGCCGAGCGCACGTCGTTGTCCGTCCATCTGGCGGTGCGCGACCGCCTCGACATGGTCGTCATCGACGCCATCAAGCCACGTTCCGCGGTGCTGGTGTCGCGGCTTGAGGTCGGTTCGCGGATGAACCTGAGCCGGACCGCCGTGGGCCGCGCGTATCTCGCCGTGCTGACGCAACCCGAGCGCGAAAAGTTGCTGCTCGGATTGCAGGCTGCCGAAGGCGACGACTGGGGGCATATTAGCAACCGACTCCAGCACGCGCTACAGGAAACGGCTGCACATGGTTTCGCAATTTCCACCGGCGAATGGCACGACGGATTGAACGCCATCGCAGCCGGCTTCATCGGCCCATCCGGCGAACGTTACGCGGTTAATTGCGGCGGCTCCGCTCACCAGTGTCCGCGTGACTGGCTGATGACACGCGCCGCACCGCTGTTACTCGAATGCATTGCCAGGATCGCCCTCGAGATCGGCGGCACGCCAGGACGACGCCTCGATACCTGAGGCGCTTTCAGGGCCTCCGCCTGACTCCCCGCCAGCGCGCTGCAGACCCGTATCACATGCAGAGACCCGCCGGGTGTAACGCACGTAACTAATCGAAAAATACACCACTAGACGGTAGCGAAGCCAGGGACGTAGGATCATGCTTTCGCGAAGCTTGCTGCGTGCGACCAGCGGCATCCAGACAACGAGCAGCGAGTTCGATACGGCAGGCGTCACCATCCGCTTGACGATCGCACATCGGTCACGTATCGATCTCGCAACGGTCCCAATCACGGTCACGTAACGGCTTTGCATTAAGATCCTTTTCCCGCGTCTCGCGTCGTGCCGCGCAGAACCTCTGCGTTGTATTTCGCACGCCTGCCTAACTCCACGCCAGCTACCTGATCGAATCGATGGACGAACAACAAAAGCATCCGGAAACTTCACGCACACCCGCCCCGGCTCAACAGCCGTCTGGCGCGACCGGCCAGTCGGGAAGCGGTGGCAAACGGCATCGGGGACGCACGATCGGCCTGATCGTCGCCGCGCTCGTCGTCGCGGGCATCGTGGTGTGGCGCTGGCATCCTTGGGGCGGCGCGCCCGCTGGCGGTGCGAGCACCCAGAGCGAAGGCGGCGGGCGTCACGGCCGTGGTGGTGCTGGCGCGTTCGCCAACCAGCCGCAACCAGTGCACGTGGCAACCGCGACGCAAGGCGACATGCCCGTGGTGCTGACCGCGCTCGGTACGGTCACGCCGCTCGCTACCGTGACCGTGCAGACCCAGTTGAGCGGCACACTGCAGACGGTGGCGTTCCAGGAAGGCCAGATGGTCAGGAAGGACGACCTGCTCGCGCAGATCGACCCGCGTCCCTATCAGATCTCGCTTGAAAACGCCCAGGGTGCGCTGGCGCGCGACCAGGCGCTGCTGCAAACCGCACGCCTCGACCTGAAACGCTATCAGACGCTGCTCGCGCAGGATTCGATCGCGAGCCAGCAGGTCGACACGCAAGCGTCGCTGGTCCAGCAATACATCGGCACCGTCAAGTCGGATCAGGCGAACATCGATACCTACAAGCTCGATCTGATCTACGCGCGCATCACGGCGCCCGTGGCCGGCCGCGTGGGTCTGCGCCAGGTCGACCCGGGCAACTACGTCACGCCCAACCTGACCAACGGCCTCGTCGTGATTACACAGCTGCAGCCGATCAGCGTGATCTTCACGGTCTCCGAAGACAGCCTGCCGCAGATCATGAAGCAGGTGCAGGCAGGTGCAAAACTGTCGGTGACGGCCTACGACCGCAGCAACACCACGTCGCTCGCAACCGGCGCGCTGGAAACGCTCGACAACCAGATCGACACCACCACCGGCACGCTCAAACTGCGCGCCATGTTCAACAACCCGGACAACCTGCTGTTCCCCAACCAGTTCGTCAACGCGCGCCTGCTGGTGGATACGATTCACGACGCCGTGATCGTGCCGACTTCGGCTGTGCTGAACGGTTCGATGGGCCAGTTCGTCTATGTCGTGCAGCCCGACAACACGGTGACGGTACGCCAGGTCAAAACCGGCCCGGTTGACGGCGAACGCACCAGCATCGCCTCCGGCCTGCAAGCCGGCGAGCGCGTCGTGATCGACGGCTCCGACCGCCTCAAGGAAGGCGCGAAGATCACCATTCCGGCCGACCACCCGCGTGGCGCCTCCGGTGGACGCGGCGCCTCGGGCGCACACGGCGCGTCGGCCCCATGGGGTGCTTCGGGCGCGCACCAGCATCATCACAGACACGCGGCGCAAGCTTCGGAATAAAGGCTGACTGAACCCGCATGAATCCATCCCGCGCCTTTATTCTGCGCCCGGTCGGCACCGCCCTTCTGATGGCGGCGATCATGCTGGTCGGGCTCGTCGCGCTGCACTTCCTGCCGCTCTCGGCGTTGCCGGAAGTCGACTACCCGACCATCCAGGTGCAGACCTTCTATCCGGGCGCGAGCCCGGACGTGATGACATCTTCGGTCACCGCGCCGCTCGAGCGGCAGTTCGGGCAGATGCCCTCGCTGAACCAGATGTCGTCGCAAAGCTCGGCGGGCTCGTCGATCATCACGCTGCAGTTCAGCCTCGACCTGCCGCTCGATATCGCCGAGCAGGAAGTCCAGGCCGCCATCAACGCCGCGGGCAACCTGCTGCCCTCCGACCTGCCCGCGCCGCCGATCTACGCCAAGGTCAACCCGGCCGACGCGCCGATCCTCACGCTCGCGCTCACTTCGCCGACCATGCCGTTGACGCAGGTGCAAGACCTGGCCGACACGCGTCTCGCGCAGAAGATCTCGCAGGTGGCGGGTGTGGGTCTCGTGAGCCTTTCAGGTGGCCAGCGCCCCGCTGTACGGATTCAGGCCAACCCGCGCGCGCTGGCTGCGTATGGCCTGAATCTGGACGACCTGCGCACCACCATTTCGAACCTGAACGTCAATACGCCGAAGGGCAACTTCGACGGTCCGACGCGCGCCTACACGATCAACGCCAACGACCAGTTGACCGACGCCGACGCCTACAAGAGCGCGGTGATCGCCTACAAGAACGGCCGGCCGGTGATGCTGACGGATGTCGCCAGCATCGTGCAGGGCGCGGAGAACACCAAGCTCGGTGCATGGGTCGACTCGACGCCGGCCATCATCCTGAATGTGCAGCGCCAGCCGGGCGCGAATGTGATCCAGGTGGTCGACAGCGTCAAGGCGCTGCTGCCGCAACTGCAGGAGTCCTTGCCGGCCGCGCTCAACGTGCGCATCGTCACTGACCGGACCACTACGATCCGCGCCTCGGTGCGTGACGTGCAGTTCGAACTGCTGATGTCGGTGGTGCTGGTGGTGCTGGTGATGTACCTGTTCCTCGCCAATGTCTACGCGACCATCATCCCGAGCCTGTCCGTCCCGCTCTCGCTGATCGGCACGCTGGCGGTGATGTATCTGTGCGGCTTCTCGCTCGACAACCTCTCGCTGATGGCGCTCACCATCGCGACCGGCTTCGTCGTCGACGATGCCATCGTGATGATCGAAAACATTGCGCGCTACGTCGAAGAGGGTGAGACGGCGCTCGAAGCGGCGCTCAAGGGCTCGAAGCAGATCGGCTTCACGATCATCTCCCTGACGGTGTCGCTGATCGCCGTGCTGATTCCGCTGCTGTTCATGGGCGACGTGGTGGGGCGTCTGTTCCACGAGTTCGCCATCACGCTGGCGGTGACCATCGTGATCTCGGCCGTGGTGTCGCTCACCCTCGTGCCGATGATGTGCGCAAAGCTGCTGCGCCACACGCCGCCGAAGGAAGCACACCGGTTCGAAACCAAAGCGCACGCATTTATCGATTACATCATCGCGCGCTATGCCGTCGCGCTGACGTGGGTGCTGAACCGTGAGGGCGCCACGCTGTTTGTCGCGGTACTCACGCTGGTGCTGACGGCCGTGCTGTACGTGTTCATCCCGAAGGGCTTCTTCCCCGTTCAGGACACTGGCGTAATCCAGGCAATCACCCAGGCGCCGCAGTCCGTCTCATACGAATCGATGGCGGAGCGCCAGCAGGAACTGGCCGCGCAGATCCTGAAGAATCCGGATGTGGAGAGCCTGACCTCGTTCATCGGCGTGGACGGCAACAACATCACGCTGAACAGCGGCCGCATGCTGATCAACCTGAAGCCGCGCGACGACCGCAGCCACACCGCGAGCGACGTGATCCGGCAACTGCAAAGGGACGTCGCGCACATTCCCGGCGCGGCGCTGTTCATGCAGCCGGTGCAGGACCTGACAATCGATGCGACCGTCAGCCCCACGCAGTATCAGTTCATGCTGACCGATCCGAACATCAGCGAGTTCACGACCTGGGTGCCCAAGCTGGTCGAGCGTCTGAAGCAGGCGCCCGAACTCGCGGATGTCGCCACCGACCTGCAGGCGAACGGCGAATCGGTCTTTGTGCAAATCGACCGCGCCACCGCCTCGCGCTACGGCATCACGCCCGCGACGGTCGACAACGCGCTGTACGACGCGTTCGGTCAGCGCATCGTCTCGACGATCTTCACGCAGTCGAACCAGTACCGCGTGATTCTCGAGGCGCAGCCGAAAGTGCAGCACTACGCCGATTCGCTGAACGCGATCTACCTGCCCTCCTCCACTTCGACGACCGGCCAGGTGCAGTTGTCTTCGATCGCGAAATTCATCGAGCAGCCGGCGCCGTTGCTCGTCACTCACCTGAGCCAGTTCCCGGCCACCACCGTGTCGTTCAACCTCGCGCCGGGTGCGTCGCTGGGCGCAGCAGTCAAGGCGATCAATCAGGCGGAGAAGGACGTCGGCCTGCCGGCCTCGTTCCAGACCCGCTTCCAGGGCGCGGCTCTGGCTTTTCAGGCGTCGCTCGCGAACGAGCTGTTCCTGATCCTCGCCGCGATCGTCACGATGTATATCGTGCTGGGCGTGCTGTACGAGAGCTTCATCCATCCGATCACGATCCTCTCGACGCTGCCCTCTGCCGGCGTCGGCGCGCTGCTTTCGCTGATGATCACGGGGCACGATCTCGACATCATCGGGATCATCGGCATTGTGTTGCTGATCGGGATCGTGAAGAAGAATGCCATCATGATGATCGACTTCGCATTGGACGCGGAACGCCACGACGGTTTGCCGCCGCGGGAAGCGATTTATCAGGCCTCGCTGCTGCGGTTCAGGCCGATCTTGATGACGACGATGGCCGCGCTTCTCGGCGCGTTGCCGCTGATGCTCGGCTGGGGCGCGGGTTCGGAACTCAGGCGGCCGTTGGGTATCGCGATTGTCGGCGGTCTGATCGTGTCGCAAGCACTCACGCTTTTCACCACGCCGGTGATTTATCTCGGCTTCGATTCGCTTGGCCGCCGCGTGCGGGCGCGTTTCAACCGGAACGCGCCGCCCCGCCCTGCGGCGGAAGTGGAGTAAGCGCATGAACCTGTCGCAACCGTTCATCGCGCGCCCGGTCGCCACTACGCTGCTTGCAATCGGCATCGCGCTGGCGGGCTTGTTCGCGTTCACGAAGCTGCCGGTCGCGCCGCTGCCGCAAGTCGATTTCCCGACCATCTCCGTGCAGGCGAGCTTGCCGGGCGCAAGCCCCGAAACGGTTGCGACCAGCGTGGCCAGTCCACTGGAACGTCACCTCGGTTCGATTGCGGACGTCACCGAGATGACGTCGCAAAGTTCGGTCGGCTCGGCGCGCATCACGCTGCAATTCGGCTTGAACCGCGACATCGACGGCGCCGCCCGCGACGTCCAGGCGGCGATCAACGCCTCCCGGGCGGACCTCCCGACGGCGCTGCGGAGCAACCCGACCTACCGCAAGCAGAACCCGGCCGACCAGCCGATCATGATCCTGACGCTGACGTCGAGG
>NZ_JAMFSB010000444.1 GCF_026225065.1 Paraburkholderia sp. | reverse complement strand
CCGTCGAGGCCGCCGCCCTGGGCGAGCGTCTGGATCTCCCTGGCGTAGGTGGGGCTCACCGTGGTGATGCGGTCGCTGTAGAACAGGCCCGCTTTCAGAAACGACATCTGCCCGTAGAACTCGATGCCCTGCATATGGAAGAAGTCAGCCGGCAACCCAAGCTGTCCGAACAGATGAGCCGGAAACACGCCCTGATAGGCGAGGTTATGCACGGTGAATACGCTGCGTGCGAACGCCCGGCCGTGTTGACGCTCGGCCGCCCGCAGGTAAGCGGGGGCAAGGCCCGCGTGCCAGTCGTGTGCGTGGACGATCTGTGGCGCCCACTCCGGATCGAGATGCTGCGCCAGTTGTGCGGCGACCCAGCCGAGCAGTGCGAAGCGCTGGGCATTGTCGCCGTAGGGCACATGTTCCGCGTCGAGGTAGGGGTTGCCGGGGCGGTTGTAGAGCGTGTCGGCGCGGATCACGTAGACCACGAGGCCGTTGGCCGGCAGCGTGCCCTGTTCCAGCGTCACGTTCGGCGAGTCGAACCGGCGACCCAGCTGGGCCACCGGGCGCAGATCGGTGAGACCCGCCACCACCGACGGAAAGCCCGGTAACAGCACCCTTGCATCGGCACCGAGCTCGATCAGCGCCGGGGGAAGGGCGCCCGCCACGTCGGCAAGACCGCCTGTCTTCAGGAGGGGATACAGCTCGCTTGCGACGTGCAGGGCACGAATCGTCATGGGCAGGTTTCCGGTTGTGGCGAGTGTTGGTTCGGGTTTGCAGGTTACCGGTCCGGCTGCGCGGTTCGACTGGGTCACCCCACCGCGCAATCCTACTGCGTCGGCGTCTGGCCGCGTAGCGCATCCGGCGTCACGAGCACGATGCCGGTTTCGGTGCGGTAGAAGCGCTCGGCGTCGTGCACCGGGTCTTCGCCGATCACCGTGCCGTCCGGAATCGAGCAGCCGCGATCGATCACCACGCGGCGCAGCCGGCAACTGTTGCCAATCGTGACCTGCGGCAACAAGACTGCCTCATTGATGTTACAGAAAGAATTCACAACCACATTCGACGATAGCACCGAGCGCGAAATCTGCGAACCGGAGATGACGCAGCCGCCGCACACGACCAGGTTGGTGGCCGAGCCCTGCAGGCCATTCATGTCGCGCACGAATTTGGCGGGGGGCAACTGCTGCTGTTGCGTCCAGATGGGCCAGTCGGGGTCGTACAGGTCGAGCGTCGGGATCGTCGAAGCGAGGTCGAGATTGGCGGACCAGTAAGCGTCGACTGTGCCGACATCGCGCCAGTAGGACTCGACGTTCGGATCCGAGGAGACACACGACATGCTGAACGGATGGGCGATCGCATGCCCTTGCGTCACGACGCGCGGCAGGATGTCCTTGCCGAAGTCGTGATCAGTGTCTTCAGTGGTGATGTTCTCGTCGAGCAGCGTGTACAGGTAGTCGGCGTTGAACACGTAGATGCCCATGCTGGCCAGCGCCATGTCGGGGCGCCCCGGCATCGCGGGGGGATCGGCGGGCTTCTCGACGAAGCCGGTCACGCGGCGGTTTTCGTCCACGTGCATCACGCCGAAGGCCACCGCGTCCATGCGCGGCACCTCGATACAGCCCACCGTGCAGTCCGCGCCGCTCTCGACGTGGTCGCGGATCATGCGCGTGTAGTCCATCTTGTAGATGTGGTCGCCGGCCAGCACGACGACGTATTTCGGCCGTATTGAACGGATGATGTCGAGGTTCTGGAACACGGCGTCTGCCGTGCCGCGGTACCAGTGGCCGCCTTCGACGCGTTGCTGCGCGGGCCACAGGTCGATGAACTCGTTGAACTCGCCGCGCAGGAAGCCCCAGCCGCGCTGCACATGCCGGATCAGCGAGTGCGCCTTGTACTGCGTGACGACCGCGATACGGCGAATGCCCGAATTCAGGCAATTGGACAGCGCGAAGTCGATGATCCGGTACTTGCCGCCGAAGTGGACGGCAGGTTTGACGCGTTTGTTGGTGAGCGGCCCGAGCCGCGTGCCGCGTCCGCCTGCGAGGACGATAGCCAGGGTGGCGCGTTGCAGATCGTTGAGGCTTGCCGGCGTTTCCATTTTTTGTCTCCATGTTTGGGGCGGTGCTCGCGCTTTTGCGCTGACGCCTGTCCCATGCAACGTGGTTGCTGATGTTGTACCCCGGATGGATCTGCTGGTTTGTTTTTCTATCGATTCTGGTCCAGATATGCGCCGCTGTCGCCCTCCGATTGACAATTGTTTGCTATTTCTAGCACTGATCTGCTGCCGGCGAATAGTCTGGATTATGTGGATGCCAAACTTATCGGTGTCCTGCGCAAGATCGCAGTCGAGGCTCGCGGCGTCCGTGCGGAACGGCGCATAGCGGTGCGAATGGTGCGGCGCAATATGCGGGTCGACGGGTTTCGGGTGGTCTATGCGGGCGCCGGAGCAGGATTCGGATGGGGAACGTAGAATCGGCAACTCGATTGCGGGCCGCTTTGGATTGAGCCGCAGTGACGCTCTTGTCCAGGCTGATTCCGCTAAACCATTCCGCTGGAACCCATCGCGTATGAAAGTTAGCCGAACTCATCTGCTCGCCCTGTTCAGCGCCTGTGCGCTCACGGTATGCGCCGCGTCTCACGTGGCGTGGGCCGAGGGCGATGGCGCCGCTAGTGCCCCCGCCGCGAGCGCCGCGTCAGGCAACGACGGTCCTGCCTACGGCCCCGAACTGCAGGGCTTCGATTATCCGGCGCCGGTCGAGCAATACGATTTCACTTCGCAAGGCGTTGCCCTGCACATGGCTTATATGGACATCAAGCCAGTGCATCCCAACGGCCGTACGGCGGTGTTGCTCCATGGCAAGAACTTTTGCGCGGCCACGTGGGAGCCGACCATCCAGCGTCTGAGCGATGCCGGCTACCGGGTGATTGCGCCGGACCAGATCGGCTTCTGCAAGTCCAGCAAGCCCGAGCACTATCAGTACAGTTTCCAGCAACTGGCGCGCAATACCCATGCGCTGCTCGACGCGCTGGGCGTGAGTCGCGTCACGATGATCGGTCATTCGACCGGCGGCATGCTCGCGATCCGTTATGCGCTGATGTATCCGCAAGAGACGCAGCAACTGGTCCTCGTCAACCCAATCGGCCTCGAAGACTGGAAAGCGAAAGGAGTGCCGTCGCTATCTGTCGATCAATGGTATGAGCGGGAACTGAAGACGACGGCCGACGGCATTCGCCGCTACGAACAGTCTACCTATTACGCAGGTCATTGGAGCGCAGACTACGAGCCATGGGTGCAGATGCTGGCGGGCATGTACCGCGGGCCGGGCAAGCAGATCGTCGCTTGGAATTCCGCGCTGCTCTATGACATGATCTATACGCAGCCGGTGGTGTATGAACTGGGCGAGTTGCAGATGCCGACGTTGTTGATGATTGGGCAGAAGGACACGACGGCCATCGGCAAGGACGCGGCGCCCGCCGCCGTGCGCGCAGAGATCGGCCATTATCCGGAGCTGGGCAGGGCGGTCGCGAAGGCGATTCCGCATGCGACGCTCGTTGAGTTCGCAGAATTGGGTCACGCGCCGCAGATGCAAGACCCGCAGGCGTTTCACAAGGCGCTGCTCGGCGGGTTGGCGGCGGTTTCGGCTAGTCGCTGAGCACTGAAACGACTTTCTGCCCCGCCACCGTATTCCAGCGCCTCTCGCCGCCGGGAAAAAATGGCCAGAGCTATTTTGCGCGGCATCGCAAATTGCCAGGGAGGCCGCTTGCAGACAGACTTCGCGACTGACTCGCCGCCTATTGAGCGTACGCCGGTGCGACAGCGTCGACCGCTTCCTCTTCCGGCGGAGGTGTGTGGGTCTGCCGAATTTGCTCGATCATCCTGGTTAAGACATCGAAGGCTGTTTCCGGCGCGGCTTGCGTCGGGGTTGGTTTGCTTGGGTTTTGATGTGCGATCCAATCACGATATTGCTTGATTTGCTTTACCTGCCCGATGAGATCAGAGTCAACTTCGCCTTTGAAAAGGTTGAGAATCTCACTAAACCTCCAGTACTCGACTTCACTTTCGAACTTTTCTGCCAGCTTGTTGGCATACTGCTGCGGATATCCTGCGGCCAGCAGACGGTTCGCCGTTTGCAGATGCTCAATGACGAACCGCTCGAATGTGGCGAACAGCGCCAAGATGGCAAGGTCCGCTGCTTGCTTTGCTGCATCTTCGAGGGCGGTATTTGCCTCCTCCGGAGTTGCCTCAATGAACTGTGTGCGTCGGATGAGTTCTTCGTGCTGAATTTGAATCGTGCGCGTGGCGACCTTGAAGCAATCGTTTGCCACAGCAAATGCCTTATAGACGGGATCCAGGGGATTATTAAAATTCATAGTCGGAGACGTCCGTGAGCAGGTCAAGAAACAGACTTTCATCAACGCGCTTTGCCCGACGTACTCTGGCCTCGATCCAGTACCAGCCATCTTCGTCGACTCCAGAACGCATGGGTGTCGACGACGAGATTGTGGTTTTTCCACCCGCAATAGTTTGCGTCGAAAATGCCGGACCTTTTCCGACATAGAAAAGGAGCGCATGTCTCGTCACACGGCCGATCAGGTCCACTCTCCCGTGCGCTCCGATGATTTTTGATCCAACAGGCAGGATCTTGGCCACTGAGACTCCGTCCTTTGCTATGTAGAGGCTCGGGGCATCATATTGGGCCATTAGCTCTTCATTGAGCGTTACAGCGTCGCGTTCCACGGTTAAGCCATGTTCTCTACACCAGGCACTCACTCGCCCCAAAAAGGTCGTGACGCGCTGCACATACTCGACGGAAGAAGAGCCTGCGTCTTCAGTTTTCGGATCAGCCACTATCTATCCTGTATTCTCACAATGCGCCCGCGGCGGCACGTTAGCGCCTGCCAGCACGGTCGACATATTTGCCTGTATTAGTGAGATATGAGCAGATGTTCCCGTACTCATATCTAAGGCCTCAGCCTACCATTGAATCCGTCGCGAAATCATCAAAGCTAGCAGGGCGCCGGTTCCTTTCACAATAGCGTCCGGCGCTAAAGATGAGCTGCCCGATCACAATAACTTGCAACAACCAAGTCCGTTCCGCATCGGGGCGTCGGTGCAGAGGCCGGACGCGGCGAGTGGTCGCTATTCGCCAGTTACCGGATGCCGGGTTTCGCGCATTAAGCTCCGCGTTGGGGCGGCATGTGCCTTTCCCGGAAAATCCTCGAAAAGGCTATTTTGCTTAGACCGCGATGGGATAAGGATTTTAGAGGCCGGCTCGCGGCGCGGACGATTTCGCACGCCACGCCCGTCGAGTTCGCGGACCTTGGTCACGCGCCGCAGATGCAGGACCCGCAGGCGTTTCACAAGGCGCTGCTGGACGGTCTGGCGGCGGTTCCGGTTACTTACTGAGCGCCGGCAATCTCGTCGCGCACCTGCGCGGCAATCTCGAACGAGCGCAGCCGCGCCGCGTGATCGTAAATCTGCGCGGTCAGGATCAGCTCATCCGCACCGGTCTGCTCGATCACCGACAGCAGTCCCTCGCGAACGGTGTCTGGATCGCCGATCACCGAGCACGCGAGCGATTGCGCGACACTGTTCAATTCCATCTCCGCCGCCTCGATCCGGTCCACCGGCGGCTGTAGCTGTCCCGGTGTGCCGCGGCGCAGATTCACAAACTGCTGCTGCAGCGAGGTGAACAGACGATAAGCCGCTTCGGTGGTGTCGGCCGCGAACAGGTTCACCCCGACCATCGCATAGGGTTTGTCGAGTGCCGCCGAAGGACGGAACTGCGCGCGGTACAGGCGCAGCGCGGTCAGCATATGGTCGGGCGCGAAGTGCGACGCGAACGCAAACGGCAGACCGAGCGCCGCGGCCAGTTGCGCGCTAAAGAGCGACGAGCCGAGCAGCCACAGCGGCACGTGCAGCCCGGCGCCTGGCACCGCGCGCACGCGCTGGCCGGGCACCGGATCCGCGAAGTAACGCTGCAGTTCGACCACATCGTCCGGGAACGAATCGGCGCTGCCCGACAGATCGCGACGCAAGGCACGCGAGGTGGTCTGGTCGGTGCCGGGCGCGCGGCCCAGACCCAGATCGATCCGCCCCGGGTAGAGCGACGCGAGCGTGCCGAACTGCTCGGCGATCACCAGCGGCGCGTGATTGGGCAGCATCACGCCACCCGAGCCAACGCGTATCGTTTTGGTCCCGCCGGCGACATGGCCGATCACCACTGAAGTCGCGGCGCTGGCAATGCCGGTCATGTTGTGATGCTCGGCGAGCCAGAAGCGCCGGTAACCCCAGTGCTCCGCGTGCTGGGCGAGATCGAGCGTGTTGGCGAAGGCCTGCGTCGCGCTGGCGCCGGCGGTGATAGGGGAGAGGTCTAGGACCGAGAAAGGGATCATGGCAAGTTCGTCCGAAGCCGTGCGTCGCGCGGGTCGCGTGGAGCGATGCGCTCGCACGCTTGTAAGTCCGCCGACAGCAAAGGCAAAGACCGATTGTGCCAAAGCGCTTCGATTCCCGCTGACGCGGTGAACAAGTCCACACCGACGACAGGGTGAGGGTATGGCCGCAGCGGATCGTGCGGCGTCAGCGTGTGACGTCGCACAGATCGCAGGTCCGGCTGGCGTTAGCGTGAGATGGCTGCTCCACAGCAGATGCACGGCGCACCGTCGGTGCGCCGGCCCACGCATCCGTGCTGCGCTGCGGCAGGCGGCGATCGTGATGCCAGCCGGTTCGTTTGCGTCACGCGTAGGTCGGCTACGCAAAGTACCTCCGGGCGCAGCGGACCGGCCGGGTCATCAAACCCTGACCTGCCGTCGGGCGCATGCGCCGCGCGCGACTTGTTCAGACCAGTCGCTTGAGGCAAGCCGGCAATTCGCCTCATTGAGCAGATCAATATCTGAAAGCACCCCGAGTATCCTCAGAATGCCGCGATTATTGTCAGTCAAATAACATAGCTTTATAAAACTGTAAAAGATCCCTGCTAAGCCAGTAAAAGAGGGTTTAGAGTGAATGGCGGCAAGGAAGCAGGTTTTCCCGGGGACTGCTACAATTTTTCCCACCATGAATGCGCGGGCGATTACCTTTCAAAGGCACGACACCAAGCTGTAAGCCTTGTTGGGATTGGCTCTGTACGTCTGTAGTCTTGATCTCTGCGGTCGCTGACAGAAGCGCATCCGGAGCGACCGGTCATTATTGACTGATAGATCTCTGTCTATTCGCTTTCGATTATCTGTCATAAAGCCGATTAAATATTACGGTAAATTACAGTAAAGCAAATCGTGGACGTCGCTTCGACAATGCGGCTCATTCCGATGCCAATTGTTCCGACGCAGGCAGAAGGAGTTTCGATCGTGCGAGCGAGCGTATCCATGCATCTTTTGTCGATTTGTCCTGCTATCGCCGGGTTGCGGGCCACCGGGAGCGGGAGAGGTGGCCAATGACGGTGCATTTGCTATCTGGTTTGGAGTGGCTGTTGGTTCTGATGTGCTGCGCCACCACCGTGTATGCCGGTGTTGCCGCAGTCGCGATGCCGTTTTTCAGCAAACGTGCTGCTGTGCGTCATGTGGGCTGGAGTTCCGTCAGCGTGCTCAAACCGCTGTGCGGGATCGAACCGCGTCTGTACGAAAACCTGGTGACGTTCTGTGAGCAGGCGCATCCCTGCTTTCAGTTGCTATGCGGAGTTTCGTCGCCGGTCGACCCGGCCATCGGCGTGGTGCGGCGGCTGCAGGCGGCGTATCCGCACTGCGACATCGAACTCGTAATTGATTCGCGCGTGCACGGCAGCAACCTGAAGGTCAGCAACCTCATCAACATGGCGCAGCGCGCGCGCCATGACATCATTGTGCTCGCCGATAGCGACATCGCGGTTGAACCGGACTATCTCGACACCGTCACCGCGCCGCTCGCCGACCCCGACACGGGCGTTGTCACCTGCCTGTACCGGGCGCAGAGCGTGGGCGGCTTCTGGCCGCGGGTGGGGGCACTGTTCATCAACGAATGGTTCGCGCCGTCGGTGCGCGTCGCGCATGCGGGGGGCTCGCGCCGCTTCGGCTTCGGTGCGACGCTGGCGTTGCGCCGGATGACGCTCGAGGACATCGGCGGCTTCGAGACCCTCAAGGATTGTCTGGCCGACGACTATTGGCTGGCCGAACGTGCGCGCACGCTTGGGTTGAACACGGTGCTTTCTTCGGTGATGGTCGCCACCGACGTGATCGAGCCCACCTTTACCACCTTATGGCTGCGTGAAATGCGTTGGCTACGCACGATCCGCTCGGTGAATCGCTCGGGGTTCGCGTCGCTGATCATTACGTTTACGACGCCGTGGCTGGTGGTCAGCGCACTGCTGGCGTTCGGGCTGGGTACTGGATTTATAGATGGAACCAGCAGCGGGGCGGGCGCTCATCCTTTGATGGCGTTGACGCTGTCGATCAGTGCTGCCACCGGTCTGCTCGCACGCGTGTTGTTGCATGCCCGCAGCGCCCGCATTTCGCGCACGTTCTGGCGAGATCTGCCGCTCGTGCCGCTGCGCGACACGCTGCTCGCGTTGCAATGGTTGGGCGCGGTGTTCGGCTCGCATGTGGTTTGGCGCGGCGCGCGGATGTCGGTGGTCAATCGCGTGGCGCAGACGCGTGCGTCGATTGTGGAACTCTCGGATCGTGGATGAAAATGTCTGCGAATCGGGTATCCGATGCCGCATCACGCTGCGGCACCGTGGCGCAGGAACCGTATCATCGGTTTAATGACTTATCAGAAGCCAGAATCAAGGCAGATAGCGGAGCATCTATGAAGACGCTGTTTTTGCAGGCCCCGTCGTATGACGGTTTCGATGGCGGCGCGGGATCGCGCTATCAGGCGAAGCGCGAGATCCGTTCGTTCTGGTATCCGACATGGCTCGCACAGCCGGCGGCGCTGGTGCCGGATAGTCGCGTGCTCGACGCACCGGCGGATGGTCTCTCGGTGGAGGCGTCGCTCGAGATCGCACAAGAGTACGAGCTCGTCATCATCCATACGAGCACGCCGTCGTTCCCTACTGATGCCCTGTTCGCTGAGGATCTGAAGAAGCGCAAAGCTTCAGTGATGATCGGCATGGTCGGCGCGAAGGTCGCTGTCGATCCGCACAACTCGCTGACCGCGAGTGAAGCGATCGATTTCGTCTGCCGTGAAGAATTCGATTTCACCTGCCAGGAAGTGGCCGCAGGCAAACCGCTCGCGCAGATCCAGGGTTTGAGCTATCGCGCCGCGGACGGCTCGATCGAGCACAACGAGGCGCGCCCGATTCTCGAGAACATGGATGAATTGCCGTTTGTGGCGCCCGTCTACAAACGCGACCTGAAGATCGAGAATTACTTCATTGGTTATCTGAAGCACCCATACGTGTCGATCTACACGGGCCGCGGCTGCCGCTCGAAGTGCACGTTCTGCCTGTGGCCGCAGACGGTCGGCGGTCACCGCTACCGCACGCGCTCGGTGGAGAACGTGCTGGAAGAAGTGAAGTGGATCCGCGACAACATGCCTGAAGTCAAGGAGATCATGTTCGACGACGACACCTTCACCGACTTCAAGCCACGCGTGGAAGAGATCGCACGGGGTTTGGGCAAGCTCGGCGTGACGTGGTCGTGCAACGCGAAAGCGAACGTCCCGTATGCGACGCTGAAGATCATGAAGGAAAACGGCCTGCGTCTGCTGCTGGTGGGCTACGAGTCCGGCGACGACCAGATCCTGCTGAACATCAAGAAGGGTCTACGCACGGATATCGCACGGCGCTTCAGCGAAGACTGCCGCAAGCTGGACATCAAGATTCACGGCACGTTTATCCTGGGCCTGCCTGGCGAGACGCAGGAAACCATCGAAAAGACCATCCGGTACGCGAAGGAAATCAACCCGCACACGATCCAGGT
>NZ_JAMFSB010000443.1 GCF_026225065.1 Paraburkholderia sp. | reverse complement strand
TGCAGGCCGAACGCAGCACACTGCAAACGTTCTACGGCGCTGCGCTCGATGCGTACCGCGGCGACCGCGAGGCGTGGGCCAGAGACATTGGCAGCGTGATGCACGACGATAGCCGGAACCCGTACTATCGATGGTTCGTCGGAGACGCCGGTTAAGGCGGAATGAGGCGCACCCTCGCATCGCCGGAAATCCTTTGAGCGGCAGTCGGCCGCCCTCAGGAAGGCTTGCGCATGTTTCCCCGCCGCGCTTACCTAGCCGACAGCACCTTCGCGTGCATTTCGATAGTCAGCGCCTCGATTCTCTGGCTCAGTTGCCGCGTGATTTCGGTGAGTTCGGTGTTCTGCTTCAACAGCGCGGCCATCTGTGAGGTGTGCTCAGCCATCTGCAGTTGCCGCTCTTCGGCGGACTTGGCGATCGCTTCCCGATGCTGGGCGTCCGCGTCTGCGAGTGCCTTGTCGCGATCGGACTGGCGCGTCTGCGCCAGCAGGATCAATGGCGCCGCGTAGGCAGCTTGCAAACTGAAAGCAAGATTGAGGAGAATGAAAGGATAGATGTCGAATTTGGTGACGCCCGTAATGTTCAAGATGATCCAGATTGCGACGATCACGGTCTGCGCGATGAGAAACGTTGGTGTGCCGAAGAAGCGCGCGAATGCTTCGGCCTTGAGCGCAAACCAGTCGTCCCCGAAGGTCGACGTTAAGTGATTGTAAGGAAGATGGAACCGCAGATGCGGCCAACGTTCGTGATTCGGGGACGACTTGTCGGCTTTGGCTTGATCGAACGGCGTCATGACGGAGAACTCGCTCTGGGAGGAAGACGCGTCAATTTACATGAGCGAGATTAACTTCGCTTCATTTCGATCGCTTCGTCGTAACCATCGCCACCTTCCGATACACGCGTCCCACCAGCGCCCACAATAACGGCAACTCGATCAATCGCCCACGCGGATTCAGCACAAGCAGCCGTGATTCATGCTGCGTCACCCGATCGGCCCAACGCGCTTTATAGTCGCCGTGCAGTGGCCGGAAATCGAAGTCGCGGCCATTCGCATGCGCCCACTGCGCGAGAAACTCGACCAGCAGATTCCCAACCGAAAACGTCCCGAAGGCCTCGTCGTAGGTCGTGATGAAATACTCGACGGTTCGTGCACCGACGAGATTGACCGAAGCCGCTACCGGCTGTCCATCCACCGTCACGAACGCGACGAGCGGCACGTTGGGCAAGTCCGTGCGCCGCGCCAGCGTGATGAAAAAATCGCGTACCTGATCGTCCATCAGGTAGCGCGACTCGATCCCGCGCGCCAAGGCCCAGTTGCGTTTGTTCTCAAACAGCCACGTCAGCGTGCTTTGCGCTTCATCGGCCGTGCGGCACCATCCGAAACTCACGTCTCCTTGGCGACGCAGCCGCTTCACACTCGAACGCAAGGCGGAGCGCAGCGTGGCGTTGCGCGTCGCGAGGAAGTCGTTCCAGGCCGGATAGGCGCGCAGTCCGATCGCGTAACCCGGCAACTCGCGCCAGCGCGGCGGCAACCGTCGCCGCACCCACGAGCCGGGCGCGTCACTCAGTGCGTGCTGCAGCACGCTGCCGTTTTCGACCATAGGAACTTCGAGCACGTCGGCGTGAATCTGCATCGTCGCAACGACCGCGGCCGGGTAGAGCTCGGTGCGCCGCGTGTCTTTGATCAACGGACCGCCGTATTCTTCGCCGCATCCGCAACCAAGCGAATGCGCGAGCCGCAGCGCTCCCTTGCGAACAATCGCAACCGGCCACAGCGCGAGCAATTCGTGCGCGCCGTACACCATCGCTACTTCGATCGCCGCACCGCTCGCGAGCGCGCGTTCAACCGCAAGCTCGCAGTATTCGAAACTACTGAACGGGGAATGCGCTTCTGCCGTCGCCGACAGCGCACACCATTGTGGCTGCAACGCGCGAAATGCATCGACCGTCTCGCACGATCGCACGTCGTATCTGAACGAAGCTGTCGGCGATGATGGTTCGAGCATCGCGGCCGTGGCTGTAGACACTGGACTCCTGAATTATTTTGTGACACCTACCACTCAGCGGATTTGCCTTTCGCCATAACGAGCGATCTACGCGGAGAAGTAAAGGTGGTCTGGCGGCAGCGCATAGTGTCGAACGAAAAGCAAACTCGCGCGACCTATGGTTTCGGCGGTTTCTGGATTTTGGCGGAGAAGACCTGGCGGAGCGCCGGGCCATGCGCATGCTGAACCGAGTGTCGCGCCAAATGGCAGTTTGACGCTATTCGACTGCCGCGCTGAGTTTGTCTTTCGTCGTAATGCGCCGGTTGCGGTCGGCAAAAACATCGGGCCGCGCGCCGCTCACGCTCTGCCAGATTACGACGCCTTCCCGCTCCTCCGGTCCAAAACCGAGTTCGTGCTGATCGTAGTCGAACATCGTCGCAAACCAGCGCTTCAAATGTTCCGAACCATCGAACACGTCGCCACAGACAGGATTGTCGTAGACAACGAAAAGATGCTGGATTGCGCCGTTCGCGAGCGCCTCTTCGAGTTTGTGCAGCAGCGTCGTCATCAGTTCGGGGCCAAACGGATTGAACATGAACACGACTACGTTGCCGCACGGCACGGCCATGTCAGCGACATTCTCAACGACCGCGCAGATCGGCGCACGTGCCGGAAAGCGTCGCGCGATGGCGGTTGCGTTCTCATTCGCGGTCTTCACGAGATCTATGCTGATGTCGTAGCCCAGTGCCACCGCGAACGGATACTCGGACGCGACGATCAGCGGTCGGCCTTTGCCACAGCCTATGTCGACGAATGTATAGCCGGAGATATCGCCGAGCGTGTCGAGCGCACGGCGGATGATGGTCGGCTGTGAGCCCATGTAAGGGCTCAATTGATCGGCAAGGCGCTGATCGCGCTGCAGCGCGAACGCGTCCACCAGGCCACTGGTATCGATACCAAATTGCAGGTCGAAGGGATGACGGCGCAGACAGCCCGAATACACCGCGCGCAGCAGCGGCACGCGAATGCAGATGCGGCGCAGCTGCGGCGTTAGCATTGCGCGCTGCATGAAATCGGGCAGCTTCGCTACGCCATTCAGGAATGGCTGCTTAAGCGTGCTTCGTAGAGTCATTCGGAGGCGCCGTCTGGAGTGCTCCGGGAAATCCCGGATCCTCCAGACATGATCGCGCCGTCAGGCGACAAGCTGCCGCCATAGGTTGGTTGTAATGCGACAAGACGACGTTAGCGGTCGTGGCCCGCGGAACCCGTTAGTCACCAGTCCGCGGGCCGCGCCGTTTCAAGGCCCACGCGCCCGATGGAACAAATGCATCGCGACATCTTGCAACCATCCGACAAGAATCACAGGCCGCTTGAAGGATCGACTTTCGATTGCACGACCGGGACGTGAGTCAGTCGGCGAGTCTTCCACGTCAGCTTGAATGCCCGGGCTTCCATGCGCCCAGTATTCGAACGGATAGAACATCCGTGTTCGCGCTACCGTCATGGCTCGCTCGGCTTGATGCCGGGCGTGGAAGTCGTTGTCGACGCTTGACTCGGTGGGACGCCGGGTCGGGTAGATCGTTTGGATGGACTCGCCGTCACGGACGGGGGTCGACGTTTTCGTGTTCATAGTTATCTCCGTTAGTAAGATCGGAAACGGAGACGGTACAAACAAAACAGGCCTCATCCGTTTCCGGAGAGGCCTGTTGATCGACGCTTGTACCTGTAAATCTAAAGCGAACGAGCCTCCCCCAGGGTGTCCTTGCGGAAACCCTCGCCGCCTTGCAGCGCGAATGCCGGGATGAGGTTCGAAATCATGACGCCGAGTTTCTCTTTGAACGCGTTGTCTGTCAATTGATGCATGTTGTGCTTGCGCGACATTTCAACGAATCGTTTCCGATGTCGCGGAGCGATCTGATGCGTAGGACATGAAATATCGTTCGTCAGTCGAGCCGGATTGACTCGCAGCACTCGCAAGCGGATTCGCCTTTGGCTAGCGTGTGAAACGTGAAGCAACACGTAGAGGGTATTGGGCACGATGCCGTTTCGCAAGGGCAAGAACGAGTGCAATGCCCCGCAGGACGGGACGATTGACCTCGCCCATCGTCGCGCTGCATCCGCCGTAAAAGATCGACGTTATGATCAGCGATTGGTTCAAGCAATTGATGAAGGCCATGCGCCCGGTGGCCGCGAGCGGATCGCTAGAGCGTCAGGGGTTCAGCGCGCGCTGCAACGCGCTGACATAGTCACGCACAAACGCACGCGATATCGCCGCATCCGGTGTCAGGTCCTCGAATCCGTGATAGGCGCCGGGGTAAACCTTCAACTCCGTCGGCACACCTGCTGAAATCGATCGGCGCGCGTATTCGATGTTCTCGTCGACGAACAAGTCGAGCGTGCCGACCGCGATGTAGGTAGAAGGCAGTCCGGCTAAATCTTCTGCACGCGCGGCGGCCGCGTATGGCGACGC
>NZ_JAMFSB010000442.1 GCF_026225065.1 Paraburkholderia sp. | reverse complement strand
TACCGCGCAGTTCTTCTTCGCCCACCGAGAACGCCACCACCGGCACGTCCGTCGCTTTCAGGCCCTGGTTGCCCAGTTCCTTGTAGAACGGCACGTTCGAGTCGCCGTTGACGGTCGAGATCACCGCCGTCTTGCCGCCCTGCGAGAAGGTCTTGATGTTGGCGACGATGGTCTGATAGTCGCTATGGCCGAACGGTGTGTAGACCTCCTGAATATCCGCTTCCTGAACGCCCTTCGACTTCAGGAACGCACGCAGGATCTTGTTGGTCGTGCGCGGATACACGTAGTCCGTGCCGAGCAGGAAGAAGCGCTTGGCGCCGCCGCCTTCTGCGCTCATCAGGTATTCGGTGGCCGGAAGCGCCTGCTGGTTCGGCGCGGCGCCGGTGTAGAACACGTTGCGCGACATTTCTTCGCCTTCGTACTGCACCGGGTAGAACAGCAGGCCGTTGAGTTCCTCGAATACCGGCAGCACTGACTTGCGCGACACCGAAGTCCAGCAGCCGAACACCACCGCGCACTTGTCCTGCGTGATGAGCTGACGCGCCTTCTCGGCGAACAGCGGCCAGTTCGATGCCGGGTCCACGACGACCGCTTCGAGTTGGCGGCCATTGACTCCACCGCTCGCGTTGATCTGGGCGATCGTCATCAACGCGGTGTCTTTCAGCGACGTTTCGGAGATCGCCATCGTGCCGGACAGTGAATGCAGAATGCCAACCTTGATCGGACCGGTGTCGCCTTGTGCAAATGCGGAAGGAATCCCGCCTGCGACCCCCGTCACACCCGCAACCCCCGCTGCCGATGCGGCCTTCAGAAACTCGCGCTTGTTCATTGATCGTCCTCTGTCATTTTTGAAAGTTGGATATCGCCTTGAATACAAGGCGCAGTGCTTGAGCAACTTCCAAGCCAGGTGGGGGATGACGAACGGGAGGCTTTAGCACGCTTGCCGGACCGTGAAGGGCCGTCTGACGGCGGTGCGCACGACGCGCCACGCTGGTGCGTCGTGCACGTATCCAGGGATGGAGAGGGCGCTAGATCGTTTCGCGTGCGCCGTAGCTTTCGCGCGCGGTCTGCATCATATAGAGCGTGATGCGTTTGACTTCGGCCTGACTTTCCGCGATATGAGCGCGGATCATCTGCTGGGCGTTGGACGTTTCACCCGCAAAGATCGCCTTGAGAATCGCCGCGTGCTCCTTGTAGGTTGCCGCCACGCGCGGCTTCTTGGTGAAGTCGAGCCGGCGGATGATACGGATACGTTCGGTGATGTCCTCGTGAATCCGCGCCATTTCATTGTTGCCGACCGCGGCGACCAGGTTCCCATGGAAGGCTTCATCCAGTCCTGCGACGGTAGCGGGATCGTCAAGCTGCTTCTTCACGGGAACGCACCAGATCTCACGCAGGGCGTCGAGCCGTGAGGTGGCGTCCAGTTCCACGATCTTCGCGATTGCGGAAGTTTCCATCATGACGCGCACTTCGTAGAGGTCTTCGAAATACTTGAAGTCGAACGCGCGGACTTGCCAGCCGCTCTTGAAGTTGACATCCACGTAGCCTTCGCGCTGCAGCCAGAACAGCGCTTGGCGGACCGGTGTGCGGCTGACCTGCATACGTGCTGCGATATCGCCTTCGCTGAATTTGTCGCCCGGCAGCAGGCGAAAGTCGAAGATATCGGCCTTGAGTTGCGTATAGATTTGCGAAGCGAGGTTGCTGGCGCTTTTCGCCGGCGCAGTCGGTACGCGGTTGTCCACCATCAGTATTTCCAGGTGCGTGAGGGGGATGCGGCTAGCTTATTCCAACGACACCAGAAGATCGCAAGCTTGAATCATCATACGCGGCTTGCCATGGAATGTTTGGACGATTCGGCGGCGCGATAAGACGGGTTAGCGCGCGAGCCAGGAAGCCCAGCCGCCGAACGCCGTGATGTCCTGCGCATCCTGCAGGGCATAGGGTTCGCAGATGAAACCCTTCACCTGCCGGCCGTCCGCGAGCGTCACGGTGCCGATGCCAAGCGGTGCGGGCACACCGGCGACGAACGAACCAAATGCGGTCGCCGGCACGTCCCAGAGTTCCAGCTGAATCGGCGCGCCGTTTTCGGAACGCAGCAGCCCGGGTTTCGGCGGGGTCGTGTTTGCAAGCGAGAAGAGACGATAGTTGCCCGCGGTCGTCGTGCTCTCCACGAAGCATGCGCCGCGACTCGTCAGTTCATGGTTGAGCGGCATGCCGCGCAAATGAGCCCCGACTACGGCGACGCGAATCGTGTCGCCCGGCGTGCTGTGTCGTGCCTCGGGCGCTGGTTGCGCAGCGCCGGACAGCGCAGCGCCGGACAGCGCAGCACCAGACAGCGCAGCAGCGGACTGCGCAGGCAGCGGCAGCCCGGTTGCCCCGCGTGGCAGCCCGGTGGCCCGATGCCATTGCGCCGCGAAGTCAGCCAGCGCGCGTTCCCGCCACGCGTCGCCAATGAAGGTAATCCCAAACGGCAGTCCGTCTTCGCGCAGGTTCGCGGGCACAGCCACCGCGCTCCAGTCGAGCAGATTGACGAAGTTGGTGTACTTGCCGAGATTGCTGTTCAGACGCACCGGATCGGCCAGCAGTTCGGCGATCTTGTAGTGGGCTGGGGCGGTCGGCACGACGAGCGCGTCGAACTGCGCCAGCAGCGCATCGGCGCGGCGTTTGAGATCGGCGAGGCGGTAGATCGATTCGAAGGTGTCGGCGGCCGAGAATTCCTTGGCCTTGAAGATGATGTCGCGCACCACCGGATGAATGTCGGCTTCGTTCGATACGGCAAAGTCGCGGATCGCCGCATAGCGTTCGGCTACCCATGCGCCCTCGTACAGCAGCGCAGCGACGTCGTCGAAGAGCGAGAAGTCGAGCGGTACGCAGGTCGCGCCGCGCGCTTCAAGGTGGGCCACGGCGGCCTTGAAGGCTTGCGCGGAGAGTTCATCGCCGAAGAATTCCGGCTGTGCGGGGACCGCAAAACGCGGCGCGGCAGGAACGCGCCACTGACGCGCCGCGACGGGCGCTTCGCGGGAGAGGCCGTCGGCCAGATCGAGTGCCGCGGCCAGGTCGTACACGAGCGTGGCGTCGTCGAAGGTGGTCGCGAAGACCGACACGCAGTCGAGCGTGCGGCATGCTGGCACCACGCCTGTATTGCTGAACGCGCCACGGGTGGGTTTGAGTCCGACGATATTGTTAAGGCCTGCGGGGACGCGTCCCGAGCCGGCGGTATCCGTCCCAAGCGAGAAAGGTACGATGCCGCGCGCGACCACCGAGGCCGACCCCGAACTCGAGCCGCCTGAGATGTACTCGGGGTCGAAGCTGTTGGTCGGGATGCCGTAAGGGGAGCGCACGCCCACGAGGCCGGTTGCGAACTGATCGAGATTGGTTTTACCGATGACAATGGCGCCGGCGTCGGTCAGCCGCTGCACGACCGTCGCGCTGCGCCCTGGTGTATAGGCGAACGCAGGGCAGGCAGCCGTGGTCTCGAAGCCGGCGGCGTCGATGTTGTCCTTGGCGGCGAACGGCACGCCATAAAGCGGCAGCTTTGTCAGATCGCCACCGGCCGCGGCCAGGCTGGCGTCGAGGTGCGCGAGCTGCGCGGCGAGCACCGCTGGCGTCACAGTCGATATCCATGCGGGGTCGTCTTCGGGCGTCAGTCCACGGACCAGTTCGTTGAGCAACTGGGCGGGCGTCGCACCGTTCCGATACGCTTCCTGCCAATCCGAAATTGTCCATCCGCGCATCTCGTATTCCCTCTTGTGTACAAGTTCGGGGAAATTGTACTCAAGACTCATGCCAACCGCGCGGGGAGGGTGTCACGCCTTTTCGGGGCAGGGCCAGGCGCGGCGTGGATGCCGTGCCCGAGCCGGTCCCCGATGCACCCGTCTGGCGCGAAACGCCCGATCGTTGGGCGTCAGAACCGCGCTGGTGCGGTGTTGCAATGACACGTCGATTGGCGGGAATTATTTCAGTCCCCGTTAGATTCGCAAGTAGAATGCGCGCAAACGACTCGTGGAAGCTGGTGCAAATCCAGCGCGGTCGCGCCACTGTGACCGGTTTCAACCCGAACCGGAAGTCAGACCTCGGCGTCGTTGTCTATTTAACTGTGGGGCGCGCTATCCCCAGGATTCCAATAATGAAGCTTCGTCATCTCATCATCAGCTCGGCGCTGACGGTTACCGCTTGCCAGGTCGCCTACGCCGACGACTCGTCGTCAACCCAGGACCAGTCGGCCACGCAAACCACGCTACCGAATATCCTCGTCACTGGCGATACGCAGCATCTGCCGCAATCGTTCGATCAGCGATACGCCACGACCCAGGTCCTGACTCGCGCGGACCTCGACCGTCTTTCGCCCATCGACCCAAGCATTACGCAGGCGCTCGCCACGCTGCCCGGCGTGACCGTTGCGCAGAACGGCGGCCCAGGCTCGCTTGCGTCCGTTAGCATCCGTGGTTCGGCGGGAAATCAGGTGGCCGTGTTTATCGACGGTATCCGGGTCGGTTCCGCGACCAGCGGCGAGGCCGAGTGGGCTGACCTGCCGACCTCCGCGTTCGACCGCGTCGAGGTGATCTCGGGTCCGGCAGCCGCTTCGTTCGGCGCCGATGCGGTGGGTGGCGTGATCCAGCTGTTCACGAACCACGCCTCCAACCAGCCCAATCAGACTACGGTCTCGGTGGGTGGCGGGTCGAACAAGACCTTCGATACGCAAGTCCGCACCTCGGGCACGGTCCCGTCCATCGGCGCGCTCTCGGCGTTGAGCGGGCTGACCTACTCGCTGGGCTTCCATGACTACAACACGGCGGGGATCGACGCGACCGAGCCGTCGACCTTCGGTCACGAAGATGGCCGTAACCCGTACCATGCGCAGGACGTCGATGGACGCCTGGGTTATGCGCACGACAACTGGTCGCTCTCCACGTTCTTCCTCTATCACCGCTCGGATCTCTCCTACGACGACGCGGGCGGCGACGACCGGCAGGCCGACTACCAGCTGACGACGGGAGCCGCGTTCCATCTGGATATCACGCCGTTCACGCAGTTCGATCAGTCGGTCGGCTACGCCACGGACCGCGAGTTCCTGTATACGAATACCCCGGGCATCCCATCCGATGAGATCGATTCGACGCGCCTGAGCACGTCGACCTCGTTGACGCATCAGGAACGTGGGCCGGCGCTGTTCAACCTGCCGCTGTCCGGCGAGACCAAGCTCGCCTACGATTTCTCGCGCGAGCAGGCCTTCCTGCCGTTCGATATTCCGTCGGGGGTGCCGACGCGCGACGATTCAGCGGTTTCGCTGCACCAGTCGGCGACGCTCGGTCCGTTGACCGTGTTCCTGGCAGGCCGCCACGAGGTGGTTGAAGGGCAGTCGGTCAACACGGGCAATGTTGCCGTGTCCTATGCGATCACGCCGGTTTATACGGCGCGCGTTTCGTATGGCAATGCGTTCCGCCTGCCGACCTTCGACGACCTGTACTATCCTGGCTTCTCGAACCCGAACCTGCTGCCTGAGCGTAGCGATACGGTCGAGGCTGCAGTGGATGCCACCACGTCGTTCGGGACCTTCACGGCGGCGGTGTACGACACGCGCGTCCACAACCTGATCGATTACGAATCGGTGACCTTTCTGCCGGTGAACGTCGGACGCGCGCATATTCAGGGCATCGATCTGTCGTACAAGGGCACTATCGGCAAATCGACGCCGGTGAGCGTCGCGGTCGGCATCCTGAATCCGCAGGACGTCACGGATCAGACCTGGCTTAACCGCCGCCCGCGTCAGACCTTCAGTCTGAACATCGATCACATGTGGGACGAGTTCCACCTGCACGCACTGAGCACGGGCATCTCCGTGCTGTACGGTGGATCGACCTTCGACGACCAGGCCAACTCGATCTATCTGCCGTCCTACACAACGGTGGGCCTGCGCGCTGCGTACAAGATCAATTCGCATCTCACGGTGTCTGCCAATCTGTCGAATCTGTTCAACCGGCAGTACGTGACCGCGTTCGGCTACAACACGTTGGGCCGGACGGCCTTCGGCAAGCTGGCTTATACGTTTTAAGGCAGCGGTCTAGACAGTGTTTCAGCCAGGGGCGCCGCGCTTCGGCCGGCGCACGGCTCGCAGCTTGCCGCTGCGTCCGCCGCCGCAGAAGAACTGGTCGGCTCCATCGGATTCGAGCCCGGACACGTTGACGCCTTGAGGCATCTCGAGACTCTCCACGACCTCGCCGCTGCGAGGATCGACGTGTCTTAGCTCGCTTTCGTTGTCGTCCCAGGTGGCGTGCCAAAGCTCTCCGTCAACCCAGGTCACACCAGTGACGAAGCGGTTCGATTCGATGCTGCGAAGAATCTTCCCGGTTTCGGGATCGACCTGAAGAATCTTCCGGTCCCGGTACTGCCCCACCCACAGCGATCCTTCGGCCCACGTGAGCCCTGCTGCGTCGTCACCGCCAGGTGCAGGGATCGAGTTGAGCACATGGCCGGTTTGTGGATCGATCTTGTGGATGCGCTGGTCGGCGATCTGGTACAGGTGCTGGCCGTCGAAGGCCGTGCCTGCATGCGCTGCGACATCGAGCGAGCGCAGCGTCTTGCCGCTCTGCGGATCGAGCACGTTCAGCTTGTCTCCGCTGGCGAACCAGACGTGCTCACCATCATAGGTGACGCCATGCACGCCATCGATGCCCGGAAAAGGGCCGTATTCATTGACGATTTCTGCTGTTGCACGCTTCATGGCGTCTCCCTGGTTAGTCACCTGTCGATTCCATCATAATCAACCGGTAGCGGCGCGGGGAGTAACAATGTCGTCGTGAATCCCGGCAGGGCCGGGGTCATCCAGCGACGCGCCCGTCCACGTCCAAACGACTGCACCTTGCCGGCTGCCGCCAGCGAGTCGAGCGTTCGCTGCACGGTGCGCTGGCTGGCGCCAAGCACGAGAGCGAGCGCCGAGCTTGACCACGACTCGCCGTCGGCGAGCAGAGCGAGCACCGCCGCATGTCCCTCTTCGACGGGCCGCGCCAGCACCACCACTTCGCGCGCACGCTGCGGGGCGAGTGCAAACCCGGCTCTCGTCGCACTCACGCTCGCCAGCGTCCCAAGCAGCATGCGAAGCCGGCCGATTTCGACGCGCAGGCGCACGCGATGCGATTCGTCGGGATGCCGGGTGCGGAATGCCTGCGCGATCAGCGTATCCCTCGGCACGTCGGATGGCCACGCTTCGGCGAGCGCGCGTGCAAGCGCGAACAGCACTGGACGCCTTGCGAGCGAAACGACGGTGTCTGCTTCGCGCACGGCATAGCGGCACGCATCGACGATGAGCGTCTCGGATGCCAGTAATGCTTCGACTTCGGCGAGCAGGAGAGGGCGCTCCTCGCCACACGCAATTAACCTTGCGGCGGGCGCGTTCAGTACGAAGAATGCGTTTTCAACCTCGGCCTTCAATGCAGGGATGCCCGCGCGGCGCGCGGCCTGTTCGGCTCGTTTGAGCGCGGCACGAGCCGTTTGCGTGTGCAGACGGCGCATCGCAATGCCCGCGACGACCAGTTCGTGAGCGGCCCGTAGTCCGGGCGGGAAGGGCGTGGGGTCAAGTTCGGCGAGCGCGTGCTCAGCCTCGTCAAGGCGCCCGATCAGCAGAAGACGCCGCATCTCGAGATACCGCGCGTAGGCTGCATTAGCGCGGTCGCCGTGCGCTTCGAGCGTCGCCCGCGCGGCGTCGAGCGCTTTGGTGGGCCAGGCGAGGTCGCGCGAGGCGAGTGCGATCTCAGCCTCGGCGACCACACAGCGCGCCCGGGATACGGCCTCTGCTGGACCGAAGGCGCGTGCCGCACTGCGCACAAGCGCCTTGGCTCGCACGAAATCGCCGAGTTGCGCCATCGCGATGCCGCGCAGCGCCAGGGCCGGCGCGTCGTCGCGCAAGGCGATCCGCTTCAGCGCGCCGAGCGGGTCGCCCGCCGCGAGCGCATGCGCCGCGGCCGCGACTGGCGAATCTATCGGCTGCTCGAATCGCGTCACACTTGTCACTCCCCCTCCTCCAGTGCCCGGGACTAATCTAGCACGACACCCAAGCCTCCCATCGGTTTTGGGACCGGAACAAACGACACAGGACACCTAAGGAGCACATCATGACGACGACACATGCAACCGGGACACGCGAAGAATGGCTGGTGGCGCGGCTCAAATTACTCGCAGTGGAGAAAGAGTTCACGCGACGCGGCGACGAACTGGTGCAGCAACGCCAGGCGTTGCCGTGGGTGCGGATCGACAAGGCGTACCGGTTCGACACCGAGCAGGGCAGCGTATCGCTGGCGGACCTTTTCAGGGGACGCTCGCAGCTTCTCGTGTACCACTTCATGTTCGGGCCGGACTATAAGGCGGGGTGCCCGTCGTGCTCGTCGATTGCGGACGGGTTCGACGGCATTGCCGTTCACCTCGCGAACCATGACGTCACACTCACCGCCGTGTCGAGGGCGCCGCTGGAGAAGCTGCTGGCGTACCGGCAGCGCATGGGGTGGACGTTTCCGTGGGCGTCCTCGGCCGGCAGCGATTTCAACTTCGACTTCAATATTTCGTTCACCGAGGCGCAACAGCGTGATGGCGAAGTCGAATACAACTATCTGCGTGGCCGGCATGCGATGGATGCGACGCCGGCACCCGAGCCCGTTGTCCAGTTTGCAGCCAACTGCGGAACCGACGCGCAAACGTACGCGCGCGACCGGCCCGGGATGAGCGCGTTCGTACTCGAGGATGGGGCCGTGTATCACACGTACTCGACCTATGCGCGCGGGGTGGACGGCATCTGGGGCATGTACCAGTGGCTCGACCGCGCGCCGAAGGGACGCAACGAGACGGGCGTCTGGTGGAAGCGCCATGATGAGTACGCGAGGGGTTGAGCCGGGTCATGAGTGACGTTCGCGCAACCGGCCAAGGGACACGGCGTGGGATCTTCCTGCGCCATGCGGTTTTCCAGCGCACCGGCTTCGCCTTCCACGGCCTCTGCGCGCTGCTGTTCGCAGCAAGCGCAGCGATGACGGTCATATGGTGCGCGTCGATGTCGGCGATGGGCGAGATGCCGATGCCTGGCGGCTGGACGATGTCGATGGCGTGGCTGCCGATGTGCGGACAGACATGGCCCGGTGTCGCGACATCGTTCCTCGGCATGTGGCTCGTGATGATGGTCGCGATGATGCTGCCGTCGCTTGCCCCTGCGTTGTGGCGCTATCGTGAGGCGCTGGCTGGGGCGGGTCAGACGCGGTTTGACCGGCTCACC
>NZ_JAMFSB010000441.1 GCF_026225065.1 Paraburkholderia sp. | reverse complement strand
GCGAAAGACGAACGCATTTTCCGCCGCAACGCGATCGTGCTGCCGCTCTATCAGCTGATCCTGCTGTTCGTGTTCTTTGTCGGTTTTGCGGCCGTGCTGAAAGTGCCGGGCCTGAAAGGCGGCGATATCGATCTCTCGCTGTTCAGGTTGTCGCTGCAGACGTTCGACCCGTGGTTCGTCGGGGTAATCGGCGGCGCGGGCGTGCTGACCGCGCTGGTGCCGGGTTCGATGATCCTCAACACCGCCTCGACCCTGCTCGCTAACGACGTGTATCGCGGGATGCTCAAGCGCGACGCAACCGACGACTCCGTCAAGAAGCTCGCACGCATTCTGGTGCCTGTCGTCGCTCTGGTGGCTGTGACTTTTACGTTGCGTGGCGGCGAGACCATCGTTGCATTGCTGTTGATGGGCTACAGCTTCGTCACCCAGCTTTTCCCGGCCATGGTGTGCAGCCTCGCGCCGCACAACCGGGCGACCAAACAGGGGGCGTTCTGCGGCATTCTGGCCGGCGTGGCGGTGGTGGCAGTGACGACGCTGATGCATATCAGCATGGGCCAATTGTTTCCGTTCCTGCCCGATGCCGCTAAAGACGTGAATATCGGCTTCGTCGCGCTGGCGTTAAATATCATCGTGTTCGTGCTGGTCAGTGCGGTTACCCAACCGCGCGCCAGCGGGCAACAACCGGCGCATACGCAAGCGCATTGAGCGCGCGATGCGGCCTCCGTTTGCAGATGTCGGCAAGCGGGGGCCGTTTTCCTCGGATTGGTTGTTAGACGTCCTTCGCGATCTGCGAATCCATCTGTTTCCAATAACAGTGCTAATCAGCGCTGCGCCGTGCCAATTTCCCTCTTAAAACCGCTCTTATCAACCCATTCACAGGCCATTTCTACTTGATATGGGTAATTGATTAAACTTTCCGGTAATCGTGACGTTAATATTAGTCACCCCCTTCGCTATTAAAAACGCCAATGAACGAAGATACCGTGGAGTCACCCGTCAGGGCAGTGCCGGCCGCACTGAACCTTGACACTGTTCCGGTCGGCACGCCGCTCGACTGGCCTATCGTCGACGGCGACGGAACCCTGCTATTCGATGCCGGCGCGATCCTGGTCGGCGTCGAAGAACGCAAGTTCCTGTTCGAAAACTTCAAGCCGCAACGCGGCGACGCGCCCGATGCCGGCGCATTGCCCGGCGAAGCCGGTGCCGCAAGGACAGATACGTCGGATCCGCTTGCGGTGAAAGACATGCATCTGAACATCGGTGCGCTGATCGGCGTGCGTCTGCATATCGGCAGCGCCGCGCCGATGCATCCGTGCCGCATCATCGGCTTCGCGCCGAATCAGTCGCTGTTCACTACGCCGCCGCTGTTCGAAGGCAAAATCCTGCCACTGGGCGTGGGCGAAAACGTGGAGATCGTCGCGATCGCGAGTCAGGCAGTGTTCCGCTTCGTCTGCACGGTCGAAGCGGTGTGCCAGTCGCCGTTCGACTACGTCGTCCTGTCGAAGCCGGGCGTGATCCGGCGCCTGCGCGAGCGCAAATCGATCCGCGTGCGCGCGCACCTCGCGGTGCGCTACGGCATCGGCGAGAGCGGCGAGTCCTATGAGGGCATCGGTCTCGCGAAGGGTGTCAGCGCGCTCGGCATGTCGCTTACGGCGGCCTGGCCGCTTGGAGCGGTGGGCGAGCGTCTGCGCGTCGCTTTCCATCTCAAGTCCAAAGACCTCGACGCCACGATCGAGACCGCGGCGATTATCCGTAACGTGCAAAAGGGCGCCGCAGGCGAACCCGCCGTGCACGGACTGGAACTGGACCGGCTCGACATGGGGCAGCAGATGGCCATGAAGGTATTCGTGTTCGACCGGCAGGATGACGTCCTGTATTGGACCAACGGCAGCAACAAGTAGCGGCGTTCGCCTGAATCAAGGCGCCACGGGCTTCACCGACACGACCTGGGGCGCACCGCCCCCGTCGTTGGCGAGCAGTTTCACGCGCCAGTCCGGGTGATCGGCAAACGGAAACTGGGCCAGCGCGCTCTTCACGAGATACGGAATCGCGTGCAGCGGATCGGCATCGTGATCCACGCTGCTGGCGCTCACCTTGTAGACTTCATGACCGTTGGTCTGCTCGAAGAAACGCAGCGTCAGCGAGTGTTTGTAGGCGTGGCGGCCGAACAGCGAGAACGAGGCCTGGCCGGGGCTGCTGCAGTCCGCCCCCGTGCACTCTGTCGTGCCGACGCCGACACCCGCAAGCCGGGTGTCATAAGCGATCGACAGCATATAGTGCGCGTGCAGTTCGGTGGCGTCGGCGAAACCGTACTTGCCGAGTTCGGTCCGGATCAATGTTTCGTATTCCCGATGATCCGGCGTGTCGTCCTGTAACGGCGAGCGTGCCAGCACATAGCTGCGCTCGCCTTGCAGCGGCGCGGCCGAGGGGGACGCCCGCACGTCGGTGCTGACGCCGGCACATCCCGTCAGGCCGGCGGCGAAGCTTGCCGCGATTAGTGCGGTACCTATCAGCGTGATTTTCATCATCTTCTCGCTTCGTCAAAAGAATACGGTGCGCCCGTCAGGCGCTTCATGGCCGCCTGGCTGCTTGACGCTAGCTATCGCAGCCTCGCGTCGAGCTGCGTATCGAGCTTCGCCTCGAGTGTT
>NZ_JAMFSB010000440.1 GCF_026225065.1 Paraburkholderia sp. | reverse complement strand
TGCCCTGAGCCGTCCCCATCTTTCGGGGCTGTTTTCGCCGCCGCATGGGTGGCGAGGATGGCCTGGTTAGCGCGTAACTCGGCGAGCATGTTGCAGAACAGGGCGCCCTGCTCGATCGCATCGTCGAGGGCGACATGGGTGTGCGGATGGTCGTCGAACCAGCGCTGTGGAAGCCGCGGCTTGATGCACTTGCGATAGGGCAGGCCGGTCATCGCGAAGGCGAGCGTCTTGATGTCGAGCGCGGACCACGAGAATGGGCAGCGTCCGGTGAAGCGCATCATGTACCAGAACATGAAAGTGAAATCGAAGCCAGCCGGCATGGCCACGAAGACCGGTTTGCCTGGCAGCGCTTCGACCCACGCCACGTAGGCGTTCAAAGCCTTGGCGGGCTCCTGCAGATCGAGACGGCAAGCGGCCCACGCCTCGGGCTGAGTTTTCCACCACGCCTCCTGAACCGGATGGGCGGTCGCGCCCTCCAGCGTCTCGAGGTTCGCAGAGAAGGTGCCGATGAGCTGCTTGTCTTCTGTGTACGCGGCCGAGGCGAAACTGAGCATGGAATGCGGGCCGGGGATCGGGCCGTCCGCTTCCACATCGGTGCTCACATAGATTTCGACGCTCATGCGCGCACTCCGTCTGCGACGTACGGATTTGTGCGGCGCTCGGCGCCGAACGTCGAAGTGGGTCCGTGACCCGGCACGAAGGTGACGTCGTCGCCGAGCGGCCACAGCTTTTCGCGGATCGCGCGAATCAGATCTGCGTGATTGCCGCGCGGAAAATCAGTGCGGCCGATCGAACCCGCGAACAGAACATCTCCAACCAGCGCGACCCGATGGGCGCGGCTAAAGAAGATCACATGGCCCGGCGTATGCCCCGGGCAGTGATAGACCTCGAGCGTCTCATTGCCGAACTGAACTGTGTCGCCGTCCTGCAGCCAGCGATCCGGTTCGAACGCCTGCGCTGCCGGGAAGCCGAAACGCGTGCTCTGATCGGGCAGTTGGTCGAGCCAGAAACGTTCGTCGGGATGTGGGCCGTCGATCGGGACGCCGTAGTGCGTAGCCAAGGTTTTCGCGCCGGCGCAATGATCGATGTGACCGTGCGTGAGGAAAACCTTTTCGACCGACACGTTTTGCCGCTTGACCTCATCCTGGATGACCTCGAGATCGCCGCCCGGATCGACGACGGCGGCGCGTCCCGTTGCCTCGCAAACGAGCAGCGAGCAGTTCTGCTGGAACGGGGTGACGGGGATCAGAGTGACTTTCATGAGGACGGTAGGCCGCTGCAAAAACGTTGATTGTACCGGCGTGACGTAGCCCCCGGCGATATGCCAAATGGCTGTGCCGCGATGCCTATTTTTGCAGCAATAGTGGAAATTCATCAAAGCTATCAGGCGCTTGCCATCCCAAAATTGTGTTTTGGGTATAATGCGGTCATGTGTACGGGAAACCGTGCTGCCACAGGACGATGCGTCCCCAGTCCGAATGGAGCGCTGATCGTCGTCAAGTAAGTGCCGTCGGTGTTGTCGACGGCAAATCCAGCATCGGATGCGTCCGATGCGCACGTCTCGTCCAGCCAGGTGCCACGCGCCTGCAACGGCCTTCTGCCGTTACGCTGGGTGGGGCCTACGCCGCCGTTCCTGCGCGCTGTTGTCTGGCGCGCAAGAACGTGTTTGCCACGTTCGATGGCGGCTTGTGGGGTCTGGTCAGGCTGCCGGGGACAGGTTGCGCCAGACGTGAAATTTAACCGTGCGGGAGCGGCAGAGTGTGCCGCGTGCGGGCTTCGGCGTATTGCGCTTTTTCGCGCGGCGCGTGGTCGTTCGCTTTCCGCCGGAGTCGCAGCAACACGCAGCTATCGCGTGATGCGGCTCGACAATGTGATTACACGTCTTATGAAAACTCGGTCATCCCGAAGTATAGGGAGTCTTTTTGCCTTTTTTGTGCTCGCAGGGTGCGCCATGCCCCCGAACGCAGCCAACGAGGCAAGTAATCCGCCGCTCAGCACCAAGAGCGCGCAGGCAGGCGGTGCCGGTACGTTGGCGCCGCAAGCCTTCGGAACGCCAGCTGCATCGGCTTCTGAAGCTAACGCCACGTCGCTCGCCGACGCCCAGCCGCTCACCGAAAACGGTCCCAATGTGGTCGGCTTCCACGAAACCGGGCGCGCGTCCTGGTACGGCAGGTTCTTCCACGGCCGTCGCACGGCGAACGGCGAACGCTACGACATGCATGCGCTGACCGCCGCGCACCGCACGCTGCCGCTCGGCTCATACGTGCGCGTGACGAACCCGGCGAACGACAGTTCGGTGATTGTCCGGATCAACGACCGCGGCCCGTTCGCGCGCGGCCGGATCATCGACCTCTCGCTGGCGGCCGCTACTGCGCTGCATATGCAGCGCGCCGGCACGGCGCGCGTGCAGATCGTCGGTCTGACGCCAAAGGAAGCCAAGGCCGAACAGGCCGAGACACTGGCGTCGAACACGAACGACGTCAAGTGATGTGACTGGAGCGAGCCGTGCGTGTGATGCACCTCTGCTCGCGCGTTTGTCCGCTCTCAAGGGCCGCTTGCGCGGCCCTTGGTCTTACTCGCTATCTTCCCCGTCTTTCTTCAACGCCAATGCGCGCGTGTACAACGCGTTGCGCGATGTTCCCGTGATAGCCGCCGCGACTTTCGCCGCGCTACTCACCGTCAGCTCTTCCAGCAGGATGCCCAGCAGCGCGTCGTGATCGTGCTCGCCTGCGGTTTCCTGTTGAGCGCCTTCCACCACCAGTACAAATTCGCCGCGCTGCCGGTTCGGGTCCGCCGCCAGCCACGTTGGCCCTTCGGCCAGGGTGCAGCAATGCAGCGCTTCATGTAACTTTGTCAGCTCACGTGCGATCAATAGTTTGCGCGCTCCGCCGAATGCTTCGGCCAGCGCTTCGACTGTTTCTACGATGCGATGCGGCGCTTCGTAGAAGACCATGGCCTGCGGATGCGTCGCGAGCGACTGCAGCGTTGCAGCGCGTTGCTTTGCTTTCGGCGGCAAAAAGCCGAGGAACGAGAAGGTCGCTACCCAATCGCCGGCGGCACTGAGGGCTGTGGCCAAGGCGCTGGCGCCGGGTAATGGAATCACCGGAAACCCGGCTTCACGCACGGCGTCGACGAGCTTCGCTCCGGGGTCCGAAATGCCAGGAGTGCCGGCGTCGGACACGTAGGCGACACGCTCGCCCGCTTGCAGATGTTCGACGATGCGCAGCGCCGCGGCGCGCTCGTTGTGCTGATGCACCGCCAGCAGGGGCTTCGAGATGCCGTAGCGCGCTAGCAGTTGGCCTGTATTGCGCGTGTCCTCGGCGGCGATGCGGTCCACCAGTCCGAGTACGTGCAGCGCGCGCAACGTGATGTCCGCAACGTTGCCGATCGGCGTCGCCACCACATAGAGCGCGGCAGCGGGATATTGCTGCCCTTGCGCAAGTTCGAAGAGAGGGGTCATGAGACAGAAGACGCAGACAGACAAAGCAAGGCCGACATTGTGCCACGCAGAGGCAGAGCGCCCGGCGCCTCGTTCTGGCGCTCACAACTTTTTGGGACGCGGAGGGTCCAAAGACGTCGGAGCTGCGTTCGAAGCTCACGCGCTCGCCTTCCTGCAGCGCCAGCGGTTGCGTTTCGTCCCGCGCAACGTGGCATGTCGCGGCGGAGAGATCGATCTGGTGATGAGCGAGCGCGACGGCTCGCTGTGGTGTTCGTCGAAGTCCGGGCGCGGGCGCGTTGGCACTATGGCGGCGCGGCGGCCAGCGTTGGGTGGCAGAAACGTCAGCGGCTGGTGCGCGCCGCGCGGCATTATCTGGCCACTCGCGTGAGCGTCGTGCCGGCGTGCCGTTTTGATGTCGTCGCATTCGAGTCGGGGCGACTTGTCTGGTTACGCGATGCCTTTCGCGCGGACGAAGTCTGAGCCGCGCTGCGGATATCGCGCCCGAGTGCGATAAACTTGCGCTCGCGTACGGGTGGCATGGCGAACGCCTCGCGGGCGGTTCCGGGGACGCGTCGGCGTTGCCTGCACCGGCAGCAAGATAACCTGTATTCACAACACGGCCGCGCGCAGCGGTCCATCCGCGGCAAACGATAGAGACTCGATGTCAGTCGAACGTATTCAACAGCACTTCCGCGACAACGCGGCAGTCACAACCGAAGCTCTCGAAACCCTCTCGATGCCGATCGCCGCAGCGATCGACACGATGTTTATGGCGCTTGCCAACGGCAACCGCATTCTTGCGTGCGGCAATGGCGGATCTGCGGCCAACGCGCAGCATTTCGTGGCCAAGCTGATGGGCCGTTTCGAACGCGAACGACCAGGCTTGCCTGCCATTGCTTTGACAGCCGATACGTCGATCATCACCGCGATCGCCGACGACTACGCGTTCGAGCAGGTGTTCTCGAAGCAGGTCTGGTCCTTCGGCCAGCCGGGGGACGTGCTGCTTGCCATCACGACCACGGGCGACTCGGCCAACGTGCTGGCCGCGATCGCGGCGGCGCACGAGCG
>NZ_JAMFSB010000063.1 GCF_026225065.1 Paraburkholderia sp. | reverse complement strand
GTCGGCGGCACCTGGCGCGACAATCGCTACCCGGGCTGCGCCTGCGATGTGCAATCGCACGTCTACTCCTTCTCGTTCGCACCGAACCCGCGCTGGACTCGCATGTTCGCGAGCCAGCCCGAAATTCGCGAGTATCTGGAGGCGTGCACCCAGCGTTTCGGCGTGCAGCTGCACATCCGCTTTGGTCACGAACTGGTAAGCGCCACCTATGACGAAACGCGTCATCGCTGGCACATGCTGTTCGCCAACGGCCAGCGCTGGTCGGCGCGGGTGCTGGTATCGGGCATGGGCGGCCTGTCCCGCGCGGCGGTGCCGGATATTCCGGGGCTCGATACCTTCAAGGGCAAGACCTTCCATTCGCAGCAGTGGGACCACAGTTATCCGCTGGAAGGCAAACGCGTCGCCGTGATCGGCACCGGCGCGAGCGCCATACAGTTCGTGCCGCAGATTGCTCCGCGCGTCGCACAGCTCGACCTGTTCCAGCGCACTCCGCCGTGGATCATGCCGAAGGCCGACCGCGCGGTTAAACCGTTCGAACAGTGGCTGTTCCGGCACCTGCCGTTCACCCAGAAGATGTGGCGCGCGGGTCTCTATTGCATGCTGGAATCGCGTGCGTTTGGCTTTGCGATTCATCCATCGCTGATGAAGACCGCGCAGAAAGTCGCGGTGCGTCATCTGCATCGTCAGGTACCCGATCCGCAACTGCGCGCCACACTCACGCCCGATTACACGATGGGCTGCAAGCGCATCCTCATTTCGAACGACTATTTCCCTGCGGTGTCGCGCCAGAATGTGGCGGTCATCACGAGCGGGATCGCACGCGTCGAGGAAGACGCGGTGGTCACGACCGATGGCATGCGCCATCCCACCGACTGCCTGATCTTCGGCACCGGCTTCCAGGTTGCGGACCCGTTCCCACGCGGCGTGGTGCGCGGCAAGGGCGGCGTCGATATCGTCGATACCTGGCATGGTGGCGCGCATGCCTATCTCGGCACGACACTGCCTGGCTACCCGAACTTCTTCATGGTGGTCGGCCCGAACACGGGGCTCGGCCACAACTCGATGGTGTACATGATCGAGTCGCAGGTCGAGTACATCCTGCGCGCACTGCAGACCATGCAACGCGAACGAGCCGCCGCGATCGAAGTGCGGCCGCAGGTCGAACGCGTCTACAACGAGCAGATCCAGCAGAAGCTGGGCCGCGCCATCTGGTCCACGGGCGGCTGCAAGAGCTGGTACCTCGATCCACGGACCGGCAAGAACACGACGCTGTGGCCCGGATTCGCGTTCCGTTTCCGCCAGGCTACCCGCCGCTTCAGCATGGGTGATTACTTTGCGTATGCGCCTGCTGCCCAGCCAGCCGCGGCGTTCAAGACGCACGCCGCTGAGTCCACGCAGGGCGGCGCTTCAACAGCTTCGTCAGCGTCGACCGCTTCGGCCGCATCGTCGGCAGAGACAACTTGAGACGAAGCGCACGCTGGCGCCATGCCATCAAGCGCTCCCGTCTCACGCACAGACAAAACAACAAGGCACCGCTCAGAGAGGACAGTACGATGAAGAATTTCACAGAACGTGTTGCCGCCATCACCGGCGCAGGCTCAGGTATGGGCCGCTCGCTGGCGATCCAGTTGGCGCGAGAAGGCTGCCACCTGGCGCTCGCCGATCGCAACGCTGCAAGCCTCGCCGAAACAGCAAAGCTCGCTGAGACTGCCGCGCCGCAGATCGTCGGTGCGCCGCTGCGTGTGACGACGCGCGTGCTCGACGTGGCGGATCGCGCGGCGATGTTCGACTGGGCCGCCGAAACCGCCGCCCAGCACGACCGCGTCAATCTCGTCTTCAACAATGCGGGCGTGGCGCTCTCCAGCACGATCGACGGCATGGACTATGCCGATCTCGAATGGATTGTCGGCATCAACTTCTGGGGCGTCGTGCATGGTACGAAGGCGTTCCTGCCGCACCTGAAGGCGTCGGGCGAAGGGCACATCGTCAACACTTCAAGCGTGTTCGGTTTGTTCGCACAACCAGGCATGAGCGGTTACAACGCAACCAAGTTCGCCGTGCGCGGCTTCACCGAAGCGCTGCGCCAGGAGCTCGACCTGATGAAATGCGGCGTGTCGGCCACTTGTGTGCATCCAGGCGGCATCCGCACCAGCATCGCGCAATCGAGCCGGATCGCCTCGAACATGGTCGGCTTCATGATCGAGAGCGAACAGCAAGGCAAGGACGATTTCGAAAAATTCTTCATCACGACAGCCGACGAAGCAGCCCGCACGATTCTCGACGGCGTGCGCAAGAACAAACGGCGCGTGCTGATCGGCCGCGATGCGCGGGCTGCCGACTGGCTTGCCCGCACGCTGCCGGCCGCCTATCAGGCGCTCGTCGTGATGCAGACCCGCCGTCCGCACCGAATCGCGCAAAAGCGCGCTCGCGCTGCAGAAGCAGAAGCTGCCGGACGGCGCGCATGAACATCAAAGATCATAGGGAGAGAAAGGCCATGATGCCGATTCGCCGCGACCTTCGTTTCGTTTTGTCTCCTGAGCGTGCCTGCGACTGGCACCAGGAAGGCTCGCATGTGACACACTTCTTCAATGCGCTTTCGCTGCTGTTTCCAGCGGGCGAGCGCTTCTTCATGGACAGCGTGCGCAACTATCGCGACCGGATCGACGACCCCGTCCTGAAGAAGCAGGTACTCGGCTTTATCGGCCAGGAAGCGATGCATACCCGCGAGCATATCGAGTACAACGATCTGCTCCAAAACGCGAGGCTGCCTGCTCACAAGCTCGACCAGCGTCTCACGTGGTTCCTCAACGTCAATCGCAAGATGCCCAAGTCGTTCCAGCTCGCGATGACCGTCGCGCTGGAGCATTACACGGCGATGCTGGCCGGTCTGCTGCTGGAGGACGACACGCGGGTGGGTGGATCGGTGCAAGGCTATGCGCAGATGTGGACCTGGCATGCGCTCGAAGAGACCGAGCACAAGGCCGTCTCGTTCGACGTGTGGAACACCGTGATCAAACCCGGCCCGGCGCGTTATCTGCTGCGCGCGGGCACCATGCTGACGGTCACGCTCGCGTTCTGGCTGATCGTGTTCGATTATCACGTGCGCCTTTTGATCGCCGACCGCAAGCGCGGCGGCCACCTGCGCGGCATGTGGCGCGTCGTCAAATTCCTGTACGGGCCAAAACACGGCGTGTTTCCGGGCATCGCGCTCGAGTGGCTGCGTTTTTTCAAACCTGACTTCCACCCGTGGGATCACGATAACCGCGCGCAACTGGCGCGAATCGAAGGCCTTGTGGCCGCGGTCGATTCGGCCAACGCCGCCAATCCCGCCGCGTTGAAGGCAAGCCGCCGCGGCGTGCGGGCGGTGACGTGATCCGCGATACGCTCGTCGTCGAGGCCGGCGACGTACGCCTTGCCGTGTACGTCAGCGGACCGCGCGAGGCGCCGCCGTTGGTGCTCGTGCACGGCTATCCGGATTCGGCGGCGGTATGGGAGCCGGTGCGGGCGCAACTGGACGGGCGCTATCGTGTGATTTCCTACGACGTGCGCGGCGCCGGGGCCTCGGAAGCGCCGGCCCGCCGGGCCGCGTATCGGCTGGAACGGTTGGCCTCCGATCTGGCCGCCGTCGTCGACGCTACCTGTGGCGGGCAGGCGTTTCATCTGGTGGGTCACGACTGGGGTTCGATTCAAAGCTGGGAAGCGGTGACGAGTCCCTCGTTCGCAGGCCGCATCGCTTCGTTCACGTCGATTTCGGGGCCGTGTCTTGATCACGCCGCGTTGGGCCTGCGTGGCCGGAGCGGCCGCAGTGGCCATAGCAACCGCAACCGCAACGGCCATGGCGGCCATGGCGTTCCACCCTCGAACAAAACCTCCGCGCAAACTTCCGCGCGCCCGTTCGCCAGCGGCCTGCGGCAAACGCTGAAGTCCTGGTACATCTTCCTGTTTCATTTGCCGCTAGTGCCAGAACTGTTGTGGCGCTGCGGCGGCGCACGCGCATGGCCGCTGTGGTTGCGGCTCACCGAGCGCATCCGCCCTGCGCCGGATCCAGCCCAGCTACGCAATGCGATCAACGGCTTGAATCTGTACCGCGCCAACTTCATCGCCCGGCTGCTTCATCCACGCAACCGCCCGGCTCACGCACCGGTGCAATTCATTGTGCCGCTGCGCGACCGTTATGTGGGACCCGCGCTTTCATTGGGGCTCGAGGAGTGGCTCGGCGACTATACGCGCGACACGATCGACGCCGGCCACTGGGTCGTGTTGCGCGACCCCGTCGGTATCGCCGCCCGCATCGACCGGTTTGCCTCACAGCATCCCTCACTAAGCCGGGTGAACGGCATCAGCGCGTTCGTGGCAAGCGCGTGAAGAGCGTCGGATAGTCGATCACGAGACCGTCTTCGTCCACCTGCATGTCCGCGATGAAGTTGCGAAAGATGCCTTCATAGCGGTATTCGCGGTTCAACGCCAGACATGTGTAGGCCTGCTCGGCCCGCGTAACCTGAAGCTCGGGCGTCGAGATGTAGGCCACTGCAATCGGCTGGCGCTCACCTTCGGCCAGTTGCAAGCGCCGGATGGGCAGCGTGTTGGTGAACGGCGTAGCGGCAATATCGATGTCGATGCAGCCTTCGATCGCACCGAGCGCGTTGCCATCGCCATCGCGCCAATGTCCCTCGCCGTCGCCATGCAACGCCAGTTCGCCGCCACCCATGATCTTGAGGAACGCGTCGATGACACGCCAACGCGGATCGCAGTGCACCCTGTAGTAGAGCCCATAGCCCTTTCCGTAACGCTGCCCCACCACGGCGCTCTCGACGTAAAAACCGTCGTCACGCGCATCGAACGCGAGATGTTCGACCCCGTCGCCTTCCTCCGACGTCCAACGTATGTCGCGCATGGCCTTGCCTCCTTTCGGGAAAATGCTGGCTGCGGATTCACCAGCTTATAACGTCGGAGAGCTGATCTGGGCAAAATACGCCGGTGAACAAGGCATAAAAAAGACGGCGTCTCCGCTTTAAAGGCGGGACGCCGTTAGGACCACACTCGCGTGTCGGGGTCGACCACACGAGAACCCGACGATATCCGCTACCCGGTCACGTCTCAAGATGAAAAAGCTGCCTTTGTAACGACCGGCCAGGTAGCTCTTACGCCTCTCAAGAAAGCGCTTTCTCGCACTCCCGCGCTGGGTAAAGCTCTCATCGTTTTAGCTGGTTCAATCACCAGATTGTCAATTTACAGATTCAAACATTTATTACGGCCTTGTACGACATGGCGGAATTACCCTGGCCATCTGGCGGATTTTCACGAAGAATTCGTTCCGTTATCCTGAACGTTATTGTTGCCGTCCCGCGCGACCCTGCTCTCGCACGCTGTCCTGCCGCCTCATCCCCGCTCGCGAAGCTACCCGGCACCACCTGATCGAAGGCGATGCCGGACCGGTCCAGACCGGGAGGTTTTCTGCTTGCACGGCAGTAACATATTTGTTATATTGGAGTCCAATGGCATTTCTGATCGACTTTTACAACGAGAAGGTCAAAGTCCAGGTCGCTTCGCTGCCCAAGACGCTACTGGCGCGATTTATCGCACTGGCGGATCGCATGGAAACATATGGTCCGAACCTTGGAGAACCGCACACCCAATCCATGGGCGGCGGCCTTTTCGAAATGCGTCTGAAGGGAGCGGAAGGCATTGCCAGAGTGTTCTTTTGCACGATCGTCGAACGCCGCATCGTCATGCTGCATTCGTTCGTGAAGAAGTCGCAAGAGACGCCCCGAAACGAGCTGGAAATAGCTCGCAAAAGACTGCTGGAGATCAAACGTGACAACGTATAAGGAATTACGTACCCGCGCCCTCGCGGACCCCGAAGTCCGCGCCGAATACGAACGGCTAAACCGCGAAGAATTCGCCCTCCTCGACCAGATGCTCGCAGCGCGTCACGCCGCCGGGCTGAGCCAGGCGCAAGTCGCCGAACGCATGGGCACCAAGGCACCCGCTGTAACGCGGCTCGAACGCGCGCTCGCATCGGGACAGCACTCGCCGTCCATCGACACGTTGCGCAAATATGCAGCCGCGTGCGGCAAGAAGCTCGTCATTTCAATCGCGTGATTCGCTATCCAGTACGAGCGCCATCGGCGCTCTGTTGCAGCGCGGTGTATTGACGCAGTTTTTCATTTTCGGGGCTGCATCAGCGCTCACGAAACCCCAGACAAACTTGATACCGATCAACGATTTAGCGCCTCAAAATCGTTAGGTCGCCGTTCTCCGCGCGTCTTTTCGACGCACGTCGCGACGCAGCAAAACACCGCGTATTCCCCTACGCTTGCGCCATCTGCTTACGGCAGTGCGCGTCGACAGCGGTCGATGCGCGTAGGTTGTCCCGGTATCAAGATCATGAATCCCGCATCCACAATCTCCGCATTCGACCTGGCGCGCATCCAGTTCGCGTTCACGGTCTCGTTTCATATCGTTTTCCCCGCACTTAGCATTGGGCTCGCCAGTTTTATCGCCGTGCTCGAATGGCGCTGGCTCAAAACCGGTAAGGCCTACTACAAAGATTTGTGTCTGTTCTGGTCGAAGATCTTTGCAGTGGCTTTCGGCATGGGTGTCGTCTCCGGCGTCGTCATGAGCTACGAGTTCGGCACCAACTGGTCGGGCTTCTCCAGCTTCGCCGGTCCGATCACCGGGCCGCTGCTGATGTACGAGGTGATGACCGCGTTCTTCCTTGAAGCGGGCTTCCTCGGCATCATGCTGTTCGGCTGGCAGCGCGTCAGTCGGCGCGCGCATTTCGGTGCGACGCTGATGGTCGCCATCGGCACGCTGATCTCCACCTTCTGGATTCTCGCCTCCAATAGCTGGATGCAAACGCCGCAAGGTTTCGCTGTCGAAAATGGTCACGTCGTCCCGCTCGACTGGTTCAAGATCATCTTCAACCCATCGTTTCCCTACCGCCTCGCACACATGGCGCTCGCTGCGTTTATCGTCGCCGCTCTTGTCGTGGCGGCTGTTGGCGCGTGGCATCTGCTGAAGGGCCGGCGCGACCCGGCAGTCAAGACAATGTTCTCCATGGCGCTCTGGATGCTGTTGATCCTCACGCCCATCCAGGCTTTTGTCGGCGACCAGCACGGTCTGAACACCCGCAAGTATCAGCCGGCCAAGATCGCGGCGATCGAAGGCCTGTGGAACACCGAGAAAGGCGGCACGGCGCTCAACCTGTTCGGCATCCCCGACATGAAGGCGGAGACCACCCGCTATGCGGTATCGGTTCCGCATCTGGGCAGCCTGATTCTCACGCATAGCTGGGACGGCGAGATCCGCGGCCTGAAGGAATTCCCGCCACAAGACCGGCCGGATTCGACCGTCGTGTTCTGGAGCTTCCGCGTGATGGCGGGACTCGGCGTGCTGATGATCGTGATGTCGATCACCGCATGGGTGCTGCGCCGGCGCGGCAGGCTCTATGACGCGAGGTGGTTCCAGAAGCTCGCCGTGACGATGGGCCCCGCCGGGTTCATCACATTGCTGGCCGGCTGGGTCACGACCGAAGCAGGCCGTCAGCCGTGGGTGGTATACGGCGTGCTGCGCACTTCGCAGGCGGTGTCTCCGCTTACCACGCAGCAAGTGGGGATCTCGCTGATGGCGTTCGTGATCGTCTACTTCCTCGTGTTCGGCACCGGCATCTACTACATGCTCAAGCTGATGCGCTCTGGTCCCGCGTTGCCCGGGCAGACGCCGCACGGCACGCCCGACGTCTCACTAGGCGCGCTCCCCGGTCGCCCCGCGCGTCTCCCAATGCCGGCCGCCGAGCAACTGGCCGACGTGGCCTGAACCACACCGTAACGAGGTTAGAAAATGGATGTCACCGTAGTGTGGGCCGCGATCATCGCACTGGGCCTGTTCATGTATGTGGTACTCGACGGCTTCGATCTGGGCATCGGCATCGTGTTTCCGTTCTTTCCCGATGAGAAAGAACGCAATCTGATGATGAACACTGTCGCGCCCGTCTGGGACGGCAACGAGACGTGGCTGGTACTCGGCGGTGCTGGTCTGTTTGCGGTGTTTCCGGTGGTCTATTCGACTGTGTTGTCGGCGCTGTATCTGCCGCTGATTTTCATGCTCGCCTGCCTGATCTTTCGTGGCGTGTCGTTCGAACTGCGCGCCAAGGCAAACCGCACGAAGCATCTGTGGGATCTGGCGTTTATCGGCGGCTCGTCCGGTGCCGCCTTCTTTCAGGGCATCGTACTGGGCGCGTTCCTGCAAGGCATTCCGGTCGTGGACGGCAGCTATGCGGGCTCGGCGTTCGGCTGGCTCACACCGTTCAGCCTGTTGACCGGTCTCGGCCTCGTCGTCACCTATGCGCTGCTCGGCTGCTGCTGGCTGGTCGCCAAAACAGAAGGCGATCTGCAACGGCGCCTGCATCGTGTCGTGTGGCCGCTGACGATCGTCCTGCTCGGCTTCATCGCGATGGTCAGTCTCTGGACTCCGCTGCAGGACCCCAACATCGCCCAGCGCTGGTTCGCTTCGGGTCTGTTCTATCGCTTGCTGCCGGTGCCGTTCCTCGTTGCCATCTGCGCGTTCTTCATGCGGCGCGCCGTGCGCGACAGGCATCACAAGACGCCCTTCGTGCTGGCGCTCGCGCTCGTGCTGATCGGCTATCTCGGCTTGCTGGTGAGCTTGTGGCCGTACGCCATTCCATCAAGCATGACGCTGTGGGAAGCCGCCGCGCCGCGTTCGAGCCAGATGTTCACGCTGGTAGGTGCAGCGGTGATCATTCCGGTCATCATCAGCTATACGACGATGGGTTACTGGGTATTTCGCGGCAAGGTGCGCCATGACGACCAACATCACTATCACTAAGTCCGGGCAGCCGGCCGCCGCGCCCACGCGGCGCGTGCTGCCCGGCTGGGTCTGGTTTATCGCGCTGTGGTGCGTGGGCGTGGGTGGCGCAATGTCGCTCGGCTTCGCATTCAGGATCCTGATGAACCTGACGTTGTTCGCCGTCCATTGACCGGCGGCCGAGGCGCGGTTGCTTCGCTGGCCAGCGCGACCCATATGAAGTCACGCGAGGCCAAACGAAGCAACACAGCGCCAATTGTTAAACCTCGCATACTGTGCTTCAAAATCACGCCGCTTCACGCGTCTATGTTGCAGGCCGCAGTCAAGACAGTCGTCCGGTGCATGGAAACCAAGCGGCGTGCAAAACGCACGACCGTGCCGCAGAGCCGGCAGCGCAGGAGACCTATCCATCGCCGACACTGTCTGCAGCCCGCCGGGGATCAACATCATAAAAATGAATGTGCCACGCATGCGCTCGCGCAGGTGGCCTGACGGGACGGATGGCGTATCTCGGGGGAGGCGCCATCCGCGTCCTGCATCGGCGGAATAATGGTGGTAAATACGAGCGCGCAGTGCCGACACGCGGAGACACCATGAAGTTTCTTGTGGCCGATGACCATGAACTGATACGCCAGGGTGTCAAAGGAATGCTGCGCGGACTCGACCCTGACGCCCAGTTTGACGAGGCCGACAGCTGGGAAACCCTGGCCGCCGCCGCGCGGCCCGACGCCGATCACGATCTCGCAATTGTCGATCTGCATATGCCCGGCATGAGCGGCGCGGCGTCCCTCGAAATCCTGCTCAAAGAGCACCCGGCGCTGCCGGTGGTTGTGCTATCCGCCGAAGAATCGCCGGACGAAATGCGGGCGGTCCTCGCGGCCGGCGCGCTTGGCTTCGTCCCGAAACGCCAGCCGGCCAGCGTCATGCTGAAGGCCATCGAGCTGGTGCTGTCGGGCGGCGCATACGTGCCGATGGAAGCGTTGAGCCTGCTCGGCGCACGCGAAGCGGCGCAAGCTGCGCCGGGCGGCGCGGGGAACTCACCGGCCGCGCCATCCGTGACCGAGCCCATTGTTCATGTGGAAGCCCTGCAGCCGCATCAGCAGCATCTGCTCGAAAACCTCGCGCCGCGCCAACAGGACATCATGCGTCTCGTGCACCGCGGCTGGACCAACAAGATGATCGCCCGCGAGCTGGGTGTCGCCGAAGGAACGGTCAAGGTGCATCTGTCGGTGATCTTCCGGGCGCTCGGCGTTCACAACCGGTCTACCGCGATAGCCGTAATCAACGGCTGGCTGGAAGCGGGCCGGACGCTGTAGCAAGGTTGCCGGTTGCGCCATCCCGATCCGCCTGCTGCCACAAGATTTCCAACGTGCGGCGCAGGCGTGCCGGCGTGACCGGCTTATGCAGCACAGGAATGCCTTGCCTGGCGAGCGTCGCCAGTTCGCCCGACGCCATGTCGCCGGTAATCAGCAGCAGCACCGCGCCTTCGTGGCCGCCGCGCCGCAGCGCCTCGCGCACCGCAGTGAGCGCCTGCGCCCCCGTGCGATGGTTCGCCAGCTGGAAGTCGCACAACACCGCGTCTGGCACAAAGCCCTCGCTCAACACCTGCAACGCCAGCATTTCGTCGCGCACACCCCGCACGATGCAGCCCCAACGCCCGAGCAGCCTCGTCAGGCCTTCGAGAATCGACGGGTCGTCATCGATGCAGAGCACGTGCCGCCCCTGCGCCGACGGGCCACTCGCTACCGTATCGCTCAGGCTCGCCACAATCGCGCCGGGGTCGCCGGTCCGAACGGGGAAGCGGAACACCGAGCCGCGGCCCGGGGCCGAACGCAGTCGCAACTCGCCGCCCAGCAGCTCGACCAGACGCCTCACCGTCGGCAAACCGAGTCCATGCCCTTGGCGCGCGTCGCGCTGCGGATTAGCGACCTGATAGAACTCCTCAAAGATGCGTCCCTGCTCGACCGCTGGAATGCCGATACCTGAATCGCGCACCTCGATGTAGCCGCCGTCGCGCCGCCCGGCGCGCCGCAAGCCCACCCAGATCGCACCTTCCTCGGTATAGCGCACCGCGTTCGACAACAGGTTGCTCAGCACCCGTTCGAGCAGCACTGGGTCGTCGTGCACCACCATTGTGGTGGGCGCGATGCGCAGCGCAAGTCCCTTCGCCGCCGCCTGCGGCCGGTACTGGCTGCCGACCCGCTCGAACAGCTCGTCGAGCCGGAAATGCAGGCGGATCACCTGGGTGACGCCGCTCTCGAGCCGCGCCAGATCGAGGACCTGGTTGAACAACTGGTTGAGAGCCTCGACGTTATGGACGATGTGAGCGGCGGTTTTACCGTGCTGCGCCTGTGTCACGGCAACGTCATTCAGCGATGCTGCCAGCAGCCCGATCGCATGCAGCGGCTGGCGCAGATCGTGGCTCGCCGCGGCGAAGAAGCGTGTCTTCGCGAGACTCGCCTCTTCTGCGACATGCTTCTGCTCGGCGAGCGACTCCGCCAGTTGCTGCTGATCGACGCGCGCCTGCACGACGCGCTGGAACAGCTTGCGATAGCTGATCGCATAGACGTTGATGGCGCAAAAGAAGAACGCGAGGACGATCGCGAGAATGGTGCGGTCGAAGTTGTGGCTGCCGAACAGCAGCACGATGGCCGGCAGCAGCACGAAGATGATGCCCGTCGAAAAGTTGAGCAGGTCGAAGCCATTGGACATGAACACGCCCGCCGCCAGCGTCACCAGCATGACGGTGTGCAGCACCGGCAGATCCGCTTGCCGGCTATGAAACGCGAACCAGATCGCCAGCCCCGGCGCGCTGTACAGCAACACACCCCGCAACGCGTGCAGCCTGATCCAGTTGCGCGCCGTCATGGCGGTGGGCCAGCGGCGCCTGCAGAGCCACAGCCCCAAGGCGGCAAAGTTCGCCACCGCGTAGAAGCCAAAGCACGCGGCGAACAGGTGCGGATACGGCATGTCGACCCAGTAGATCGACACGAGCACCGCTATGGCGAACCAGTGAGTGAAGAACGCTATCGGATTCTGGGCGTACAGCACACGCGCCAGATCCTCGTCGATCGCTCGCTGGACAGGATCGGCCCGCATCGTGCGGTCTCCCATGCAAGGTTGTTGCTGTCGGGTCCGGCTATTTCGATAGCGCAGTGCCGCGGGCGAGAGGCGGGCTTCACGCCGCTCTGGATGCCCGAATGGTGCATGGCATCAGGCGGCGCTGGCGCCAGCGGCCGTTCGGGGCCGTCGGCGCCGTTGGTTTACCCGGCAGTTTACCTGTCAGCTATCACTTAATCCATATAGGCGAAGCCGCGCGCAAAAACCATACTGGGGTCAACTTTCCAGCGCGGCACCGGGCCGGTTCACACAGCCCTCGCCGCCCCGCCCCGGGGCCTACCGCGCGCTTGACCCATCCTTCGACGGAGGTTTCCATGGGCGCTGTACCGAGCCGCGAGTTCGTCCGCAATCTGGACAATGCGATCCTGCCTGATCTGTGGCGCCGTCGCACCCAACTGTCCGGTGACGAAATGGTTTCGATGGTCGATCTGGTGAAACGGGCGCTGCGGACCTACCATCCGCTCGAACTGCAGGCGCTCGGCGAGGACAAGGAAGAACTGGTCGCGCAGTTCATCTTCGCCCGGGTTTTGCGCCTCACCCCGGGTCATTCGGACACGAACGCCTGCGCCGAAAGCGCGCCGTCCAACGGCTACGCGCTGTGTGCATACTTCCGCCGCTATCTGATCGACTGCCTGCGCAGCGCCAGCCATCAGCGCAACGTCTCGATGGAAAACGAGGGCATGGCGCAGGAAATCGATCTGCACGCTCACGCGCTCGAAGACCCCGTCGAAAGCGTGCTGCTGCAATACGGCCTCGACGAAGCACGTGTGCGCTTCGCCGCGCGGGCCTTCATCGAGGGCCTCGACGAACCCGAGCGGATCGTCCTGGCAGGCAGCCTCGGCTGGTGCTCGGAATGCAAAGGCGGACTCTCGGCCGTGGCAGCGCAGCATCGTGTTCCCTCATATCACTATCGCGCCATCAAACTCGGCGTCACAATGAAAAAGACGGGCGACGCCGCTGATTTTTCCAATACCAAGATCGGTCGCTGGCTGATCGACGTGTTGGGCATCGAGATCGACGTCGAAAACCGCGCGGCGATCCTGATCGCGCTGAACCTGCTCGCCGCCGAATCGAGCGACAGCGAAATGAATGAAGTAGCCGCCTAATTGCGCAAGATTGCCGTTGCGCGGCGTCACTGCCCGACATCGAGGTGTTCACGATGGATCGCTTGTCCAGCGCCATTCAGGCAATGCAGCCTCATTACGACATTGTGGTGGTGGGATCGGGCTACGGCGGAGCCATCGCGGCCAGCCGGCTGGCGCGGGCGGGCCGCAATGTGTGCCTGCTCGAACGCGGCCGCGAATTCATGGCAGGCGAGTTTCCCTCGACGCAACTCGAGGGTGCAAGCAAGGTGCAATACAACACTGAGTTTGCGCAGATCGGCTCGCCGCTGGCCTTGCTCGAAGTGCATGTCAATGCCGAGGTCAACGCGGTGGTCGGCTGCGGACTGGGCGGCACCTCGCTGATCAATGCGAACGTGGCGCTCAGGCCCGATCCCCGTTTGTGGCAGGACCCACGCTGGCCGGCAGCGGTGCGCGCCGACGAGGCCGGCCTCGCCGCCGGCTACGCACGCGCCGAAGCGATGTTGCAGCCCTCGCCGGTACCCGCAGACTTCCCTTCTCTGCCGAAGCTCAATGCGCTCGCCCGCTCGGCGCAGGCACTCGGCATGCAGGATCGCTTCTCGCGACCGCCCATCACGGTCACCTTCAAGGACGGCCCAAACGCCGCCGGGGTCGGACAGAAACGCTGTATCGGCTGTGGCGACTGCAATTCAGGCTGCAACCATGAGTCGAAGAATTCGACGCACATGAACTATCTGCCGGACGCGGTCGCGCATGGCGCGCAGATTTTTACAGGCGTAGCCGTGCATTCAGTGGTGCGCGACGAGGCCACCCAGCAGTGGCGCGTGCGCTATCAACCGGTGGACCTAGGCCGCGAAATCTACGACGCGCCGGATCTGGCTGTCAGCGCGGATATCGTCATCCTGTCGGCGGGCACGCTCGGTTCGACTGCCATCCTGTTGCGCTCGCGCGATGCCGGACTACCTGTGTCCACGCAACTCGGCGAGCACTTCACCGGCAATGGCGATGTGCTCGCCTTCGCCTACAACACCGATGAGCCGATCAACGGCATCGGCTGGGGCGCGCACAAGGCCGGTGAAATTCCACCGGTCGGGCCGACGATCTGCGGCCTGATCGATCACCGCGACACGCCGGATGTCCGCGACGGCTTCGTGATCGAGGAAGGCTCGCTGGCCGGCCCGGTCGGAGTGGCAATGATAGGCGTGATGGGCATTGCCGCGCCCACCGAAGGCGTGAAGATGCTCGAACCGCGGTCGCCGGCACATTCCTCGTTGGATGCCGACGCACGCATCGCCGAAAGTCTGTTGCGCGGGCCATACCACGGCGCCATGAACCATACGCAGACATACCTCGTAATGGCACACGACGACGAAAGCGGACAGATCACGGTCGAACATGGACGACCTCGCATCCGCTGGCCCAACGCCGGCCAGCAGGCGATTTACGCCACCATCGAGAAGACGCTCGAAGCGGCGACGAGCGCGCTGGGCGGCGACTATGTGCGCGACCCGATCTCGGCGAATCTGCTTGGCGACCGACTGGTGACGGTGCACCCGCTAGGCGGTTGCGGAATGGCGGATGACGTCGAAAACGGCGTCGTCGATCAGGCCGGCCGTGTGTTCTCAGGCACGACAGGGGCCGCGGTTCATGAGGGCCTGTATGTAATGGACGGTGCGGTCGTGCCAATCTCGCTTGGCGTGAATCCACTGCTGACGATCTCGGCACTGGCCGAACGCAACTGCGCGCAACTGGCCGCGGCGCATGGCTGGCAGATCGACTACACATCACGCGGCGACGTCGCACCACCGCCGCCGCAGAAGATCGGCCTGCGCTTCACCGAAACCATGATCGGCACTTACGAGCCAGATGCAGTGCAGCCAGGCGTATCTCAGGACAGCATTCCGATCAGCTTTACGCTCACGGTCGAATCCGACGATCTGGCCGACATGCTCGACAACCCGCAGCATGCTGCGCGCACAGTCGGCACGCTGACGTGCCCGGCGTTGTCAGCCCAACCGATGACCATCGCCGACGGCCGTTTCAACCTGTTCGTCGTCGATCAGATCCAGGTCGACCGACGCGACATGAACTACCGGATGACGCTCGAAACGGTGGAAGGCCCACGCTACTATCTGTCCGGACAGAAGATCATCACGCGTTCGTCGCTACTCGAACTGTGGCCGCAGACCAATACGCTGTACGCGCAGATCCGCGCTTCCGACACCGCCGACGCACCTGTGATCGGCAAAGCAACCCTGGTCATCACGCCCGAGAATTTCCTCAGGCAGATGCGTACCATCGAAGTCACGCACACGCCCGACCTCGCGACGCGGCTCGAATGGACACTGAAATTCGGCAAGTTCTTCGGCGGGGTGCTGTTCACTGAATATGGCGGTGTCGCGGCGCCGTTGCAGTTTCTGCACTCGGACACTTCCGCACCGCGTCTGAAGCGAACGCTGCGCGCGCCGGCGCCAGAACTGAAGTGGTTCAACACATCCGGAGCAGACAGCAAGACGCTAAAACTGACGCGCTATCACGCAGGCAACAAAGGACCTGTGCTGCTCGTGCACGGCTCGGGCACGTCGAGCCGGATCTTCGCGACGGACCTGGTCGATACCAACCTTGTCGAGTTTTTATGCGCGGCCGGTTACGACGTATGGCTTGTCGACCTGCGGGTGAGCATCGAATTGCCGAGCGCGCTCGAACCCGCCACGGCGGACGCGATCGCACGCGAAGACATCCCGGCCGCTGTCGCGCAGGTCAGGCAGATCACGGACGCGGAGCAGATCCAGGTGGTCGCGCATTGTTTCGGCGCAATGGCCGTCACCATGTCTTTGCTTTCGGGGCTAAAGGGCGTGCGCTCGGCCCTGCTGTCCCAGGTATCCGCCCATCCGGTTCCAGGTGCATTGCAGCGGATCAAGGCCGGTCTGCACGTGCCGGAAATACTCGGGCACCTGGGCGTCAAGGATCTGACGGTGTACACGCGGGCTCATGACTGGCCGCACAATCTGCTCGACGAAGCGCTGCGCCTCTATCCGGTCGGACACGACGAAGGCTGCGGCAGCGCGCTCTGCCATCGCGCAACGTTTTTGTATGGTCTCCTCTATGAACATGCGCAACTCGGCGAGCAGCTTCACGCAAATCTGCAAGAGCTTTTCGGCGTGCATGACGTCGAGCTTTTCAGTCAACTGGCAACGATGGTGCGTGCGGGACACGTGGTGGATGCCCACGGCAAGGACGTTTATCTGCCCAACATCGAGGGCATGCATCTGCCGATCGGCTTCATTCACGGTGCAGAAAACCGGTGCTATCTGCCGGTAAGCACTGAAACCACCTTCAATCTGCTAGTGGAGCGCTTCGGTGCCGAGCATTACGAACGGCATGTGATTCCGGGGTATGGGCACCTCGACTGCATCTTCGGCAAGAACGCGGCGGTGGATGTGTATCCGCTGATACTGCAGTATCTGGATGCATATTGAAGCGCTATGTACGCCCGGCATCCGAATGGCTCGATCACCCTGCAGACCGCGCCTGCAAATTCATTTATGATCCGGATCACTCCAATAAACTCTAACAGCTACGCCAAACGCCATGGAAGAATTGACCTTCGGTAACTGCGTCAAGAATAGCTGGATCAGCACCTGGCAGGCCATCGTCCGGATGCCTGGATTCTTCCTCTGCATATTTGCAGTCCTCACCTGTACGACCCTGCTCTCCAGTCCCTTTCAGCATCTTGCCCAAGGCGCAGGGCTCGATTTCGCAGCGAGGGCCGGCCACCCTCTCGTCAAGCTGGTTTGCTCGGTGCTGCAGCTCGTCATCTACGGGTGCGTGATCATCAAGGTCAACCGGTTCCTGCTACTCGGCGAAGGCACCCAGCCCCTCTTGCCCCTCAACGGCGAACCGCTCGGTCGCTACATGCTCTTCTCGCTGGGTCTGGCGGTGGTCTTGATTGTGGTGACGGTTTTGCTTGTCATGCTCCTGATCCCGGTCATGCGCCATATGGGCGCGGGCGGCTTCATCCTGTTCGCGTTACTCATTTCGCTAGCGTATCTGTATGCAGTCTGCCGTCTATGCCTGATCTACCCGGCTGTCTCTCTTGGTAGTCCGCTCACGCTGCGCGCAGCGTGGAAAGACAGCCGCGGTCATTTCTGGAGCATTCTTGGCGTCGGATTCGTCACCCATCTGCCGCTGACGCTCATATGGACGATCACATTTTCTGTGCTCGGCCCGAGGCTGCTGATGTCCGGGGGGCAAGGCTCTATTGCATTCGCGGTAGGATTCGGGTTCATCAACACCGTTTTCATAGGACTTGCCGCCTCGGTCCTCTCATGGCTTTACCGGCGTTACGCCAACGAGCTGCTGGACTACTCAGCTTACTGAAATGCGGGCGGCATGGTGTCCATGCCCGCCCCGCCGCCGTCAAAACAGCTTGCCCGGATTCAGAATCCCGTGCGGATCGAGCGCCTGCTTGATCGCGGCCATAGCGGCCAACTCCTCGGGCGAGCGTGAGATCGGCAAGAACTCGCGCTTCAACAAACCGATGCCATGCTCCGCTGACACCGAGCCGTGCAACGGCCCCAGCATCTCATAGACGAACGCGTACACCGCGTGATGATCAACGCCCGGGATCGAACGGCCATCCACGGTCAGGTGCAGATTCGAATCACCGATGTGCCCGAAAAAATACGATTCATTGTCGGGCCACTGACGATCGAGCGCCGCGCGGCAACGCTCGACAAACCTGCCGATCTCACTGATCGGCAGGCTGACGTCGAAGTTGATCGGATCGAGCCGCACCGGGAATTCGGCTGTGCATTCGCGCACCGCCCATAACGCCCGCGCATCGGCTACCGATTGCGCGATCACTGCATCGCGGATGACATGTGTGTCGAGCGCTTCGGCCAGCGCGGCAGCGAAGCGCTCGCCGTCGTCCTGCGCGTCGAAGCTGGCGTGCTCGATCAATGCATACAGCGGATGCGCTTCGGCGAATGGAGAGCGCGCGCCAGTCAATGCGACACCGAAGTCGTAGAAGTCCGGCCACATGATTTCGAACGCGCCGATATCGTTGCCAAAGCGCGTCGCCAACCGCCGCAACAGACTTACCGCCGCATCGTAATTATCCAGCGCAACCAGCGCGCTATGCCGCGCCGCGCGTTGCGGATGCAGCCGCAATACCGCCCGCGTAATGACGCCAAGCGTGCCTTCCGAACCGATAAACCAGTGCTTGAGGTCATAACCGGTATTGTTCTTGACCATCTTGCCAAGCGCGCTCAACACCGCGCCGTTGGCCAGCACCACTTCGAGGCCAAGCACCTGATCGCGTGCGGTGCCGGACTGGATTACGCGATTGCCACCCGCGTTGGTGGCCAGATTGCCACCAATCTGGCACGAGCCACGTGCGCCGAGATCGAGCGCCAGTTCGAAACCGGCCTGCGCGGCGGCTTCCTGTGCGGTCTGCAGTGTGGTGCCCGCCACCACGGTCATGGTCGCTGAGGCCGGATCGATCTCCTCGACGCCTGTCATACGCTCGAGCGATAGTGCGATATCGGTGACGCGTGGGATGGCTCCGCCCGCGAGTCCCGTCATACCGCCCTGCGGCACCACCGGTTGATGTGCGGCGTGGCAGATCGCTAGTGCCTTCGACACCTGCTCTGTCGTGCGTGGCAAGAGCAACGCCGCCGCGCGGGTTGGCTCATGACGCGTCCAGTCGGTCATCGAGCGTTCGCCGATCTGCTCACCAACGCGCACCGCATCGGCACCCAGCGCGTCGCGCAGGGCAGTCAGCGTACTGGAAAACTCTGCGGGAGTACTTAGGGTCATGCCGTCGTCCCCTGCGCCGCCAGTTTCTTTCGATAACCCATGGAGTCGTTGATACGCCCCAGAATGTAGTCCCCTGCCGCGACCGGCTGATACTTGAGGTCGGCCTCGCTGGTGCCGAGTTCACGTGGATCGACTTGCGCACCGTAAGTCGGATCGTAGAAGGTCGCGATCGAATAACGCTCGCGACCCGACGCGTTGATCACGCGGTGCAGCGTCGAACGGAACCGGTCGTTGGTCCAGCGCGCCAGCAGATCGCCGACATTGACAACGAAGCTGCCCGGTACCGGCGGCGCGTCCACCCACGTGTCGTTGGCGATTTCGCGCACCTGCAGGCCGCCCACCTGATCCTGCCACAGCAGCGTGATGCAGCCGTAGTCGGTATGCGGCGCTACGCCGAACTGGTCGGCATCCGATTGCGGCGGCTGCGGCGGGTAGTAAACCATCTGCGTACGCTGCATCCGCTTGGTATAGCGCGGTGCGAAAAACTGTTCGTCGACGCCGAGACCCACCGCTACCGCGCGCAACAGGTCCGCGCCGCACGCTGCCACCGCTTCGTAGTAACCATACAGCGCCGGGCGCAACGCCGGCATAAAGTCCGGCCAGTTGTTCGGCCCGCGCAATGCCTGACCGGCGAGCACATCGGGATCATCCTCCGGCAACTCCAGTCCGACGCTGAAAAATTCCTTGTAGTCGGGCCGTTTTGCCTGGTACATGGTGGCGTCGCCGAGTGCATTGAAGCCGCGATGCCGCTGATTCACCGCCACGCGCCGCTTGGTCTCAACCGGGTACGCAAAGAAGCTGCGAGCTGCGTGCTCCGCGGCATCGATAACCGCCTGCGGCACACCGTGATTGATGATGTAGAAAAACCCGATCGTGGTGCACGCGTCATGAATCTCCCGGCCCACGCGCTGCAGGGCCACGGGATCGCCGGCGCGCACGCCGGCAAAATCGATGAGCGGAATGCGGGTGACAGGTGGCATCGCAACGCTCCTGGTGAGCAAGATGGATCTGACTGAGGAATGCGTGCACGGCCATTACTTCGAACACCTTGCAAAGCGCGCCGTGCGATACGCGTATTCCCAGTTGTATATACCGCCAAAAGCACCTTCGCAAGCGACGTTTCCGCTCTGAGCCGCCAACGCCAAGCTTGCCTTGCAGCGCACAACGCGATTATTTATTTCGCGCAAAAGGTGCGGTATATACTGCGTCGCATACTGATCAATAGCGCGCGCCTGCTCCATTCCGTCCCGCGCGACACCGCTTTGCCAACCGGAGAATCGTATGAGCATCCTTGCAGGCTGGAAGTGTCGTTTAGTGATGTTGGCATTGTGTACAGCAAGCGTCGCCGCTCACGCGGATCAGCTTGCCAAGGTCAAGCAGGCAGGCGAGCTTGTAGTCGGCACCGAGATGCAGTTTGCGCCGTTCGACTTTCTCGAGAACGGCCAGCAAGCCGGCTTCAATAAAGACCTCTTCGCCGAAATCGGCAAGGAACTGGGCGTAAAGGTCCGCTTCATCGACCTGCCCTGGCCAAGCGTGTTGCCGGGCCTCGAAGCCGGCAAGTTCGACATGGTAGGCGGACCGCTGACGGTGACGAAAGCGCGTATGGATCGCTATACGTACACATTGCCCATCGCCGACGCCACCGACGCGCTGCTCAAGCGCGCCAACGACACGTCGCTGAAGCAATCGTCGGACATCGCCGGCAAGACCGTGGGCGCCGGCAAGGGCTCGGCTCAGCTAGACCAGTTGAAGGCCTATATCGCGACGCTGCCCAAGCCGCCTGAAGTCCGCGAATACGTCGATAACAATCAGGCGTACGCCGACCTCGCCGCCGGCCGGATCGCCGCCGTGGCGAACTCGATGACAAACATCGCCTATGTGGCCAAACAGCGGCCCGAGGCCTTTGCGGTGGTGCAGCCGCCGTTCGGCGCCAAGGTGTACTTCGCTTACTGCATGCGCAAAGACCCGGACAGCAAGTCGCTCGACGACGCCTTCAACGCCGCGCTGATCAAGATGCACGACGATGGCCGCCTAGCGGCGTTGCAGAAGAAGTGGTTCGGCGTCGCGATGGATGCGCCGACCACCCTGCCCACGCCGAACTACTGATGAACTGAAGATGAACTGAACGAACCGCTGCGGCCCACGTTACGCTGCAGCGGTTCGCCGGCTCTTCCAGCGGGTGCATGCCATGTTCAGCATGACTGTCTTTCTGCAGGGTCTGCCGCTGCTGCTGCACGCGGCCATTGCCACGGTCGGCATTTCGCTGACGGGGCTCGTGATCGGTTTCTTTGTCGCGATCGGCGTGTGCTCGGCCCGGCTCTCGGCGCATCGCGCGGCGCGCATGTTTGGGGGTGGGTACGTATTTTTCTTTCGCGGCGTGCCGATGCTCGTGCAACTGCTGCTCGTCTACTACCTGCTTCCGTTCGTCGGCATCAACGTGTCGCCGCTCGCCGCTGCGATCAGCGCCGTGTCGTTGTGCTCGGCCTCGTATATCGCCGAGATTCTGCGCGGTGGTTTTCTGAGCATCCCACCTGGGCACATCGAGGCAGCACGCATGCTCGGCATGTCGCCGTTCGACATGCTGCGCCGGATCCAGGTGCCGCAGGCGTTTCGCCTCACGCTGCCATCGCTCGTCAACGAAATGGTGCTGCTGATCAAGGCGTCGTCGCTGATCTCGGTGGTCGGCGTGGCCGAAATCACACGCACCGCGCAGAACATCGCTGCCAGCACCTATCGCCCGCTTGAGGCGTATGTTGCCGCCGGGCTGATCTATTTCGTCATCTGCGGCACGCTCGCGCTGGTTGCACACGGTGCCGAGCACCGTTTGCAGCACGCCTGAGCGACAACGCCGCGACAGAACCGAAAGCCACTCCGAGCCCCCTGCGATGCAGCAATTCGATCCCACCGTCATCACCCACAACCTGCAGCCGATTGCAGCGGGTCTCGCGACGACCGTCGGCACGTGGGTCGCGGGTGTCGTCATCGGCATGCTGATCGGCTTTCTGATCGCGGTGCTGCAACTGTTCTGCGGACGCTGGGTGCGCGGGCTGCTGCGCTTCTATATCGAACTCTTTCGCGGCACGCCGTTTCTCGTGCAGCTATTTCTGCTGTACTACGGCGGCCCTTCGTTCGGCCTCACGCTCGAACCGATGACCGCCGGCGTGCTCGGCCTAGGCCTGTACGGCAGTGCGTATTTCGCCGAGGCGTTCCGTTCCGGCTTCCAGTCGGTGCCACGCGGCCACCTGGAAGCGGCCTCGTGTCTCGGGCTGTCGCGCTGGCAAGCAGTGCTGCGCATCCAGGTGCCGCAGATGCTCGTGCTGATCGTCCCTGCGCTCACCAATCTGATCATCGTGCTCAGCAAGGAGACCGCCGTGCTGTCGATCGTCACAGTGCCTGAACTCACTTTTGTCCTGACCGGCATCGGTTCGGCTACCTTCGCATTTGTCGAAACGCTGCTGGCCCTGTGCGTCTGTTACCTCGCACTGGTCGAGATCACCTCGCGTGCCGGCATGTGGGCCGAAGCCCGTGTTGCGCGTTTCATGGCATGAATCCACACTGGACCGATCGATGAACGCCCTCGCCGACATGCCGACCTCCGACCCCACCACCACCGTTGCAGGACACGCGAGCAACGCATCGCTGATCGACGTGCGCGACCTACGCAAACGCTTCGGCGAAGTCGAGGTCCTGCGCGGCATCGACCTGCAGATTGCCCGATCCGAAGTGGTGTGCATCATCGGACCGTCGGGCTCAGGCAAGAGCACCCTGTTGCGCTGCCTCGCCGCGCTCGAGACCTACGATCAGGGCGACGTGCGCATCGAGGGAGAACTGCTCGGCTATACCGAGCGGAACGGCAAACGCGTGCGGGCCTCGCAGGGCGAGATCAACCGCGTGCGGCGCAATGTCGGCATGGTGTTCCAGCAGTTCAACCTGTGGCCGCATATGACAGCGCTCGGCAACGTGATGGAGGCGCTGCTGCGGGTGCAGCATCTTTCACGCGACGATGCGCGCCGCCGCGCTAATGCCATGCTGGAGACGGTGGGGCTGGCGCACAAGGCAGATGCGTATCCGGCGAAACTGTCGGGTGGCCAGCAGCAGCGAGTGGCGATTGCGCGAGCGCTCGCCATGGAGCCGCATATCATGCTGTTCGATGAACCCACCTCGGCGCTCGACCCTGAACTGGTCGGCGAGGTGCTGCAAGTAATGAAGCAACTGGCGCGCGACGGCATGACGATGGCGGTCGTCACGCATGAAATGGGCTTTGCCGCCCAGGTGGCCGACAAGGTCGTGTTTATCGATCAGGGCCGCATTGCAGTGGAAGGCAAACCGCGCGAAGTATTTCACGATGCGGGCCAGCCGCGCCTGCGCCAGTTCCTGCAGAATTACTTCGACCGCAACGCCTTCTGGACTCAGGACGCCGGCGAGGCGGGCCCAGCATGACCGCGCGCGCCGCCCGCGGCACTGGCCGTATGCCGGCAACGCGCGTTTCTGCAAGCGCTGCCGCTGCGACCGCAAGCGCCGTGGCTGGCGCGGCAGGCATCGCGCTCGACATGCCCGACCATCCGACCGCGCGCTACGAACAGGTCAAAAGCCATATCCGCCGCACCATCGAATCGGGTGCACGGCAACCCGGCGACCGCATCCCATCTGAACTCGACCTTGTCGCCGAGCTTGGCGTCTCGCGCATGACCGTCAACCGCGCGTTGCGCGAGCTCGCCGACGAAGGGCTCGTCACGCGGGTGTCGGGCGTGGGCACCTTCGTCGCCGAGGCCAAGCCGCAATCCACCCTGCTGATGATCGCCCACATCGGCGACGAGATCCGCTCGCGCGGTCATGAGTACACCTACGAAACGTTGCTCAAGCAACGCGAAACCGCGCCTGTGGTGGTGTCCAATGCATTGGGACTGGCGCCGGGTGCCTCGGTGTTTCATGTGATCTGCGTGCATCGCGAAAACGGCCTGCCGGTGCAACTCGAAGACCGCTACGTCAATCCGGCCACCGCGCCGGAGTTTTTGCAGCAGGACTTCGCGGCGATCCGTCCATCCGAGTATCTCTACAACATCGTGCCGGCGCACGACGTCGAACATGTCGTGGATGCTGGTCTCTCTACACCCGCAGAAGCCGCGCTGCTGGAGATACGCGTCGAAGAGCCGTGTCTGACGCTGGTGCGCCGGACGTGGACGAGCGGCGTGGCGGTGACGTTCGCCCGCTTCGTGCATCCGGGCTCGCGCTACCGGCTGGGCTGCCGGTTCACGCCGGATATCTCGCAGCGCCAGGGGTAAACAGGGCGGGCTGAACGGGCCGCCGGTCCTGGATCAAACTCAGACGTTGCCCGCCAGATGGAAGCGCGACGCCGGATGCCACAACCGCACCGACGTCGCCACCGCATCGCCCACCCAGGTGCGGCGCCACAACAGCAGACACGGCTCGCCGATCTCCATCAACAAATGCCGGCGCACGTGGGCGTCGGGCTTTTGCGCGTAGATGCGAAACTCGGCCCGCTGAATCGGCGCGAGCCGCACCATGTAGTGATTCGGCGTTTCGGTCGTGAAGTCCTGTTGCAGATACTCGGGGAATACCTTGGGATTGACGTAGCGGTCTTCGTACTGGATCGGCTCGCCCTCTTCGCAGTGCACGATGCGCGAATGAAAGGCCGGTCCAGCAGACAAACCGAGTGCATCGAGCGACTCAGGATCGTCGCTCGGTTCGAGCGTCAGCACACGTGCCATATGCCGATGGCCGCGCGCAGCGATCTCGTCCGCGATGTTGCGAATCTCGAGTACCGTCGATTCATAGCGTTGCGGCGCAACGAAAGTGCCGGACCCTTGCACGCGGGTCAACACCCGCTCAGTGGTCAGCTCGCGTAGCGCGCGCGACACGGTCATGCGCGCCACGCCGAACTCCTTGACCAGTTCGGTCTCCGATGGAATCAGTCCACCCGGTTTCCAGTCGCCTTCGGCAATCCGTTTCACCACGTAGCGCTTGATCTGCAGGTAGGCCGGCGTCGCTTTTGCAGGTTCTTGTGCGGCTTTTTTTGCTGGCGCTTCGGCAACCTGGCGAGGACTGCCCTCGGTCGTTTCGAATGGCGCGTTGTCTATGTTCATATTCACGTCGACCTCGTGGGTGGCACGCAATACGTAAATGTGCCGATGCGCCCGGCGGGTAGGCCGGCCGCACCGGCTCGTGGGTCCATTGACCGTTTCACGCCGCCGATTGCAGATCGCAAGCTGCGATCGCAACCGTTGTGGGTGCTGCAGGGTTCGCGCCGGCAGCCGATGGATAGCCGGTGTCTGCTCCGGCGCCAACGGTTGCAGGCCGCATCTTACCCGGGTCCGGCAGCGGCGGCGGCGCTGTGTCAGCAATGATACGGAACGCAACCGTCATGTCCTCGGCGAGCGGCCGGTCGTCGCGATAGGTCGGCACGGCACTGCGCACGCGTCGCCACAACGAATCGGTGTACGGCGCTCGCGGGGCATCGAGCGTTTGCAGATCGTAAGCCTGGGCCGCCGCCAGCAGTTCGATGGCGACGATACGGCCAGCATTGTCGGCGATCTCCAGCGTCTTGAGCGCCGCCGGCGTCGCGTGACACAAATGGTCTTCCTGCAGACCGGATGTGATCCCACCATCGAGGCTCGCAGGCATGGCGAGGCGCCGGTTCTGCGCCACCAGCGACGCCGCGGTGTACTGCGCAATCATGAAGCCGGAACAGGTGCCGCCCGGCTCGGCGAGAAACGCCGGCAAGCCGCTCACCAGCGGATTGACGAGGCGGTCGAGCCGCCGCTCGGCCATCGCCGCCACCTGCGCGATAGCCGTAGCGAGGCTATCCATCGCCAGCGCAATCGAAGCGCCCACCGCATGGGCCTGCGAATAGACGCGCGGCGCCTCGGGGGTACCAGTGACGATCGGATTGTCGGTAATCGACGCGAGTTCGCGATTGACGACTTCTGCCG
>NZ_JAMFSB010000439.1 GCF_026225065.1 Paraburkholderia sp. | reverse complement strand
GATGCCGGGTTCGCTTGAAACACCTCGTTGGTGTTGCGGCTTTCCATTTGCGGCGAACGCGTTGACATGCAGCCAGCTGTAGTCGGTCGTATAGCCGGTTGCCCAGACAATGGAAGTCACGCCCGCCTCCGCGAGATCGAGCTCGATAAGCGGGTGGGTCACGCATTCGGGATCGGCGAGCATCTTGCGTGCTTCAGGTTCTTCAGGAAGGTCAAGGCCATTTCGGGCGATATACGCGTCAGCTGCGTCGAGCAGCGCCAGATGGTTTTCGTCGCCGCGGGCGAGGTTGCCCGCAAGGTCCGGCTGGAAGGCGACGACGCCGCTCTCGAACGATTTCGTCAGACCGGCGAGTACGATGCCTTGCTGAGCAAGCGCCCGGAAGTCAACCGTATGGCCACCACGGGCGCCGCTCACAGCAATGGTGACGTGTTCCCTGCCCGGTGTCGCGACCTCCTTGTCCCACTCGCCCAGCACGCCCAGCCACCAGCAGTAATCGCGGTTGCGATAGGCGCGCGGCGGACGATCGTGCGGCCCCACCGACAGATACACCTTCCTGCCCGAGCGCTGCAGTTCGTCGGCGATCTGCACCCCTGACGACCCGGCGCCCACCACCAGAACGGCGCCCTCGGGCAGCTGGCCTGGGTTGCGGTAGTCGGCGGAGTGAATCTGCGTGAGCCTCTCGTCTTTCGGCGCGACAGGCGGAATCAGGGGACGCTGGAACGCGCCGGTCGCGACCACCACGCGGTTGGCCTCGACGATGCCCTCCGACGTCTCAATCGTGAAGCCGGGCCGGCCCGCGCTACGCTCCACTTTCGTCACCTCGACACCGGTGCGGATAGGTGCACTGAATTGCCTCGCATACGCTTCGAAATAGTCCGCGACCCGGTCTTTGGACGGAAAGGCGTCGGGATCGACATCGTCGAATTCCAGACCAGGAAACCGGTCATGCCATGCTGGGCCGTTGGCCACCAGAGAATCCCAACGTCCCGTGCGCCAGCGTTCGGCAATACGGCTGCGTTCCAGCACGAGGTGCGGCACGCCTTGCTTGCTCAGGTGTTCGCTCATGGCCACACCGGCCTGGCCGGCGCCCACCACTAGCGTATCGATTGACGTTTTTTCAGCTGTCATGGCTGTTCCCTTCCGAAAGGCAGCTTGAGTGCGGACATCGTCCGTGGCAGCACTGCAGGCCCGCCGCGCCGGATTCGATGAGTGCAATCTACGCTCGCCTCAAGCATCCGAAAAACATATTTCAAAAATGCAATACATCGCTTTTCCCTATGCAAAGGGATTTCTTTCGACGCACAATCGCGACAGATAAAACGTCGAGGAGCAGGCGATGGAAGTGGGCCAGTTGCACTATTCGCTGCGGCAGTTGCGGTATTTCGTGGTCACCGCGGAAGCGCTGTCGTTCACCGCGGCGGCAAAAAAACTGCACATCTCGCAGCCGTCGATCTCGACGGCGCTGGCCGACCTGGAGGCGTCGTTCGGCGTGCAGCTGTTCATTCGCCATCATGCGAGTGGCCTGTCGCTGACACAGGCCGGGCGCGACATGCTCGGACAGGCGCGCAATCTTCTGAAGAACGCAGAGGAACTGCAGTCCGCTGCGCGCGAGATGGACGGCGGCATGTCGGGCGTGATCGCGCTCGGCTGCATGGTCTCGCTCGCGCCGCCGGTCATGCCGGCGCTCATCAGCCGCTTCATTGCGAGCCACTCGGGCGTCACCTTCCGCACCGAGGAAGCGCATCAGGACGACCTGCTGCACGGCCTGCGCGACGGCACGCTCGATCTCGCGCTGACCTACAGCCTCGACCTCACCGACGAGGTCGACTTCACGCCGCTCGTTTCGCTGCCGCCCTACGTGATCCTGCCGAAGCTGCACCGGCTCGCCCGCGCACGGGCCGTCTCGCTGACCGATCTGCTCAACGTACCGTATGTGATGCTCGACCTGCCGCACAGCCGCGAATACTTCGCAGGGCTATTCGACGCGGTCGGCACGCGGCCCGTGCCCGCGTTCCGTTCGTCGCAGCCGGAAGTGGTGCGCGGGATGGTCGCAAACGGCCTCGGCTACAGCATCCTCAACTTCCCGCTGAAGTCGCTGAGAACCGTGGACGGAGCGGACTTCGTGATCAAGCAGTTCAAGGACGACGTGACGGCGACGACGCTCGGCATCGCGCAATCGCGCGAACTGAAACCACGCCAGTTAGTGAAGCGATTCGCGGAGTTCTGCGAGACGCACATCCGGGAACTGCATCGCAATGGCTGAACAGGCCGCCTGCGCAGCCAGCAACAACGGCTGCATAGGAAAAAACTGGCTTTTACATCCGAAAACAATATTTTGGCTGGCAATTTGACTTGGTAGATTGGTGTCCATCGCAACGCAATGCTGAACCGGAGGCCATATGGCTGCCCCTGCAACGTCGCCGGATGCCGGACCCGAGATCGCCCGCGAATTGCAGGCGAACTGCGAGCGCCCGTTCGACGACGCGCGCGCCATGCCGCCGCGGGTCTATACGTCTGACGCATTCCTCGCGCTCGAACAACGTGAGATCTTTCGCAAGGAATGGCTTTGCGTGGGGCGCGCGAGCACGCTCAGCAATCCCGGCGACTACCTGACCGCGCAGATCGACGGCCAGCCCGTTGTGGTTCTGCGTGATGAACAGGGCGGCCTGCGCGGCTTGTCGAACGTGTGCCTGCATCGCATGTCGGTATTGCTCGAAGGACGCGGCAACGTCAGACGTATCGTGTGCCCGTATCACGCATGGAACTACACGCTCGATGGCGCCCTTGCAGGCGCACCGATGATGGAGCGGCAAGCGGGCTTCTGCAAGGAAAGCTACCGGCTGCCGTCGATCCGCTGCGAAACGTGGCAAGGCTGGATCTACGTCACGCTCGATCCTGATTTGCCGCCCGTCGCAACACAGCTCGAAGAACTCACGCAACTGATCGAGCCGTACGGCATGTCCGACTACGTCGAGACGTTCTATGAAGAGCACGTGTGGGACACCAACTGGAAGATCCTCGCGGAAAACTTCATGGAGAGCTACCACCTGCCCATGCTGCATCGTGCCACGGTGGGTCCGCATTCACGTCTCGAGGAGATGGAGTGTCCGCCCGGACGCGCAGCCTTCAACTATCATTGGATTACGAAGGAAGCGTCGCTGCCGATTGGCAACGCACACCCTGGCAACACACGTCTACAGGGACACTGGCGCCGTACGACCGCGCTCCTTGCCATCTACCCGACGCATCTCGTGACGCTCACGCCGGGCTACTTCTGGTACCTCGTGCTGCAGCCGCGCGGCGTAGGTCAGGTGCACATCCAGTTCGGTGGCGGACTCTCGCCCGAGTTTATCGACGACCCGAAAGCGGCCGACTACATGGCCACGCTGAAAACCTTGCTTGACGATGTCAATGCGGAAGACCGGCGCGGTGTTGAGGCGGTGTTTCGCGGCGTGCACGCCCCGCTCGCGAAGCCAGGCAACCTGAGCCACCTCGAGCGGCCGAACTACGACTTCGCACGCTATCTCGCGCAGCGAACCGCCACGTCATGACGCGCGCGAGCCGCGCATCGGATGATCACACGACCATGTCCAGCCAATCGTTCATTTCGTTCGCAGGGGTCAGCAAGTCGTACGACGGCGTACATAGCGTCGTCGAAGGTCTCGATCTCGATGTCGCGCGCGGCGAATTCGTCTCACTGCTCGGGCCCTCCGGTTCAGGCAAGACCACGACGCTGATGATGCTTGCAGGATTCGAGTCGCCGACGCATGGCGAGATTCGCCTGAACGGCAAGCGGCTCGACGACAAGCCGCCGCACCAGCGCGATATCGGCATGGTGTTCCAGAACTACGCACTGTTCCCGCACATGACGATCGCGCAAAACGTGGCGTTTCCGCTGTCGGTGCGCAAGATTGGCCGTAGCGAGCAGAAGGCACGCGTGGCGCGCGCGCTCGAGATGGTCGAGCTGCCGCACCTCGCAGCGCGCAGGCCAGCGCAGCTCTCGGGCGGCCAGCAGCAGCGCGTCGCACTGGCGCGCGCCCTGGTGTTCGAGCCGAGCGTGGTGCTGATGGACGAGCCGCTCGGTGCGCTCGACAAACGCCTGCGCGAAACCATGCAATACGAAATCATGCGCCTGCATCGCGAGTTGTCGCTGACGGTCGTCTACGTAACGCACGACCAGAACGAGGCGTTGACGATGTCGGACCGCGTCGCCGTGTTTTCCGACGGCCGCATCCAGCAGGCCGCGACACCTACCGAACTCTATGAAAATGCGGCGAACGCGTTCGTTGCGAACTTCGTCGGCGAGAACAACGGCTTGACTGGCCGTGTCGTCGCGAGCGAGGGCGAGTGGGCCACACTGCAGCTCGCGGACGGCACCACCATCAGCGGACGTGCTGGCGCTGAACTGCGCACCGGCGGCGAAGCGATGCTGGCCTTGCGGCCCGAGCGCGCGCACATCGCGGCGATGGCTGCGGCAACGGCCGATGCCACGCGCGGCGAAGGCGATTCGAATGTCGTCCATGCGCTCGTACAGGAACTCGTCTATTGCGGCGACCATCACCGCGTGCATCTGAAACTGGCACACGGCGAGAGCGTCGTCGTGAAGGTGCCCAACACACAGCATCGCGATCTGCCCGCACTTGGCCATACCGTGGCCGTCACGTGGCGTCGCGACGACTGCAAGGTACTGGCCGCCGTTTCACCGCGCGTCGCGGTGACCGCCGACGGCCCCACCAAAGTTTCGCCTTCATCGTCCGCATCGCCACTCATCGCAGGAGTTAACTAAAATGCACGCTACTCGCTCTCCTATCCGGCACGGCGCTATTTTCACCGCCGTCACGGTCCTCTCCGTCCTGTCGTCGATGGCACACGCCGCCGACACGCTGTCAGTCGTCACGTTCGGCGGCGCTTACGAATCCGCAGCAAAGCAGGCATGGTTCGAGCCGTTCACGGCGAAGACCGGAATCGGCTTTTCGACGGAATCGTACGACGGCGGCCTTGCGAAACTGTCCGCGATGGAACAGGCAAAGAACCCCACCTGGGATCTGATCGATCTCGAAACCAACGACGCCATCACGGCGTGCGACGAAGGCCTGCTGCAGAAATTCGACCGCAAGCAGCTCGGCAATACCGCCGACTTTCTGCCTGGCTCGATCGGCGATTGCGCCGTCTCGGCGATGGTGTGGTCGACCGTGTATGCATACGACACCACGAAGCTGAAGACACCGCCCACCTCCATCAACGACTTCTTCGATCTGAAGAAATATCCGGGCAAACGCGGCATGCGCAAATCGCCGAAGGTGGCGATGGAATGGGCGCTGATCGCCGATGGCGTCGCGCCGAAGGACGTCTATAAAGTGCTCGGCACGCCCGCAGGCGTCGACCGCGCATTCAAGAAGCTCGACACGATCAAGTCGAGCATCGTCTGGTGGGACGCCGGTGCACAGGCGCCGCAGTTACTCGCGGACGGCGCGGTCGTGATGACGCAGGCCTATAACGGCCGCATCGACGATGCCATGCACAAGGACGGCAAACCGTTCAAGGTCGTCTGGGACGCGCAGGTCTACGACTATGAATGGTGGGGTATTCCGATGGGCGCGAAGCACGCGGCCGACGCGGAGAAGTTCATCGTCTCGGCATCGACTCCGCAGGCCTATGCGGACCTCTCGAAGTACATCGCGTATGCACCGCCGCGCAAGGAAGCGATTCCGCTGATCGACAAGGCACGCCTCGGCGATCTGCCGACTGCGCCGGCCAACTTCAAGCGTCCGCTGCAGATCGACGCGACGTTCTGGGCCGACAACGCGGATGCGATCAGCAAGCGCTTCCAGGTGTGGCTCACGCAGTAACGGGAATGGGCGAGACGATGAACACGCCAATGCAGCCCACAGCAACGATCGGCGCCGGTAACCCCGGCGGCGTTCGTCATGCCTGGCAGCGCGCCCGTCGCAAAGCCGCCGTGCAGGCGTTACTGCTGGCGTTACCGCTGCTCGTGTTCCTGCTCGCCACCTTCATCGCACCCATCGCAAGTCTGCTGGCGCGCAGCGCTCAGAATCCCGAAGTGCGCGGCAGCATGCCGCAACTGACGGCCGCGCTGCGGGCGTGGGATGGCAACGGCGTACCTGGCGAGCCGGTCTTTGCCGCACTTGGACAAGGCTTGCGGCAGTCGGCCGAATCCGGCGAACTGGGTAACGTCGCACGCCGGATGAATTTCTATCAGCCGGAATTCCGCAGCCTGCTGATGAAGACAGCACGCGAGACACGTTCGCAGACACCCGACGCGTGGAAGCCGGCGCTGATCCAGATGGACCCGCGCTGGGGCGAGAACGAAACATGGCGGCTGCTAAAACGCGCCGCCACCTCGCCGACACCCGACTACCTGCTCAACGCGATCGATGCGCAGGTCGCGCCGGACGGTTCCGTGACCTCGGTGCCCGCGGACAGCGCTGTCTATCGCGCGGCCTTCGTGCGTACCATCCAGATCAGTGCGACCGTCACGCTGCTGTGTCTGCTGCTCGGCTACCCGGTCGCCTATCTGCTCGCCACGCTGCCGCCAAAGCAGGGCAACCGGCTCATGCTGTTCGTCATCGTGCCGTTCTGGACTTCGCTGCTGGTGCGCACGACCGCGTGGTACGTCCTGCTGCAGCCGGGCGGCGTCATCAACACCGCCTTGATGCGCTTCGGCATCGTCCATCATCCCCTGCCGCTGGTCTTTAACCGCACCGGTGTGCTGATCGGCATGACGCACATTCTGCTGCCGTACATGATCCTCGCGATCTACTCGGTGATGAAGGGCGTATCGCCGGTGTACGTGCGGGCCGCGCAATCGCTGGGTGCGCATCCGGTCACGGCGTTCATCCGCGTCTATATTCCGCAGACGCTGCCAGGTGTCGGCGCCGGCTGCTTCCTTGTCTTCGTGCTTGCGCTCGGCTACTACATCACGCCCGCGCTGCTGGGCGGCGCAGGGGACGAGATGATCAGCCAGCTGATCGCATCGCAAACCAACGAGCAGCTCAACTGGGGACTCGCGGGCGCGCTGTCTTGCTATCTCGTGGTCTTCACGGCCCTCTTCTATTTCGTCTTCAACCGGCTTGTCGGTATCGACCGGCTGCGCTTTGGCTAGCGGAGAGACCAGCATGCAACCTCAACGTCACCAAACGCTGTCCGAGCGTATCGCCGGCGCAGGGCTGCGCGTGCATTGCGCGTTGATCTTCCTGTTTCTGGTCGCGCCGATCCTCGCGATCGTGCCGTTGTCGTTCAACTCGGGCTCGTTCTTTTCCTATCCGATGGAGGGCATTTCGCTGCGTTGGTACGAGCAGGCGTTCGGCTCGCACGATTGGCAGCTCGCGTTCGTGAACAGCATCGGCATCGGCGCGGTCGCGACATTGATCGCAACCTGCCTTGGGACACTCGCCGCGCTCGGGCTGAGCCGTCCGGTGTTCCCATTTCGCGCGATCGTCATGCCGCTGCTGATTTCGCCGATGATCATTCCCATCGTCGTAGTCGCGGCCGGCTTCTATCTGATCTTCGCGCCGCTCGGACTCGTCAACTCGTACACGGGTGTGGTGCTCGCACATGCGGCGCTGGGCACGCCGTTTGTCGTGATTACGGTGACCGCCTCGCTGTTATCGTTCGACCAGAGCCTGCTGCGCGCCTCCGCCGGTCTCGGCGCGCGGCCGTGGACTACCTTCCGCCGCGTCACGCTACCGTTGATCGCGCCGGCTGTCGCGACGGGTAGCGTGTTCGCGTTCGCCACCTCGTTCGATGAGGTGATCGTCATTCTTTTCATCGGCGGCCCCGAGCAGCGCACCGTGCCGCGACAGATGTGGAGCGGCATCCGCGACCAGATCGATCCGTCAATCCTTGCCGTGGCGACGGTGCTGATTGTGTTCGCAACCCTACTCTTCACTGCGATGAACTGGTTGCGCGGCAGGGCGGCCGCCGCCGGTTCGGCACCCTGAAACAAGCCGCGCAACCACCCCACCCCGCCCCGTACGCACCACGCGCAGTAGGGGATGTGTGCGGTGTCGGGCCGCCAAGTAAGGCGGGGCCCCAGACCCCACGAATACCCCCCCCCCCGCG
>NZ_JAMFSB010000438.1 GCF_026225065.1 Paraburkholderia sp. | reverse complement strand
TAATCGAGCGGCGTGAGACTAAAGAATGCGGGCCCAAGCACTGGAATCTTCGAGAGCAGCGGAATCGTCCATGTGTCGATCGACGCGCGCACGGCCGCCGACGTATAAGGCTTGCCGACATAAGCCGATAAACCGATGCCGAAAATCGTCAGCGAAAGACCGGTGGCGACCTGATTGGCCAGCATGGTCAGCGTGAGAAAGCCGAACAGCAGCGACATGGCGAGTCCAGCCGCAATTGCCGCGAGCACGCCGAGCCACGGACTACCGGTGACGGCAGTGACCGCGTAACCACTGACGGCGCCCATCAACATCATGCCTTCCACGCCCAGATTGAGGACCCCCGATTTCTCGGTGACGAGTTCGCCGACGCCCGCAAACATCAGCGGAATCGCGGCGGTGACGGCGCTCGAGGTGAGCGCGCTAGCTTGTTGAATATCCATAAGACCGGGTTGGGGAAAATCAGTGGGCTTTAGTTGCAACATGAGCAACCGCGGTACGGCGGCGCACACGGTAATTCACAAACAGGTCAGCACCCAGCAGGCAGAACAGCAGTAGCCCCTGGAACACGCCGGAAAGCGCCTGCGGCAACTGCATCGACGTCTGCACCGCTTCACCGCCGAGGTACAGCAACGCCATCAGCAGACTCGCCAGCACAATGCCGACGGGATGCAAGCGGCCCACAAATACGACGATGATCGCGGTGAAGCCATAGCCCGGCGACCAGGTGGCCTGCAACTGGCCGATCGGCCCGGAGATTTCCCCCATGCCCGCCAGCCCGGCGAGTCCGCCGCTGATCAGAAGCGAGGTCCAGATGGTTTTCTTGTCGGAGAAGCCGGCGTAGCGCGCGGCGAGCGGAGCGAGGCCGCCAACGCTCATGCGGAAGCCGGCAAAACTCTTGCGCATGAATAGCCACACGAGCGGGATCGCCACGAGCGTGACGAAGATCGACGCATTCAGACGCGTGCCGTGCAGGAATTTCCAGTGCCAGTCGCCGGAGAACGTCGGATAAAGCGCGTCGCCACTGAACATTTCGGAGAGCGGAAAATTCATGCCCTGCGGGTCGCGCCACGGACCGCTCACCAGATAGATCAGCAACTGGGCCGCGACGTAGGTGAGCATCAGGCTCGAGAGGATCTCGTTGGTGTTGTAGCGGCTCTTCAGGAACGCGGGGATCGCCGCCCATACCATGCCGCCGACGATACCCGCCAGCATCATGGTCGGCAGAATCCACCAGCCGCTCGCCTGATCGAAATAGATCGCCACGCCGCTCGCCGCAATGCCGCCGAGCAGCATCTGCCCTTCGGCGCCGATGTTCCAGACATTGGCGCGATAGCCGATCGCGAGACCCAGTCCGATCAGGCACAAGGGCGACGCCTTGAGCAGCAGTTCGGACCAGCCGTTCACATCGGAAAGCGGTTCGATAAAGAACGCGTGCATCGCCTCCAGCGGATCGCGGCCGACCAGGCCGAAAATCAGGAAGCCTATCGCAAGCGTGAGCAATGCGGCGATCAGCGGCACGGCGATCTGCATCGAGCGTGAGGGCGCGGTGCGAGCTTCGAGTCGATACGGAAAAATCATAAGTCTGCGTGGGGCCGTAAGTTGAGGCGTGGGGCTGCTATACATGTTGTTTCGGATGTCGAGCTAAGTGGGTAATACCTGGCCCATACCCCGGCAATAGATTCGGTTGTCAGAAGCCTCCCAGTGCACTCAGGCGTGCGCCGGTTCTTCGGTCGAAGGCGCCGCGCCCTCTTCCCGTGCACCGAACAGACCCGCCATCCATCTGCCGATCTCTTCGGCATTGGTTTCTCCGGTGGTACGCACGGGCGAGAGCCGGCCGCGCGCGAGCACCGCGATGCGGTCGCAGATGTCGAACAGCTCTTCAAGTTCTTCGGAGATCACCAGAATCGCTACACCGCGTGCCGACAGATCGAGCAACTGCTGTCGAATGAACGCGGCGGCGCCGACATCGACGCCCCAGGTAGGCTGCGCGACCACCAGTACCTTCGGCGCCTGCAAAATCTCGCGTCCCACGATGTATTTCTGCAGATTGCCGCCCGAGAGGCTCTGCGCGAACGCCTCGGTGCCGCCGCAGCGCACGTCGAAGGCATCGATGCATTTCTGTGAGAAGGTGCGCATCGCACCCGCCTTGATCCAGCCGGACTGCACCATCTTCTGACGATGGCCCGTCAGCAACGCATTTTCCGCGAGCGTCATGGCAGGCACTGCGCCACGTCCCAGACGCTCCTCCGGTACGAAGCCGAAACCGAGCGAGCGTCGTCCACCTGCGCCGAATCGACCCGCGGCCTTGCCGCAAATCGTGATCGCATCGGCGCGCGCGCCGCGCTGCTCGCCGGAGAGCGCCGACAGCAACTCGGCCTGGCCGTTGCCCGACACGCCGGCAATGCCGAAGATCTCGCCGGCATGCACGCTGAACGAGACATCGTCGAGCGAGGTGCCGAACGGATCGTCGCTCGCCGCCGAGAGATGCTTCACGTCGAGCAGCACGTCGCCCGGCGTGTGGGCGCGGCGCGTGTAGTCGGGCAGCGAATGGCCCACCATCAGCTGCGCGAGCGACGCGTGCGTCTCTTCGCGCGGCTTCACGTGACCGGTCACGCGGCCGCCGCGCATCACCGTGGCGGTGTCGCACAGCTCCTGGATTTCGTCGAGCTTATGGCTGATGTAGAGAATGCTGCAGCCTTCGGCCGCGAGGCGCCTTAAAGTCTCGAACAGCTTGCGCACTGCTTGTGGCGTAAGAACCGAAGTCGGTTCGTCCATGATCAGCAGACGCGGATTCTGCAGCAGACAGCGCACGATCTCGACGCGCTGCCGCTCGCCCACCGTCAGGCTGTGAACGTGGCGCTGCGGGTCGATATCGAGGCCGTAATCCGCCGACACTTCGCGGATGCGCTTGGCCAGTGTCTTCAGGTCGAACGGCTCATCGAGCGCAAGCGCGATGTTCTCGCCCACCGTCAGCGTCTCGAACAACGAGAAGTGCTGGAACACCATGCCGATGCCGAGCTTGCGCGCCGCAGCCGGACTCGCGATTTCAATCGTCTGCCCCTCCCAGCGAATTTCGCCGGCATCCGGCCGCACCGCGCCGTAGATGATCTTCATCAGCGTGCTCTTGCCCGCGCCGTTTTCGCCGAGCACGGCGTGGATTTCACCGGGCGCGACGATCAGCGTCACGTCGTCGTTGGCCCGCACTGCCGGATATTGCTTGGTGATGCCTGCCAGCACGAGGCGCGGCACGACAGCCGGGCCGCCTGCGGGCTGCGCGGCGTCGCCGTGATAAGAAGAAGAGTCGCCCATGAGTTTCCGTAATACGCCGATGACTGTCTGTCGCAACGAGGCGGCGCGCGCACGGCCGAATGCGCGGTGCCTTCGCTATATCGAAATGACAATACCTAATTCGACCCTGTCAGTCGAGCCGCCAAAATTCCCCGCAAACCCGCGCCAGCCCGTGCTGTGCGGGTATCCCTCTCTTGACGCATCTTTCTGTTCATATTAAAAGTCATATACCCTAAGGCCCGCTCGATCAGCCACAACATATATTTCGGAGAAGTCATGAGCCAGCAACGCGAGGCGATCGACACATACTTATTGCGCGTCTTGCACACCCTCTTGATGGAGCGCAGCGTGACGCGCGCGGCCGTCAAACTCAATCAGTCCCAGCCCGCCATCAGCGCGGCGCTGCGGCGTCTGCGCGACATCACCGGCGACCCGCTGCTGGTGCGCGGCAAATCCGGCATGGTCCCGACCGAGTATGGGCTGCGTCTGCTCGAACCGGTGCAAAACGCCCTGCGCGAAATCGAGCGCATCAAGTTCCAGCAGCACAATTTCGATCCGGCCACCTCGATCCGCTGCTACCGGATCGGCTGCCCGGACTATCTGAATGTGCTGTTCGTGCCGACCGTCGTGGAGCGCTTCCGTCAGGCCGCGCCTAACGCGACGCTTGAATTTCACTCGCTCGGGCCGGCGTTCGACTACGAACTGGCGCTCGAGGACGGCAAGCTCGATGTCGTGGTCGGCAACTGGCCGGAGCCGCCCGAGCAGCTGCATCTGTCGAACCTGTTTGTCGACCAGATCGTCTGCCTGATGAGCAGCGCGCATCCGTTCGCCAAGCGCGGCGGGTTGACGCTCGACCAGTATCTGAATGCTCCGCATCTTGCGCCTACTCCCTATTCGGTGGGCCAACGCGGCGCGATCGACGTGCATCTGGCGCGCGAGCGCCTCAAGCGTCATGTCGTCGTGACTTTGCCGTACTTCAACCTCGCGCCGTATGTGCTGATCAAGTCGGATCTGATCTTCACGACGACGCGGCTCTTTGCCGATTACTACGCGAAATTTCTGCCGCTTACTGTGGTACCCGCGCCAATCGATTTCCCGCCGATGCAGTACTACCAGTTGTGGCACGAACGTGTGCATTACTCCGATGAAGTGCGGTGGTTGCGAAGCCTCGTTGCCGAGGCGACCAAGAGCTTGATCGATAAACCTTGATGCTTGCTGGCCCGCGTCACGGAACGCGGGCTATTGTTAGCGGCCGGCGCGGCTTCATCACGACCGCCGCGCTTGCAATGGACCGCTATTGCGATGCTTTACTTTGCACCCCATCCGCGTCACGCTGCGGCCTGATACAGCGCTTTCGCCAACCGGTTGTGCTGCTCGATCACCGGACCCAGTTCGACAGTCGCCAACTGCCCGTCCTTCACCACCACCTTCCCGCCAATCACGCTATGCGACACCTGTGACGGCGCACAGAACACCAGTGCCGCCACCGGGTCGTGCAACGCGCCGGCAAACAGCGGCTGACGCAGGTCGAACGATACAAAATCTGCGGCCATGCCCGGCGCCAATGCGCCAATATCGTCACGGTTGAGCACTTTCGCGCCGCCCAGCGTCGCGATCTCCAAAGCTTCACGCGCGGTCATCGCATCGGGACCGAAGCCGACTCGCTGCAGCAATAGCGCCTGACGCACTTCCGCGACCATCTGCGCGCCGTCGTTCGATGCCGAGCCGTCCACCCCGAGGCCCACTGGCACACCGGCAAGCCGCATCCGCTTGATCGGTGCGATGCCCGAAGCGAGCCGCATGTTCGAACACGGACAATGCGCGACGCCCGTACCGGTCCGCGCAAACAGTTCAATGCCGGCATCGTCCAGTTGCACGCAGTGGGCATGCCATACGTCGTGACCGACCCAGCCCAGATCCTCCGCATACTCCGCCGGCGTCATGCCGAACTTCTCGCGGCTATAAGCAATATCGTTGACGTTCTCCGCCAGATGCGTATGCAGCGACACACCGTATTGACGCGCCAGCGCCGCCGATTCGCGCATCAGATCGCGGCTCACCGAAAACGGCGAACAGGGCGCAACCACCACCCGCAGCATCGCGTAACGCCCGTTGTCGTGATACGTCTCGATCAGGCGCTGCGTGTCCTTCAATATGTCCGGTTCGCGCTCCACCACCGAATCGCGCGGCAAACCGCCATCCTTTTGTCCCACACTCATGCTGCCGCGAGCCGCATGAAAGCGCATGCCGATCCGGCGCGCTGCCGCAATGCTGTCGTCAAGCCGGCTACCGTTCGGGTAGATGTACAGATGGTCGCTCGAGGTCGTGCAGCCGGACAGCAGCAGTTCTGCCATCGCGGTCAGCGTCGAGACTTCGATCATCTCTGGCGTGAGGTTCGCCCACACCTTGTAAAGGTTCGTCAGCCAGCCGAACAGCTCGGCGTCCTGCGCGGCCGGAATCGCCCGCGTCAGGCTCTGATACATGTGGTGATGCGTGTTGATCAGACCTGGTATCACCAGATGCCCGCGCATATCCAGCACTTCGTCGGCCGTTTGCGGCAGTTCGGCCGTCGGGCCGACTGCAACGATCCGGTTGTCCTCGATATACAGGCCGCCGTCGCGCAACTCGCGCCTCGCGCCATCCATCGTGACCAGCACGTCTGCGTGCTTCACCAGCATGGTCTTGCCGTGCCTGTTTGCGGCTGCTCGCGCGCCTGCCTGTTGCGTCATCGTCATTCGTTTTCTCCGCTTTGTGACTGCCGTCGCGGTGCGCCCTCTTTCTGGCTGGCCGTGGCGGCGAGGCTGATACCGGCTGTGCCGGTACGCCATACCGTATGCAAAGTCGTTCGAACGCGATGTAGCGGACACGCCACCGTGCCGCCGCGTCCATTCGAACGCCGTTGGCCCGGTTACCCAGCGTGTGACGCCGTCTTCGGGGTGCGCGGCATTGCTGTTGCGCACAGACGTAACCTTCGACGGCCAAAATAACGCTGACAACTCACGCCATTGAGATACCCAACCTCACGCAGCCGATATAGTGGGCTTTTTTGGCACCGGTAGGATCGGGACAACCAGTCATACAGGGCTCTTGACCGTGCCACAAGGGTTTGCACGAAGCGTGCGAGTCCCATGGACAATTCTTACAGTGGGCTGTCATGCGCCAGCGATTATCTTTCCTATCGCTCGCGCGCGAAGGGGAACATCCTTTTTACAATGGCTGCCACGGCGCTCGCTTTCATTCGCCGACGGGTATGTAGCCACTGACGTGGAGCCTCGATCCGCCGCAACGTATTCTGGATCGGGCCGCCGCCGAAACCTCGCATTCACATAAGGAAAATTGCGAATGGGAAAGCTCACTACCCATGTGCTCGACACCGCCAACGGTCGTCCCGGCGCGGGCATCAAGGTCGAACTCTTCGCGCTCTCCGGCGACACGCGCCGTGCGCTGAAAACCACCCTCACCAATAGCGACGGCCGCTGCGACCAGCCGCTACTCGAAGGCGACGCTCTGGTCGCAGGCGAATACGAACTCGTGTTCGGCGCCGGCGACTACTTCGCTTCGATCGGCACCAAGGTGCCGGAGCCGCGCTTCGTCGATCGTGTCGTGCTGCGCTTTGGCGTGGCCGATGCCGGTGCGCACTATCACGTGCCGCTGCTGGTGTCGCCGTGGTCGTACAGCACGTATCGGGGCAGCTAAGGGGCAGCCAGGACGCCGCGGGGTAAAAGATGGGGCCGCGCTCACGCCTCACCGACATCGCCACCGCTGCATTTCGCAGATGACTGGAGACACCTGCGAAGCGCAGTCCAATTCGACCGCCCTGCCTGAAACCCGTCGCTGAGACCGATGGCGTTGAACCGATAACCCGCAATACGGCGCTGTGCGAACTGAGCGCACCGCGTCCCCTAACAGCAGTTTGTGCGAGTGGCGCATGGCAGATTGAATAACCGGGTCGTCATTGACCCGGCATCGAGCCAACGCCCACCGCGCAGACAACGAATCAGAAGTGGAGGAGTTCATGGAAGGCTTTATCACTGACTGGCTGAACCTGGCATTGCGCTGGTTTCACGTCGTCGCCGCGATCGCCTGGATCGGCGAATCGTTCTATTTCGTCGCACTCGACAACAGCCTGAAACCGCCTACAGACCCGAACCAACGCAGGCGCGGCGTATTCGGCGAACTGTGGCATGTGCACGGCGGCGGCTTCTATAACATGCAGAAGTACACCGTCGCGCCTCCGGAAATGCCGGACGACCTGCACTGGTCGAAGTGGCCGTCGTACACCACGTGGTTGTCTGGCGCGAGTCTCTTCACCGTGCTGTATCTGTTCTCGCCAAGCACCTACCTGATCGACACGAGCGTGATGGATATGGGCCCAGTGGTGGCCGTGTTCTCCGCGCTGGGTTTCCTCGCCGCTGGCTGGATCGTCTACGACTCGCTGTGCCGGGTGCTGGGCAACAAGGACAAGGTGCTCGGCATCTGCGTCGGCATCTATGTGCTGATCGCGGCATGGCTCGCGTGCCATATCTTCGCCGGCCGCGCGGCGTACCTGATCGTCGGCGCGATGCTCGCGACGATCATGTCGGCCAACGTGTTTTTCGTGATCATTCCGGGCCAGCGCAAGATGGTCGACGCAATGCTGAAGGGTGACACGCCGAACCCGATCTACGGCAAGCGCGGCAAACAACGCTCGGTGCACAACACGTACTTCACGTTGCCGGTGGTGTTCGCGATGCTGTCGAACCACTACGCGATGACGTACACGAATCAGTACAACTGGCTCATCCTTGCGATGATCATGATGGCTGGCGCGCTGATCCGTCAGTTCTTCGTGATGCGGCACCGCGGTCAGGTGCTGTGGTATCTGCCGCTGGTCGGGATTGCGTTCATGTTCGGCGCCCTTTTCTGGACGATGCCAAGGCCGGTCGTGCCGCAGGCGGAAGCCGCCAATGCGCCGACGCTGAAGGTTGCGGACATTGCGCCGATCCTGCAGCAACGCTGTGCAGCGTGCCACTCCGCCCATCCGACCTTGATGGGCAGCGCACCAGCGGGGGTGATGTTCGATACGCCGGATGAGATCTCGCAGAATGCGCAGCGCCTGTATCAGCAGGCCGTGACGCTGAAGGCGATGCCGCTCGGGAATGTGACGCATATGACGGATGATGAGCGTCAGAAGATTGCGGCATGGTTCCAGGCTGGGGCGGAGAAGTAATTGATTGGCTGAGGCTGGCTGGCCGGTGTACCTGGTTGGCAGCAGATAGACAGCGGGCTTTTCGCGCGAGCGGAAAGCCCGCTTTTCTTTGGGACGCTAACCTGTCAGAACCAAGTCGCGTAAATTGTATCCCTTAGGCTACAAAAATACGGGTTTTTGCCTATTTTGTGGCCCTTGAGATACAAAATAGACATAGCGGTTTGTGCCTTTTGGGCTACAATAATCATCCATTCTCGGCATTTTGATGCCCTGGGGCTACAAATGACCACGCTCGCCGATGTCTCGGACATGTTAAAGGAAGTGCGTCGCGAAACCCGCCTGTCGCAGGAAGAACTGGCACGGCGCGCCGGCGTTGCACGCACCACCGTCGCACGAATGGAAACGCTCGCGAAAAACGACATGAGCGTATCCGTACTCGTGCGCTTACTCGAGGCGGCAGGCTACGATCTCAAGGTTGTTGCACACGGCCATGGCCGGACACTTGAAGACATCCTTGCCGAGCAACGCGCAGAATCGGGACCTAACCAATGAAGCTCGATGTTCAGGTCCAGGGCAGGAAGGTCGCCACGCTTTTTCGTGAGCGCGACGACTATGTCCTTCAATACGAACGGGACGCAGCCTCCAGCGATTTCGTCAGTCTGACGATGCCCGTGCGCCAGGAGGCATGGCGCTGGCCACGTGACCTGCATCCGTTCTTTCGTCAGAATCTGCCCGAAGGCTATTTGCTGAACCTGATTCGGGAACAATTTGGACCCTTGCTCGACGGCACGGATCTATCGTTACTCGCAGTGGTGGGTGCAATGGGGATCGGACGTGTCACCGTGACACCCGAGGGCGTCGAGCCCGGCACCGAGTTGCAGGCATTGGATGTCAAAGACATCCTTCATGGCGACAACACGGCGGAGCATTTCGCCGCGCTGGTTCGCGACTATGCGCGTGCCGCCATCTCGGGGGCCGTGCCAAAATTCATTGCTCCGCAAAAGAGTCTGACTGACAGTCCCGCTTTCGACGCTCCGCTTGGCAAACCCACGCTTCGAACGAGCCGTTACATTGTCAAAGGTTCGGACGAGAATACGCCGTTCCTCGGGTTCAACGAGTTCTATTCGATGCGCGTGCTCGAACGTCTCGGCGTAGCGCCCGTGGCACTCACCCAGATGTCGGACGATGGCCGGGCACTCGTCGTCGAACGCTTCGACGTTAACGCCGAAGGGTTTCCTGTGCATGGTGTCGAGGACATGTGCGGCTTGCTCGGTCTGCCGCCACATGAGAAATACAACTCGACCACAGAGAAAGTGCTTAACGTCGCGAAAGCGTATTTGCTGGATCGGACCAGCATACGGCAACAGCTAGAACAATTAAGCTGGCACCTGCTTAGCAACTACGTGGTACGTAACGCGGATTGTCATACCAAGAACATCGCTCTTTTCTATACGTCCGTCGATGACGTCGCCTTCACGCCGGTCTACGACATCGTGACTACGCAGGCCTATCCGCGTTTCGCGGCGAACCCTCCGGGACTGCCAGTCGATGGCCGTAAGACATGGGCGGCAGGCAAAGCGCTTGAGCGTTTTTTCAACTCCCGCGTCGGCATCGCGCCGCCCAAATATACGGCGATGGTGGAGGCCTTATGCGACTCCGCGGTATCAGTGGGCTATGAACTGATCGAGGCGGCAAAGAACGAGCCTCAATGGCGCGGGGTAGCAAAACAGATGCTGCACGCGTGGAATGAAGGCATGGAGTCGCTGCGCACCCCGCGGAAAAGTATTCAGTTCAAAAGCCTCAAGCCCGTGATCGAAGCCGCCGGCTTTTCGGCGCCAGAGCCTCCGGAAAGGTCACGCGAAGTTATCGGAGAGTCGCCGTTGCTTACCAGGCGCGGACGCTCGAAAGGCTGACGCCCAATACAAAACGCCCGAGGCAGATGCCCCAGGCGTTTTGTTCTTCCTGCGTCTAACGCAATCGCACCTTACGCGCGATCGGCTACTCCATCAAACCGTCGCCACGCTCAACGCATCCTCGGTCAACCACAGCGACTCGGCGAGATCCTGTTCGTTAAGATTGAGCCCATCGCCGCCGCGATCCACGACGACAAAATCGCTCACCTCACCGAGTGCGATCAGCGGGTGATGCCACACGCCCTTCGCGTAGTTCACGCCCTGCCAACCGCTCGTCACGAACGCACGAATCTGCGCAGCATCGAGCTCGCCGGACGGCGCCACCACAACAAGGTACGGCTTGTCGTTCAGCGGCACAAACGCCTGACTGCCGAGCGGATGGCGCTCGAGCATTTTCACCTCGAACGGCAGCACGCGCGGCTGACCGCGAAACAGGTTCACCAACGTGCGGCCGCCCTCGTCCGTCACGTCCACTTTCGCGAGATCGTGATAGCGGATCGTCGTGCCGAGGTTGATCGGAATCTGCTTCGCGCCTTCGAGTTCGATCACGTCGCCGAACGGGGCGAACGCTTCTTTCGTCAGCGGTTCGATGGCAAGCGTTTTCATTATGCGAGCGTACCCCACAGACGCAGACGCGAGACACCGCCGTCCGGAATGATGTTAAAGCGCACGTGCGTCACCGGGCCGAGCGCTGCCACTTCGCTTTCGAAGTAATGCTGGTTGTCCATTTTCAGCTTCTGTTCGCCCAGCAGCGCCGGCCAGAACATGGCCTGCGTGATCAGCGAGCTGTCGGTGCCGCCCGTGACGTAGGCCGCCTGGATCGAGCAGCGGTCCGGATAGTTGCCCTTGAAGTGCGCGGTATCCACTTCGATCTTCCTGATCACGCCCGGTTGTGCCAAAGCGACGATCGCCCAGTCGTTGCCCGGTTCGCGGCGGCGGCGCGTTTCCCAGCCGTCGCCCATGTTCACGCCACGACCCGGCATCAGGATCGTCGACGCTGCGCCGAAGTGCTGGTTGTTCGCGGCGACCAGGTAGGCGCCATTTTCCATCGAGGCCAGATCGAATTGCTCAGTGCGGCTCGCGCCGGCCCAGTCCACTTGCGGCTGGCCGTAGACGCGCAGACGCGCGATCCCGCCGTCCGGGTAGATGTTGACACGCAGATGGGTGTACGCGTTGGCGTCGCTGACTTCGTGATAGTGATGGCTGTTGCCTTGCAGCGTGGTCGACGGGACGATTTCGGTCCACTGGGTCGACTGGTTCGGCTGGCCGTCCACCACGCGCGCCGCTTCCACCGAAGCCGCCGGGGGGAAGTTACCTGTGAAGTGGCTCGTATCGAGGTCGAGACCCTTGATCACGCCCGGACGCGCGAGCTTCACCACGCACCAGTCGTAGCCGGTGGTGCGCTTGCGGCGCGTTTCCCAACCGTCCATCCACTTGCCGTGCTCGTCGTATTTTCCCGGAATAAAGACGGCAGGTTCCGGATTCAGCATCCGTTCCTTCGGCGCGAAGAAATCGTCGCTAGCCTCGAGCGCCTGCGCGCCGAGACGCGGGTCCGCCAGGTTCACATAGCGGCGGGTAAAGTCCGGTGCGTTGGGGTCGAGAATCGGGAGTGCCATCTTTGTCTTCCTTTCTAATAGTGCCAAAAAACGCTTCGGTTCGAGGGTCGCAGCGCCGCGTAAGAGAGCCGCGCGGGCGTGCTGATACTGATGCGCAGTTACGCGTCGATCAGGTCGTCGAGCCGGAAGCGCGCGATACGGTAGATCTGGTCGAGGCTCGCGCGCAATTCGTCGGCGTGGCTGTTGTTCACGCGCGTTTCGAAGTTGGCGATGATGCCGTGGCGGTCGTACCCGCGAACCGCGAGAATGAACGGAAAGCCAAACTTCTCGCGATATGCGGCGTTCAGCGCCACCAGTCTGTCGAATTCTTCCTGCGTGCACTGCGACAGGCCCGCCCCGCTCTGTTCGCGGGTCGACTCTGCCGTCAGTTCGCCGCGCACGGCGGCCTTGCCCGCGAGCTCCGGGTGGGCGTTGATCAGTGCGAGTTGCTTCGCCTCATCTGCCGTTTCGACCGCGTTCGACATCGTGTGATGCAGTGTGTCGATGCTGGCAAAAGGCCGTTGCTCCGCCGCGAGTTCCGCGACCCAGGGCGAGTGCTCGAAAATGCCCGACAGCGCCGCGACGAACGCGTCGGTGGAAATGCTGTTCAGTTGATCCAGAGTGTATTGCATCGCCTTCATGCCGCAGCCCCGCGGTGGTGTTGTTGGTAAGGATGGTGCTCGCGCCAGTGCCGCGCAATATCGACGCGCCGCGTCACCCAGACGCGATCGTGCTGTTCGATGTGATCAAGGAAGCGCTGCAGCGCGCGAAAGCGGCCCGGACGGCCCAGCAGTCGGCAATGCATGCCGATTGAAAGCATCTTCGGCGCTTCGTCGCCCTCTTCGTAAAGCACGTCGAAAGCATCGCGCAGGTACGTGAAGAAATGATCGGCGGTGTTGAAGCCTTGCGGACTCGCAAAGCGCATGTCGTTGGTGTCGAGCGTGTACGGCACGATCAGTTGCGGTGATTTCGCGCCGCCGCTGACTTCGACGTCCATCCAGAACGGCAGGTCGTCGCCGTAGTAATCCGAGTCGTACAGAAAACCGCCGTATTCGGCGACGAGGCGATGCGTATTGGGACTGTCGCGGCCGGTGTACCAGCCAAGCGGACGCTCACCCGTCACGCGTTCGATCGCTTCCATGCCAAGGCGCATATGTTCCGCCTCTTTTTCCGGCGACATGTCCTGGTAGTGAATCCAGCGGTAACCGTGGCAGGCGATCTCGTGCCCCAGTTCTCCGAACGCGCGGGCGAGATCTGGATGACGCTCGATAGCCATGCCGACACCGAAGACCGTCAGCGGCAAGCCGCGCTTTTCGAATTCGCGCAGGATGCGCCAGACACCGGCGCGCGAGCCGTATTCGTAGATCGACTCCATGCTCATGTGACGTGCCGGATAGGCCGCCGCGCCGACGATCTCCGAGAGGAACTGCTCCGAACCCGGATCGCCGTGCAACACGCAGTTTTCGCCGCCCTCTTCATAATTGAGCACGAATTGCACCGCGACGCGCGCCCGTCCCGGCCAGTTTGCCTGCACCGGGTGGCGGCCGTAGCCGATCAGGTTGCGTGGATAGTTCGAGTCGAGTGGCATGGTTTGACGAATGCGTGCTGACAAAAGGGAGTGGAAAAACTGGAAACTCGCCTGAATCTCGCCGCGACGCCGGTGGAAACCGCCGAAAATGCCCGTCTGATCCGCCCAGCGTCTGGTGGAACCAGTGTAACGAAAACGTCCGGGTGCGCCCATACACCCGGCCAGATAGTGCGTGTCAGAAAGAGTGTATGTGGGTGGGTGACCCCAGGCGCATCAACGCCCGAAACGCGACGGCGGCCGGAGGGGATGCACCTCCGTCGGACTAAACGCTTCGAAGGCGCCGTCATAACGTTTCAGGAGCGGCCGCGCGTAATCGCCGCGCTTGGCCGTGCCGAGGCGCAGCGTGACCAGCGCCTCAACCCATTTCACGGCCGCCGTCACGCCTTCGACCACCGGCACGCCCAGCTCGCCCTGAATCTCCGCACAGAGCTCGGCCATCCCGGCACAGCCGAGCACGATCGCCGACGAGCCGTCCTCATCGAGCGCCCGGCGGCACTCGTCGAGAATGATGCGGCGTGCCTCCGAACCCGGCTGATCGAGCTCGAGTACGGCCACATCGGTCGCGCGCACGTTGTTGCAGAAACGCGTCATGCCGTAGCGCTCGGCCAGATGCCAGGCCATGCCGCAGGTACGCGCGAGCGTCGTCACGACCGAAAACGACGGCGCCAGCACGCTCGCCACGTGCATCGCCGCCTCGGCAATGCCGATCACCGGCCCACGCGCCAGCTCGCGAGCCGCATACAGACCGGGGTCCCCAAAGCACGCAATCACGTAGCCGTCGCAGCCGTCGCGCTCGCCTGCCGCAACCTCGGCCAGCAGGCCGGGGGTGGCGAGCGCTTCGTCGTAGTAGCCTTCGATCGACGGCGGCCCCATGGTCGGGCTGACCGCGATCACCTCGGTGCCAGGCGCCACGACCTCCCTTGCACAGCGCCCCATCGCGTCGGTCATACGCTGCGTCGTGTTCGGGTTGATCAGTTTGATACGCATTTCGAACTCCTGTTGCAACACGCTTACCGGATAGTCAGTACACGATAGAACACGGCACCAAGCGCGGCACCGATAAACCACGAGAAATTCGCCATGCCGTTCAACGACGGCACCATCACGCAGACCACCGCGATCACCGCCGCAGGCAACAACGCAGCTACAGCCTTGTAGTTCACGCCATTGCGATACCAGTAGCTACCCGTTTCGGACACGCTGTAGAGATCGTCCAGGACGATTTTCTGGCGCTTCACCAGGTAAAAATCGACGATCAGGACACCATACAAAGGTCCGATAAAACTGCCCAGCACGTCGAGTGTGTAGTGAATCACGGCCGGGTTATTGAACAGATTCCACGGCGTGATGAAAATCGACGCGACCGCTGCCAGCATTCCACCCATGCGCCAACTGATCAGACGCGGCGCGACGTTCGAGAAATCGAAGGCCGGCGAGACGAAGTTAGCCACGATATTGATCCCGATCGTCGCAATCGTAAAGGTCAACGCGCCGAGAATCACTGCGGTCGGATAGTCGATCCGGCCCACCGTTTCCACCGGGTCCGTAATCAGCTGGCCGAATACCGGCAGCGTGGCGGCGGTCGTCACCACGGTCACCAGCGAGAACGCGAGGAAGTTGACCGGCAGACCCCAGAAATTGCCCTTTTTCACGCTGCGAAAGCTCTTGCCGTAGCGCGAGAAGTCTCCAAAATTAAGCATGGGGCCCGAGAAGTACGACACCACCAGCGAGGTCGCCGTAATCATCACCGGCACCACGCTGAGGCCGTGATATTTGACGCCGCCCAGGTTGATGCCAATGTTCTGCCAGCCGGCGCGCCACACCATATAGCCCGCCAGGATAAACATCACCACGTACACGGCCGGTCCCGCGAAATCGATAAACTTCTTGATCGTTTCCATGCCGTGCCAGAACACCAGGGCCTGAAGCACCCACAGCAGCATGAAGCCGCCCCAGCCGATAGCGGATAGTCCCATGAATCCATGCTGGTGCATGTCCGCATACGGCAACCATTGCGGAACAAATTTGAGCACGACGATCACGAGCGCGCTCGACGCAAGGTAGGTCTGAATGCCATACCAGGCGACAGCGATCAGACCGCGAATCACGGCAGGAATGTTCGCTCCGAGCACGCCGAACGTCGCACGGCAGGCGACCGGATACGGCACGCCGTTCTGCTGGCTCGGCTTGGCGATCAGGTTGCACAACACGTTGACGATCGTGATTCCAACCAGCAGCGCGATCAGCACCTGCCAACTCGTGAGACCGAGGGCGAACAGACTGCCAGCGAACACGTAGCCGCCCACGCTGTGCACGTCCGACATCCAGAACGCGAAGATGTTGTACGCGCTCCAGGTCTGATGGCGCAGCGGCGCGAGATCTTCGTTGTACAGACGTTCGCTATAGCCGGCAGGCACGCCGGGATCGCCCGACGAGCCTTCGTTATCGAAGGCAGAATTCGGAGGAATAGCAGAATTACCCGGTACAGCACTGAACTGAGCCATGACTTCTCCTTGGGTTTAAGGGGACCGCCGATTTCCCGTCGACGGGCACTGCATCTGTCACGCACAACCTCTTCCCGGTCGGGATGGATCGTGCCCGTACGACGTTCCCGCGGTTGTCCCTGTACCTGGATGCCTATCCATACAGATAAGCATAACTAAGTACTTATTGTTATCGCTTCGCCACTCACCGCGTGCTCGCGCCGAAGCGTTCTCGCGTGCATGCGGCCCGGTCCAGGCAGCCGCGTGCGAAGCGTATGGACGTACTTATCCACATCGCCGGTTCGCGATGATTCGTCAGTTCAAATTCAGTGCAACGCGTGCCCCTCGCAATTCCTGCTCCGTGATGCGCGTCGATCAACGCGCACGGGCAGGCTGCCTCAAGACGACACGGTTTTTACCGGTCTTGCGCCAAACACTTCGTGCAGATCCGCTGCACCGCGTGCTGGCCTATCGAGCATCTTCAGTTCGACGCTTTGCAAGTGGCGCGACATCAGGGCCGCTGCCTCCTTCGCATCGCCGGCGTCGAGCGCGGCGAGAATCGCTTCGTGGTCTTCGAACGAGCACGGGCTGCGGCCGAGCGACTCGTACAAAGCCGAAATCAAGGTCGAGCGTGCAACCAGTCCATTCAGACAGTTACACAGCACCGTATTGCCGGTGAGCGATGCCAGTTCCGTGTGAAACTCACCCGAAAGCCGGATCCAGGCCGAAAAATCACGCGTTTCGAACGCTTTGCGCTCGCGGCCGATCATGCTGCCGATATTCTTCAGACGGCGCGGTCCATGACCGGCACAGATCTTCTCCACCACTGCCAGTTCGATGATGCGGCGCATCTCGAACACCTCGTGCACTTCCTGCAGCGACGGACTCGCGACGAAAGCGCCGCGGTTCGGCTCGAGATCGACGAGGTGATCGGTCGCCAGCAACGCGAGCGCCTGGCGGATCGGCCCGCGCTTGACGCCGAATACTTCGCATAACTGTGCTTCTGTCAGCTTGGCCCCAGGTGCGAGTCGATGCTCAAGGATCGCGGCGCGAATGCGCTCGGCGAGCGCTTCGGGCTTCGAACCATTCGCAATGGCAGAGGATGAGGTCGACATGATGTCCGTTCCGTTATGTTGCTCATCATAGGATGGACACAATGATTGTCAACAATTTCAATATTGAATTTTCCGCGATTGGGTTCGGACGCAAAATCGTAGACCTCTTGATCTGCCGGAAACGCCCGTCATAATTGGAATACAGTTCTGTCTGAGGAAATCAACCACGTTTTTAGAGGCAAATTTTGTCAACAAAATCTGTTTCATCTGTCCTGCTACGCCGCCGCTGTTACTAATAAAACATGACCGTTAGTTGCGTTGGTAGCGCAAAAATAAAGCGAGCAACGCCCGCTTCGCCCCCAGATGAGTCATCCGTCAGCTCAGATGAGGATACTCCGACACCGTCATCTTAAAGCCGTGCGGGTCTGAGACAAGATGCGCATCCGCACCGACCGGCAGCGTCACCAGGTTCGGGATATGGCCGAACTCCAGCCCGGTGATCACCGGAATGCCGATCACCGAGCGCACATGCTCGATCATCGTATTCAGATCGTAGCCGTTGTCGTATTCGAACGGCTTGCCGCCTGAGAAATCACCAATGACGAGAGCCTGTTGCCGCTCGAGAATCCCGGCCAGATGCAGTTGATACAGCGTGCGCTCGAGCCGGAATGGCTGTTCGTTGACGTCCTCGACGAACAGGATGCCACCATCCACCGGCGGCATATAGGGCGTGCCGACCAGCGAAGCCAACACCGCCAGATTGCCGCCCCACAGCATCCCGCTGACGTCGACCGTCTGCGCCTGAGGCACGGTACTCGTTATCGTGAAGTTTGGCTTGGTCAGCGCCGCCCAGAAGTGCTGCATGGTGAATTCGCTCAGATCGGGTGCGCCGAAATCACCCATCAGCATCGGACCGCCGAAAGTTTTCAGCCCGGCGCGCGCCAGCAGCGCCATCTGTATGGCCGTGAAATCGCTGTGTCCGACTAACGCAACCGGCTGATCGGTGAGCCGCCGTTGCAAGCCCTCGTAATCGAGCCCATGCAGGATGCGCATCGCACCATAGCCGCCGCGCACCGCCAGCACGATGTCCGGCAGCTTGCGCGACGGGTCGGCCAAACGGTTCAACTCGGCCGCGCGCTCGCCGTCGGTACCGGCAAAACGCTGATAGCGGCGTTCGGTAGCATTGACGCCCTCCACACGATGTCCCTCTGCGTGCAGACGGTGCAGAGCGCGGTGAATCGCTTCGGGGTCGTGCGGATAGCCTGACGGCGCGACCAGTTCGAAAGTGCGATGGGCGATCATGATCGACGCCGATGAGGGGAATGATGGATTTTAGAGCGATTCGGCAGGCGGCGGTTCGATTCGCGCGGCGTCGAGAGCATCGCGAGCCTCGCGGGCTTCCCGCACGGCACGACGCCGGTCGGCAAAGAAGAACTTAAGCGCCGCGGCGCACTCGTCTTCCAGCGCACCACCCACCACGGTCGTGTGATGATTTAGCTGCGGATTGGCAAACGCATCGACCACGCTGCCACAAGCGCCCGTCTTCGGGTCGCGGGCGCCGAACACCACGCGGGCGATCCGCGCGTGCATGATCGCACCGGCGCACATCAGGCAAGGCTCAAGCGTTACGTAGAGCTCACAACCAGGCAAACGGTAATTCTCGAGCGCCTGCGCGGCGGCGCGCAACGCCACCATCTCGGCGTGAGCAGATGGGTCGTGTGCACCGATCGGATGATTGAAACCCTTCGCAATGACCTCGTCGCCGCGGACCAGCACCGCGCCGACCGGCACTTCTCCAGCCGCACGCGCTTCTTCAGCGGCGGCTTGCGCCAACTTCATGAAATGCAGATCGCGTTGCGGAAAAGAGACGGGAGCAACCGGGAATTCGTCAGCCATCGGCGCCTGGCCGGGCTCAAGGAGTGCGCTGTGGGCGCTACTGGTTGAATCACCATGCCCGACGGGTGTAGACGTTGCGCCGGCAACAGGTTCGGGCGCATCGGATGAGACCGCCGAACCTGCATGCACTGCAGTGTTCGCAAGCGGCCCGCTCACTGCGGCCCCGGTTCACCGGAGAGTGCGCCGGCCACATCACTGGCGGCACGCTCAGAGAGGCGTTCGGCAATCCGCCGGCAATATTCGCGCGGCAGAACCAGCGGACCGCCGCGCAGCGATTCGAGCGCCATGTGCAGAGCCAGCATACGCGCGTGAAGACGGCAACGGGTGGCGCGGTCGCTGACCGCATTCAGATCTTCCTGCAGATCGGACAGCGCCCGCAGTTGTTCGACGGCCGGCGGTACGAAGCCCGCATTTTTCAGGATTCGATTCGCCGCGTGCACTTCCCGAGGAACCTGAGCATCGTCCCCCAGGCCAGGCGCTACGACCGTTCCCGGCAAATCGTCGAGCTCACCGCGTGCTGCCGCGGCGGCTATCCGCTGTTCAACTAACGCATCAAGCAATCTCATCTGCAGTCCACTACGTTGCGGCTCACGCATTCTATCAGCGAGGCAGGTGTAAGGGTCGACCATGTAGCTGACAATCTCCTCTGATTTTCGGATTCTGCGTATTTGAAGCGCGTACGGTGCTGCGTTAGGGTCGTGGCACTGTGGTTACCCAATCTCGAATATTACGACTTGCTTTCGATCGAAGGTGGCCGCCCATCGTTGTCATTCCATTCAGAGTTCTTATGCGCTTTACCCTGTTTAGTTCATCGAGCATGACCTGCTCATCACATGCCCTTCCCGATGTTAAACGTGCCGGTTTGCATCCCATGGAAGCTGAGCGTTCGCAGCGCCGTCGAAACCGGTCGAACCTCTTCCGCGCCGGGTTAGCCAGCATCGTGCTGACCGCTTCGCTCTCAGGCTGCGGCGTTTTCTGCGGCGCAGGGGGCGGCAGCGGCGGCGCGTTCGCGGGCGGCTGCTCCACGGGAATGCGCTTCTAATCGTCTGCGTAAATTTCTGTAACGGGCGCGCGAACGGCTGTAATCTGGATCACTCGCGCGCCCACTATCCTTCGGACGCGCAGTGGCGCATCACCACGACGCTCATTTCGCAGGAATATGACTCGAGATCCAGAACATTCAGACGGCCACCTTGGTCCCCATGCAGGTGCACTACTCGCCGATCCGGCGCCTGCCTTCCCGCTCGACCCCGCCCTGCATCGCGCCCTCGCCGACGCTAGACGCGCAGCCGGCGACGAGCTCGGCGCCGTCGCCCATCTGATCGCAGCCCACACGCTGGATGCCTACGCGAGCGGTTCTGCCGAAGCGAGCGCAGCGAATCTGTGCGACGTCGCCACCGGTTACTTCATGAAGGGTGATCTGGAGATCGCGGCAGGCTGGTACCAGCTCGTCCTGACGCTCGACCCGAACGTCGCGGTTGCCTGCCAGAATCTCGCCGCAATCCACGCTTCAGCCGGACGCGCCACCGAGGCCGACGCGTATCGCGAGCGCGCCTATCGGATCCAGCGCGTTTTTGTTGAAGAAGCGCCGGGTCAGGTGCGCCGGGTGCTGGTGCTCTGCTCTGCGCGCGCCTCCGGCAACGTGCCGTTCGAGGGCTTGCTGCCGGGCGCGGTCAACTGCCGGATCAAGTACGCCATCGACTACGCCGCCGACGCGGAAGACGAGCAGCTCCCGCCGTTCGATCTCGTGTTCAATGCAATCGGCGAACCGGATATCGCAGCACCGCTCGCTGCACGGCTCGAACGCTTCACGTCCCGCCTCGCCCAGCCTCTGCTCAACCCGCCCGTGGCGATCGGGCGAACCGCCCGCGACCGGACACCCACGTTGCTGGGCGACCTGCCCGACGTGCAGGTGGCAGCGTGCGTGCGTATCGACGCCGCGCCGTCCTCCGACATCGCGCTCGCCGGCCTGCTCAAAGATCACGCCATCGCGTTGCCGGTATTGGCCCGACCTGCCGCCACGCATGGCGGCGAAGGTCTGGTCCGCTGCGACGATTTCACCGCGCTGCAGGCCCGGCTTTGCGATAGCGAGGGCCCGCAATATCTGACCGCGTTTCGCGACACCCGCTCGGCAGACGGCTACTACCGCAAGTACCGGATGATCTTCGTCGACCGCGAACCGTTTCCGTATCATCTGGCGATCTCACCGAACTGGATGGTCCACTACTTCTCGGCGGACATGGAAGCCCACGCGTGGAAGCTCGACGAAGAACGACGCTTCCTGCAGGACCCGGCCGCGGCATTGGGCCAACGCGCGCTGCAGGCGATTGTGGAGATCGGCCGCCGGCTCGATCTCGACTACGGCGGCATCGACTTCACCTTGCTGCCCGATGGCCAGGTGTTCGTCTTCGAGGCAAACGCTACAATGCTCGCCCACTATGAGCGTGGCACGGGCGCATTGGCCCACAAGAATCCCTTTGTCCAACATATCGTCGACGCATTCGAGCGGTTGATGAAGCGTCGCACGGCGGTCTGAATGAATAACGCAATGAATTTTTCCGGGGGGCCAGGCGCCCTGCCGGCCTCAGTCCTGCGCGAGACGCGCGACGCTATCGAGGCGCTGCCGGAGACAGGTCTCTCGGTACTCGGAATGAGCCACCGCTCGGAGTGGTTTCGCGGCGTGCTCGACGAAGCCGAGCGCAATCTGCGCGCGCTGCTCGGCATCCCGGCGCATTATCATGTGCTGTTCATGCAGGGCGGCAGCAGTCTGCAATTCTCGATGTTGCCGATGAATTTCCTGCGCGCAAGCGGCCGCCACGCCGAGTACATCGTGTCGGGCTACTGGAGCGCCAAGGCCCCAGTCGAAGCACGGCTCGAAGGCGACACGCGCGTGTTGTGGGATGGCCGCGCCGAGGGTTACCGACGCCTGCCTGCGGCCGACGAACTGCAGCTCTCGCAAGACGCGGCCTACCTGCACTACGTGTCCAACGAGACCGTCGAAGGCCTCGAATTCGCCGGCACACCGGGCTTGCCTGAAGTGCCGCTGGTGTGCGACATGTCATCCAACCTGCTGGCCGCGCCGATAGACACCGAGCGCTACGCGATGATCTATGCGCATGCGCAGAAGAACCTCGGGCCGGCCGGCGTCACAGTGGTAATCCTGCGCGACGAGTTCGCCCGCCGCGCGATTACTGGTTTGCCCACCCTGCTCGACTACCGCACGCATATCGCCGCGCGCTCGGTCTATAACACGCCGCCGGTATTTGCGATCTATGTGCTGATGCTGGTGACGCGCTGGCTGCGCGATGAAGTCGGCGGTGTCGAGGCGATGGCCGCGATCAACCGCGCCAAAGCCGATGCGCTGTATGGTGCGCTCGACGCAGAGCAGGGGTTCTATCGCGTGCACGGAGAGCGGTCCTGCCGTTCGACGATGAATGTGGCGTTCCGCCTGCCCACACCGGAGTTGGAGGCGCACTTCCTCGAAACGGCGCGTCGCGAAGGTTTTCACGGTCTCGAAGGTCACCGCTCGATCGGTGGCCTGCGCGCGTCGCTCTACAACGCGGTGACGCTCGACGCGGTCAATGCGCTGTCGGAATGGCTCGGCGAGTTTCGCCGCCGCGAAGGTTAGGCGGTGCGGCGGGTTGTCGGCGGCCATTCAGGGTTGCCGACAACCTATCACCTTCATTCGGCTGTCAGTTAGCCGACGTATGCTGCTCGAGGTACAGCGCGAAGCCGTTCTGGGTCGTCGTGATCTTCTTGACGCATTCGTCGTAGTCCGAGCCCATCGAGTGATCGGGGCCGTACATGGCGCGGCATTGCGCGTACAGGGTAATCGTCGCGCCGCTTCCCTTCGCCACCCGGGCGGCCGAATAGACAGCGTGGCCCGAACTGCCCGGCACGTCGGACTCGATCGACGTGGCATCCGCGCGGATCACCGGCTCTTCCGAATGCTGCGCCACGTAGTTCTTCGTCAGCTGCCACGCCTGATCGCATTGCGCCTGATCGCGGCAGTTTATGGTGGCATTCGTCTGCGCCGCATCGAGCCGGCGTTCTGAATGGGCGAAGTCGTTGTCGCGCGCCGCTTCTTTGTCGGCGGCGGACCCGCAGCCCGTCAAGGCGAGTGCAAGGAGAGCGACGGCAATGGTCGTTTTCACTG
>NZ_JAMFSB010000437.1 GCF_026225065.1 Paraburkholderia sp. | reverse complement strand
GGAGACGCGCCGACGGCACGTCGCTGCGCCAGTCGGCGCTCGCCGAAGCGGCCCACAACAGCAGCACCAACGCGGAAAGCGCGCGCAGTTCAACGAGCCGAAGCAACCACGAACTGCATCACGTCTGTGCGGCGTTCGTCGAAACCCGCCTCGCACTACGCGAGGTATAGACGCCATGTCCGCACGAACGTCTCGTCGAAGCCCTGCGCGCGAATCGCCTCGAGTTGATACTCGAAGGCACTGCGCCAACGCCGCAGTGTCTCGGCATAGTCGCGGCCGAAGGCCAACGACACGTTAGCCGCGAGCCCGGAGCGCTTCGCTACCGCGATAAAACGCTCCGGACTCGGCAGCATGCCACCCGGGAAAATGTATTCGCGGATGAAGTCGCTAGTGGCGCGATACGCGGCGAAGTGCGAGTCGTCGATCGTGATGGTCTGCACCAACGCGCGCGCGCCAGGCAAAAGGCGCTCGCGCAGGATGCGGAAGTACGTAGGCCAGAACCGCTCGCCTACCGCTTCGAACATCTCGATCGAGACGATGCCGTCGTACTGGGCGGTCAGCGTGCGATAGTCGCGCAACTCTAGAGTGACATGGCCTCCCAGGCCCTCCTCTTGAACGCGCTGCAGCGCGAATGCGAGTTGTGCCGCTGAGATCGTCACGCCGTGCACATGAATGCCCTGACACGCAGCATGCATCGCAAAACCACCCCAGCCGCAGCCGATTTCGAGGATGCGCATACCGGCCCGCAAGCCAAGCGTATCGATGATGCGCTGGTATTTGGCGTGCTGCGCCTCTTCGAGCGAGGTATCGAAGCGGCCGTCGAATACAGCGCTCGAGTACGTGAAACTCGGGTCCAGCCAGCGCTCGTAGAAGGCATTGCCAATGTCGTAGTGCGCGTGGATGTTGCGACGGCTGCCTGAGCGAGTGTTGCGGCGCAAGCGATGCCGCAGACCGTACCAGACCTGCGCAAGCCAACCGCCATAGACCGTGCGCTGCAACGCGCGTTCGTTGCGGATCGCGAGGCGCAGGAGTGCGGACAGATCCGGTGTGTCGACCCAGAATGCGCGCCATGCGTCGGCAAAGCCGATATCGCCTTTGCGCAAGATAGCACCGCACGCACGCCAGTCGCGCAGTTCGAGCCGCGCACCCGGCGACGCATGCGGATCGCCGAACACACGCGGTTGACCATCGGGCGTGATGAGTACCAGGTGCCCGACGCGAATCCGCTCGAGCAACGACAAAAACAACCGGCCCGACGCAGGGGCGGATTCGCTTCCGCTCAGGGTCCTTGAAAGCGTCATGGCTGAATCTCCTCAATCGACGAAGAATGGTGCGGGGCTCCGGCTTCACGACCGGCTGCACGAAGGTGGGTGGGGACGTCGGCGGTGCGGCCCGGCGCAGGATGTTTGCCGTAAAACGGCACTTTCTTGAGGAAGAGCCGCAGCGCCTGCCAGTGAATGCGCGCGACCACGCCAAGCGTGAGCAACGGCTGACGCGCGAGTGCGCGGAGCGCGGCGCTGCGCGTCAGCGGGTACGAACGGCCGCCGAGCAATGTGCGGATCAGCAAGCCATCGGCATCGTGATAGTCAATGACCACCGATGACGCGTGATGCGACTCGCGAACCTGGAAGCGGTAGCTGCCCTCGACCCGGCAAAACGGCGAGACGTGCAGCACTTTGCGGCAAGTCAGCTCGGTGGATGCATCGATCGGCCCACCGCCGTCCGCGGTCAACAGATAGCTGTGGCGCGCGCCGAACGTGTTGCGCACTTCGGCGAGCAGCGCGCGCAGTGCACCATCGCGGTCGTGGCAAAACCAGAAACTGACTGGATTAAACGCATAGCCGAACACGCGCGGAAAAGCCTGTAGCCAGATATCGCCGTCCGCCGGCACGCCGGCCTCGGCTAGTTGTGCGCGCATCCATGTGTCGAGATCGCTACCGTCACAGGGGCCGTAATCGCGCGCGAACAGGCTGAGCGGACCCCAGCGGTCGATGCCGAACCACCAGCTATCGAGCGTGGCGAGGCGGGCGAGATTGCAGCGCACGTAGAACACCGGATACGCGAAGCGATGATGCCGCGGTCGCAACCGCTCGTGCATCACGCGGCCGACTAGAAGCCACGCGGCGCTTTCGCGATGCTCCTGTGGCGCGCTGCTGCTCATAGCTTGGCCCATGCCGGCAAAGCGTCGAAATCGGCCGCGACCCGCAGTGCAGATTTCAGGCCGTCCTCGTGGAAGCCGTAGCCAGTCCATGCACCCGCAAACCAGGTGCGACGACGGCCTTGCAGCGAAGGCAAACGATGCTGTGCGTCGATCGCGGCCAGATCGAATAGAGGGTGGTCGTAGACGAAGCGGCGCAACTCGGTGCCCGGCGCCGGTTCGGCCACCGGATTCAGCGTGACGACTAGCGGTGTATCGAATGGCAACGGCTGCAACTGGTTCACCAGATAGCTGACGCAGACCGGGCGTGAGCCGTCCAGATGCCGGCCGCCCAGATAGTTCCACGCCGACCAGACGCGGCGGCAGCGCGGCAACAGGTTCGTGTCGGTATGCAGCACGGCGACGTTCGGTTGATAGCGCACGGCGCGCAGCACGCTGCGTTCGGATTCGTCGGCGTCGTCGAGCATGCGGAGCGTGTCGGGTGCATGCGTGGCTAGAATCACCGCATCGAAGCGCTGCGGACCGCTGTCGGTCAACACGTCGATGCCGTCCGCGTCGCGACGCACACCACGCACGGGTGTGCCGATGCGCACGTCGTCGAGCTTGCCGACGATCCGCCGCACGTATTCGCGGCCACCGCCCACCACCGTCTTCCATTGTGGGCGGCGATTGACCTGCAACAGCGCGTGATTCAGGCAGAAGCGCAGGAATGTGGTGGCGGGGAAACTCAGCACGTCGGCGGTGGCGCTCGACCAGATTGCGGCGGCCATCGGCAGCAGGTAGTGTTGCTGAAACGCGCCGCCGTAGCCGCCGGCCGCGAGGAGATCGCCCATCGACGCGCCGGTCTGCGCCGCGACGTCGAGATTGCGCTCGGCGCTGCCGTTAAAACGCATGATGTCGCGCAACATGCCGATGAAGGTCGGCGAGAACATGTTGCGGCGCTGCGCGAACACGGTGTTGAGGTTAGTGCCCGCCCACTCGAGGCGGCCTTCATCGAGTGACACCGAGAACGTCATTTCGCTCGGATGCGCTTGTACGCCCAGTTCGGCGAACAGCGCAATCAGATTCGGGTAAGTGCGATCGTTGAAGACCAAAAAGCCGGTGTCGACGGGATGGATATGGCCTTCGAGCTTCACGTCGACCGTGTTCGTGTGGCCGCCGGGGTAAGAACCGGCCTCGAAGAGCGTCACCTGATTGTGCTTCGACAGCAGGTAGGCGCTTGCCAGTCCCGAAATGCCGGCGCCGACGATCGCGATCCGTTGACCGTGTGGCTGCGGGTTCGAAACGGGGTGACTCATAAGCAGGTCTCCAGCTTGGAACGGGCGCCCGTGAGAGTGGGATTTGATTGGATTTGCGCGCCCATGATCGAAATACGCAGCAGGTGTGAGATCGGATGCAGGGGCGTCGTGGAAATTAGGGGTGGGATGCCGAGAGAGCAGGCCTCGGCGGGGTGCGGGGAAAAGCTGGGAAGCTGCGTCGGCTAAGCGCGACCAGGCATAATTGACGCCTCGTAAGCAAACCGACGTGGGCGGAAAACGTGCGCAGACATGAAAATGAAAGCGGTCAATCGGGACGCGTAAACGGCTGGCGGATGGTGCGCGCTTTACTCGGCGCGTTTGTGTTTTCCGCTGGCATGACACAAGCGTCTGCCGAACCCATTGGGCCAGGGAATACGCAACAGATGGCTTCGATAGGTGGTGTCGATTTGCCGGTGTTTACCTACAGGCCAAGCGGCTGCGAGCCGAGGCTTTTGCTGCTGGTGTTTCATGGCGTCGGACGCGACGGCGGTCCTTACCGCGATCACGCCCGGCCGCTCGCGGACCGCGTCTGTGCGATCGTGGTGGCGCCGCAGTTCGATCAAAAGCGGTTTCCGCGCGACGAGTATCAGTACGGTGGGGTCAAGTCTGCATCTCTTGCGTCGGGTGCCTCAGCCACGTCCGCAGGTGGGCGGCGCACCGTCGATCTGATACCGGAATTTGTGACTTGGGCACGGGAGGCGGCGGGACAAACTGAATTGCCTTATATCCTCCTTGGGCATTCTGCTGGCGCGCAGTTTGTGGACCGGGTCGCCGCCTACGCGCCCGTGCCCGCGGCGCGTGTGGTCGTTGCCAATCCGTCTACCTGGGTGCTGCCCGATACGAAAACCGCAATACCGTTCGGCTTTGGCGGTCTCGGCACGGACGAAGTAGAAGAGAGGGCATTACGCGCTTATCTGGCTGAGCCGCTGATGGTATTGCTCGGGCAAGACGACGTTCGTCAACGCTGGCTCGCACAAGGCAAGCAGGCTCGTGCGCAAGGGGACAATCGTTATGACCGTGGGACACATGCGTTTCACGCGGCCGAGGAAGTGGCAAAACGCAATGGCTGGACGTTTGGATGGAAGCTGATCGAGGTGCCCGGGGTCGGGCACGATGCTGCGGCTATGTTCGACTCGCCGCAGGCTGTTGAAGCGCTGGGTTTGGATGGCGGCGGCTAGGCCCCACTAGTCCCAGATATTCCGGAATGCGACGGCCACAATCACCGGGACGCACAGGACAAGCGGAATAGCGAAGTAAGGCACGTCCATATCGACGAAATAGCTGTAGACGAGCCAACCGACGCCCGCACCGAGCGTGGCGATGGCAACCAGCCAGGTCAGGATAGTCAGCGTCCGGTTCGACGGACGTTTACGCGAACGCTGATCAGTGGGGGGTGTTTTCATCGCAGGACCAGAGGGTTTTGTTGCGGGTCAATCACGCTCCAATTTTACTCCGGCGGGCGGGCGATGAGCAGGTCGTGAGCGCGCCGCATATCGAGTTGCAAACGAATCGCAAACCAACCGCACAAACAAAAAGCCCTGCGGAATTTCTTCTGCAGGGCTCTTTTGAATTCTGGCGGAGAGGGTGGGATTCGAACCCACGGTACGGGAAACCGTACGCCTGATTTCGAGTCAGGTACATTCGACCACTCTGCCACCTCTCCGGCATTCTCGACGGCTTGCTGGACTACGCTGCACCACCTAAACCAAGCGGGTCGTTGCTCGGCGAAGCGGCGATTATAGAACAGTTGAAACAGGTTTCCAAGCCCCTTTTCACAGAATCTGTGAGGCGACGACTTGGGAAACCTGTAGCACAGCTTCAGGCAGCCGAAACTTCCAGCCGCTCCATGCCACCGACGTACGGACGCAGCGCCGTCGGCACCGTCACCGAGCCATCGGCGTTCTGGAAGTTCTCCAGCACGGCGACCAAGGTACGGCCCACGGCGAGCCCCGAGCCGTTCAGCGTATGCACCAGTTCAGGCTTGCCCTGCGCGTTGCGATAACGCGCCTGCATGCGGCGCGCCTGGAACGTCTCGGTATTCGAGCAGCTCGAGATTTCGCGATACGTGTTCTGCGCCGGCAACCATACCTCGAGGTCATACGTCTTCGTCGCAGAAAAGCCCATGTCGCCGGTACACAGCGTAATTACGCGATACGGCAACTCCAGCTTCTGCAGAATCGCCTCTGCATGGCCGACCATTTGCTCGAGCGCGTCATACGACGTTTCCGGCGCCACGACCTGCACCATCTCAACCTTGTCGAACTGATGCTGACGAATCATCCCGCGCGTATCGCGGCCGTACGAACCCGCTTCCGAGCGGAAGCATGGCGAATGCGCCGTCAGTTTGATCGGTAACGCGTCCGCTTCGACAATGCTCTCGCGCACCGTGTTGGTCAGCGAAATTTCCGAAGTCGAAATCAGATACTGCGTCACCGTATTCTCGCCGCCGCCCTTCTCGACGCGGAACATGTCGTCGGCGAACTTCGGCAACTGGCTCGTGCCGTACAGAATCTCCGGATTGACGATGTACGGCGTATAGATCTCCGTATAGCCGTGCTGCAGCGTATGTGTGTCGATCATGAACTGCGCGAGCCCGCGGTGCAGACGCGCAATCTGTCCGCGCAGCATCGTAAAGCGCGCGCCAGATAGCTTCGCACCCGTCTCGGCATCGAGGCCGAGCGGGGTGCCGACATCCACGTGATCCTTCACCTCGAAGTCGAACTGGCGCGGCGTGCCCCAGCGGCGCACTTCGACGTTGTCAGCTTCGTCCTTGCCCACCGGCACACTTTCGTGCGCCAGGTTCGGCATGCCGAGCATCAGGTCGGACACGCGCTTCTGGATGTCTTCCAGCTGCACCGCCGACGCCTTCATTTCGTCACCAATGCCGCCCACTTCCGCCATCACCGCCGAGGTGTCCTCGCCGCGCCCTTTCATCCCGCCAATCTGCTTCGACAGTGTGTTGCGGCGAGCCTGTAGCTCTTCGGTACGGGTTTGCACGGCGCGGCGTTCCGCTTCGAGCGCGGTGAAAGCCGCCACGTCGAGGGTATAGCCGCGGTCGGCGAGGCGTTTCGCCACGCCGTCGAGGTCTTTGCGCAGCAACTGGATGTCAAGCATGGGTTTGGGGCGGAAGTTCGTTGTATGAATCCGGGATTTTAGCGCACCGGCGCGGGCCGCTGGCGGATCGGTGGCTCAGTTCTTTTTCGGCTTGTTCTCGCTGCGCCATTGCGTGTCGAGTTCGGACAGACGCGCGAGCTTCTCGCCGATCTTGCCTTCGAGACCGCGCGGCGTCGGTTCGTACCAATGCGGCTCGCGCATGCCGTCGGGCAGATAGGTCTCTCCCGCCGCATATGCGTCGGGTTCGTCGTGAGCGTAGCGATACTCGTGGCCGTAGCCGAGTTCCTTCATCAGCTTGGTCGGCGCGTTGCGCAGATGCACCGGCACCCCGCGCGACTGATCCTTGCTGACAAAGCGCCGTGCCTCGTTGTACGCCATATAGCCGGCGTTCGACTTGGGCGCCACCGCCAGATAGATGAGCGCCTGGGCCAGCGCGAGTTCGCCTTCGGGTGTACCGAGGCGTTCATAGGTTTCGGCAGCATCGAGCGCGATACGGGCGGCGCGCGGATCGGCAAGGCCGATGTCTTCCCATGCCATGCGTACGATGCGCCGCGCGAGATAGCGTGCGTCGGCGCCGCCATCGAGCATCCGGCAGAACCAGTACAACGCGCCATCCGGATTGCTGCCGCGCACGGACTTATGCAGCGCGCTGATCTGGTCATAGAACGCGTCGCCGCCCTTGTCGAAGCGGCGCAGGTTCTCAGCGAGCGCGCTGCCGAGCAACGCACCGTCGATCTCCGTGGTCTTCTGCTGCGCCGCGGCCCGCGCGACGATTTCGAGATTGTTGAGCAGCTTGCGGCCGTCACCGTCGGCCGAGCCGACCAGTGCATCGCGGGCTTCGTCGGTGAACGTCAGGCCGCCGAGTTCTTTCTGCGCGCGATCGAGCAGCTCACGCTGCTCGTCGTCGTCGAGACTCTTCAGCACGTAGACCGCCGCTCGCGACAGCAACGCGCTGTTCACCTCGAACGACGGATTCTCGGTGGTCGCCCCCACGAACACGAACAGCCCCGACTCGACGTGCGGAAGAAACGCATCCTGCTGGCTCTTGTTGAAGCGATGCACCTCGTCGACAAACACCAGCGTCTGATGTCCATGCGCACGATGCACTTGCGCAGTCTCGACGGCTTCGCGGATATCCTTCACGCCCGATAGCACCGCCGACAACGCGATGAACTCAGCGTGGAAAGCATCGGCCATCAGCCGCGCCAGCGTGGTTTTGCCGACGCCGGGCGGCCCCCAGAGGATCATCGAATGGGCCTCGCCCGACTCGAAAGCGACCCGCAACGGCTTGTTCTGGCCGAGCAGATGTTTCTGGCCGATCACCTCATCGATATTGCGGGGGCGCAGACGCTCAGCGAGCGGGACGTTGGCACGGGTTTCTTCAAACATGGCGTTTTGTGGATAATCTCGGCTTTCCGGGCCTGGTTCGGCAACATGACGCAAACCCAGCACGACGCGCGCCCGGCCAGCGAAACAGCCGGCGCGCAATCTGCGGCACGGTCCTGCATTATGACAGTCAGCAGGCCGCGACGAGCCTGGAGCGTGTGCAAGCACGAAATTCGCGACCAAACATAGACAACGACAGGAACATCACCTGATGGCACAAGATCCACTCGCCGGCGACGCCGGTTCCACCTACGCACCGCTCATGCCGGTGCCCGACGCGCGTCGCGCGTTCCGCACCGGCGATGCGTTCGCGTTGTGGTTCTCGCTCGGCATCGGCCTGCTGGTTGCGCAGGCGGGCGCGCTGCTAGTGCCGGGACTGTCGCTGCCGTATGCGCTGGCGGCGATCGGCATCGGCAGCGTGATCGGCGTCGTGCTGCTGGCGCTTGCTGGCGTGATCGGCACGGATACGGGCCTCGCGGCCATGTCCTCGCTGCGGCCGACGCTCGGCGTGCGCGGCGCGTCCGTGCCCGCGGTGCTCAATGCCGTGCAACTGGTCGGCTGGGGCTCGTTCGAAGTGATCGTGATGCGCGATTCCGCCGACGCCCTCGCCAAACAGGCGTTCGGTCTCTCGATACCGCTCATCTGGACAATCGTCTTCGGCCTGCTCGCGACGCTGCTCGCGATCAGTGGCCCGCTGTCGTTCGTACGGCGTTTTTTGCGGACGTGGGGAATCTGGCTGCTGCTGGCAGGCGCCGTGTGGCTGTCGTGGAATCTGCTTGCAAGGCACGATCTGGCCGCGCTGATGCGCCGTCCGGGCACCGGGGACATGTCGTTCGGCGGCGCGATCGATCTGGTTGTCGCGATGCCGCTGTCGTGGCTACCGCTGATCGCCGATTACACCCGTTTCGGCCGCCGCGCCGGCGAGTCGTTCCGCGGCACGCTGCTCGGCTACGGCATCGCCAACATCTGGTTCTACGCGCTCGGGGCGGTCTATGGGCTCGCGGCAGGCGGTGGCGACGCGCTGCTGACCGGCGCGCTCGCGCAAGCAGGCGGCGGCTTCGCGCTGCTGCTGATCCTGATTGATGAAGTCGACAACGCATTCGCAGATATCCACTCGGCCGCCGTCTCGACCGGCACGTTCTGGACACGCGCAACGGTGCCGCTGCTGTCCGCGGGGTTCGGTGCGCTGTGCACGGCAATCGCCCTGCTTGTGCCGATGGCGAAGTATCAAAACTTCCTGCTGCTGATCGGCTCCGTGTTCGCGCCGCTGTTCGGCGTGGTGCTGGTGGATCACTTCATTGTGCGCAAGCGCCGGATCGAGGCCGCCGCGCTCGCCGACCTGCAGGGCCGGTACGGCTTCTCGGGCGGCTGGCATCTGAGCGCCTTCATCTCGTGGGCAATCGGGATCGCCGCTTATCAGGCCATCAATCAATGGCTGCCGAATCTCGGCGCGACCTTGCCTTCGCTCGCAATCGGCGCTCTCTGCTACTTCGCCATGGTGTCGACACGTAAGACCGAGTACGCATAAACAGCAGCCATTCGACGATTCGACGGCCCGTGCAAGGCGGGCCGTTTGCGCGCCTCCCCACCCTCCGTCTGTGCCTCCACTCGCGACATTTCCCTCGACCATTCCGTTCGTCCTATAGCTTCTGGCGGAGGGGCGGTTCTATTGCGAAATCCTCGCGTGGATGATGTAGTTACTATATGGCATGCGTTTTTTAGAGATAGATCTCCTCAATCTTTCCCATTTATGAAAACGAATCGCTGACGCATCTCGACGCATGCCTGCATCCATTGGGTTGTCGATTGACAACCTAACTCAACGAACTTATGATGAGGCCATTGATGATTCGAGGGACGCACGCAAAGAAGGAAATTGAAGACGCATTGGCCTATGCCGAAGCATCCGGCTGGCGCATCAGGAGCGGTGGCAAAGGGCACGCCTGGGGGAAAATGTACTGCCCGTACAACGACTCGGAATGCCGTTGCGGAGAGTTCTGCATCACCAGTGTCTGGAGTACGCCTAAGAATCCAGGGAATCACGCTCGGCTTCTCAGAAGGGTAGTCGACAATTGCATGACACACCGGCAAAAGCGCGCGCCTCAAAGCGCAAGCAAAAACGCCGAAAAGCAGGAGTAACAGATGGAATACGACTTCACCTTGAAATACCAGCTCGCCGCAGACGACTGCGACCACGACGAGATCGTGGAACGTCTGGCGGAAGCAGGATGCGATGACGCAACGATTGGCGTCGGGCAGCCGGGGCGCATTGCTCTCGTCTTCGCCCGCGAAGGTATTAGCGCGCTTGGAGCGCTGATGAGCGCGCTCGAGGACGTGAAGCGTGCCGTGCCATCGGCCCGCCTTGTCGAAGCCGCGCCGGACTTCGTCGGCCTTACAGATGTGGCCGACGTAGCAGGTGTGTCGCGCCAGAACATGCGCAAGCTAATGCTGAGTCACGCCGCCGACTTCCCCATCCCGGTCCACGAGGGCAATCCGTCGGTCTGGCATTTGTGGGACGTTCTCGCGTGGTTGAACACGCGAGGAGGCTATGACATCAAGCCGGACGTGCTCGAAGTGGCGAAGTCAGCCAAGCAGGTCAACCTCGCGAAAGAAGCGCGAGAACTCGAGCCTCTGGTCAATCGCCAGCTCGAAGACCTGATTGCATAAGGCCTCAGCCATCCTAAACGGTTGACGGTCTCCTACTTCGCGCAAGGTAGCAAATGCTCAATAAAAAGACCGCGCAAACCTGCGCGGCCTCGAGTAATACCAAATCAGCAACTGCAATGCGCGCTTAGCCGTTGATCACATCCGCGCCCTTCGGCACAGTGAACTTGAAGGCATCCGCGGGCAACGGCGGATTTTTCTGGATGTTCGAAAACGTCAGCAAGGTCACGTTGCCGAACACGTCGTGCAATTCCATGGCTTGCAGATTGCCGTCGCGAAAGCCGATGCCCACGCTTTGAAACTGCGTGTCCTTGGCCTTCGGAATCAGCTCGAGCCAATCGATCCCAGCCTTCACACCCGCGTCGCGCAGCGTGAAATTCTTGTCCAGATCGTTGCTGCCGAACAGGATCGCGGCAGGGCTCGCGCCCAATGCGCCGCCAAGCGAACGCACCGTGACCTGGTTCAGGTCCTTGTCGTACACGTAGAGCTTGTCGCCATCTGCCTGCAGAATCTGTTGATAGGGTTTCTCGTACGACCAGATGAACTTGCCCGGCCGCGCGAACACAAACGTACCGCTGGACGTGCTGTTTTTCGGCATGACCTGCGCAGCGTCGCTCGCGCTTTGCGCCTTGCTCGGCGCGCGCACTTCCTGCTGGACGAAATCGCCGCGCGCCGAATGCACCTGTGAGACGAACGCCTTCAGCTGCTCGGTACCGCTCGCGAATGCGTGATGCGCGACCAGTAGCGACGCACCGATCGCGACGCTGCCAATCCCGCGCACGAGCGTTCGAACCAGATGTCCGAGACGGTCAGGGTGGGCGCGGTGCCCAGCGTATTGCTGCATATGATTTTCTCCGTGAATTGAATCGGGCCGGGGATGGGGCGGCGAAGCGCGAGCTCAGCTTCGCCGGTTGTCTATGTTGGGGCGTGGGTTACTTAAGTGTCCGCCTAAGCAGACCACCCGGTTGAGCCCGCCTACTCGGCTTCGCGTGCCGGCGTGAGAATCTCGCGATTGCCGTTCGACGACATCGCGGACACGAGTCCGGATTGCTCCATTTGCTCGAGCAGTCGCGCGGCACGGTTGTAACCGATACGCAAATGCCGTTGCACCAGCGAAATCGACGCACGGCGATTCTTGATGACGACTTCCACCGCCTGATCGTACAGAGGGTCCGACTCGCCGCCGCCTGCGCCAGTTCCCTCGCTGCCCGCAGATCCTTCGTCGCCGTCACTGGTTACACCACCTTCGAGGATGCCCTCGATATAGTTTGGCTCACCCTGCTCCCTGAGTTTCTCCACGACACGGTGCACTTCCTCATCGGACACAAATGCGCCGTGCACGCGCACCGGCAGACCGCTGCCTGGCGGCAGGTAAAGCATATCGCCCATGCCGAGCAGCGATTCCGCGCCCTGCTGGTCGAGAATCGTCCGAGAGTCGATCTTCGACGACACCTGGAAGGCCATCCGCGTCGGCACGTTGGCCTTGATCAGGCCGGTGATGACGTCGACCGAAGGCCGCTGCGTCGCCAGAATCAGGTGGATGCCGGCCGCCCGCGCCTTCTGCGCGATCCGCGCAATCAGCTCTTCGACCTTCTTGCCGACCACCATCATCAGGTCGGCCAGTTCGTCGATCACGACCACGATATTCGGCAGGCGCGTGAGCGGTTCGGGTTCGTCCGGCGTCAGGCTGAACGGATTCGGCAGCTTCTCTTCGCGCTTGGCCGCTTCGTCGATCTTGTTGTTGTAGCCGGCGAGGTTACGCACGCCAAGCTTGCTCATCAGCTTGTAGCGGCGCTCCATTTCGGCAACGGCCCAGTTCAGCGCATGGCTGGCCTGACGCATATCCGTGACCACCGGACACAGCAGATGCGGGATGCCTTCGTAGACGCTCATTTCGAGCATCTTCGGGTCGATCAGGATCATCCTGACCTGCTCGGCGCTCGCCTTGTAGAGCAGCGAGAGGATCATCGCGTTGATCCCCACTGACTTACCCGAACCGGTTGTGCCGGCCACCAGCAAGTGGGGCATCTTGGCAAGGTCGGCGCAGACCGGCTTGCCGCCGATGTCCTTGCCGAGGCCCATGGTGAGCGGCGAGGCCGCGTCGGCATAAATGGCCGAGCCGAGAATCTCTGAGAGGCTCACGGTCTGCCGGCGCTGGTTCGGCAACTCGAGCGCCATGAAATTCTTGCCGGGAATCGTTTCGACCACGCGGATCGACACCAGCGACAGCGAACGCGCCAGATCCTTCGCCAGACCGACAATCTGGCTGCCCTTCACGCCGGTGGCGGGCTCAATTTCGTAGCGCGTGACGACCGGGCCTGGATAAGCGGCGACCACACTCACTTCGACGCCAAAATCCTTCAGCTTCTTCTCGATCAGCCTCGAGGTGAATTCGAGCGTATCGGGCGAAATGGTTTCCTGCGCGGCGGGCGCCGCGTCGAGCAGCGAGATGGGCGGCAGCGTGGAATCACCCGGCAGGTCTGTAAAAAGCGGCACCTGGCGCTCTTTCTCGACGCGTTCGGACTTGGCCGGCGTGACCACGGGCGGCACGATCATGACCGGTTCGTGCTCTTCGATGCGCACGCGGCCCTGCTCCACCTTGCCCTCGCGCTTCACGGCGGCAGCCTCGCCCAGCTTGCGGTCGCGGCCGGCCTCGCGGCGCAGACGGGCAAACGTGACAGCGGAAATGATCGATTCGCCGACCCGTTCAGCCACGGAAAGCCACGAAAAGCGGAAATACAGCGACAAGCCGATGGCCAGCGCCACGATCAGCGCCAGCGTGCCACCCGTGAAGCCGAGCGCGTGCGAAACACCCCGCGCCACCGCCTCACCGATCACGCCGCCCGGCGCGCGCGGCAATTGCACCTTGAGGGACCACATCCGCAGCGCTTCGATGCCGTCGCTGGCGAGCAGCACCAGCACGAAGGCAAACACCTCGGCGAGCCAGCTCGCATCACGTGGCTTGTCCTCGTTGAGTTCCTCGTGACGGGTGATGCGCCGGTAATTGGCGGAGATGCTGCGGCCGAGCAGCACCACCCACCAGTAGGCGGACAGGCCGAACAGCAGAAGAAGAATATCGGACGTCCAGGCGCCGACCCGGCCCGCCCAGTTGGCTATGTGGTCGACCTGTGCAGCATGCGTCCAGCTCGGGTCGTGCCGGCTGTAGCTGACGAGCGCCATCAGCAGGAAAACGCCGAGCGCGACCTGCAGGATCCAGCGGATTTCGGTGAAGAGGCGCGACATGCGGTGCGGCAATGCCTGCGCGCTCGCGGAATAAGTAGCTTTTGCCATTGATCCTGTTGCGGGTGCGGCCAAAATGCGCGCCCCCAGGCGGTGCTGGGTGCCCGGTCGTGGCCGCCGGGTCGTTCGATCCGGGCTATTGTAAACGCAGTGTCGCGCACAAGGCTGTAAATGACGGTAACTGGTGCCGGCCGGCGTGGTTTTCGGGCCAAACTGCAACAACAGGCTATCGGAACGATCAGGAAGCTTCATGAAGCAGCCCTGCGGGCCGCCCTTTATAATGCTGGTCTGATACCCATCTACAGTTTCAGCTTACGTTCAGCTGTAGTCGCGCGGCCTCGCATGGGCGAGCCCGGGCGCTTTTAACGGATTCCGATCATGCCCGCATCCACCACGAAACACGCCAAAGTCCTGATTCTCGGTTCCGGCCCCGCAGGCTACACGGCCGCCGTCTACGCGGCGCGCGCCAACCTGAATCCGGTCCTCGTCACGGGCCTGGCCCAAGGCGGCCAGCTGATGACAACGACGGACGTCGAAAACTGGCCGGCCGACGCGAACGGCGTGCAAGGCCCGGAACTGATGGCGCGTTTCCTGGAGCACGCCGAGCGCTTCAACACCGAGGTCATTTTCGACCACATTCACACGGCGAAGCTCAACGAGAAGCCGATCCGCCTGATTGGCGACTCGGCCGAATACACCTGCGACTCGCTGATCATCGCGACCGGCGCGTCGGCACAGTATCTGGGCCTGCCGTCGGAAGAAGCGTTCATGGGCAAAGGCGTGTCGGCCTGCGCAACCTGCGACGGCTTCTTCTACAAGCAGCAACATGTGGCGGTGATCGGCGGCGGCAATACCGCAGTCGAGGAAGCCCTCTACCTTTCTGGCATCGCCAAGAAGGTGACGGTGATCCATCGCCGCGACAAAGTCCGCGCCGAGCCGATCCTGATCGACCGTCTGCTGGCCAAGCAGAAGGAAGGCATCGTCGACATCAAATGGAACCATGTGCTGGACGAAGTGACAGGTGATCAGTCAGGAGTGACAGGTCTGCGCATCAAGGATACGAAGACTGGTGAAGCGACGGATCTCGCGCTGCAAGGTCTGTTTGTGGCGATCGGTCACAAGCCCAATACCGATATCTTCGAAGGTCAACTGGAGATGAAGAACGGCTACATCATC
>NZ_JAMFSB010000436.1 GCF_026225065.1 Paraburkholderia sp. | reverse complement strand
CTCCACGCCGATGATAGTGCGGATTACCCGTGTGAAAGTAGGTAATCGTCAGGCTCCCCAGCAGCATCAGAAACCCCACCCCACAAAAGGTGGGGTTTCTGCGTTTACGCGCACAAAAACGCGCAAGCATGCCTAGCATGACCACAACCGCCTTGGCGGTCTTCGCAAAGATACTGGTCCACCAAAGGCCGGTCTGGCGAAGCTTCCCCGCCAGTTGCCAACCACCGCTTAATTCTCTCCAAAATACTGGATAAATAAACAGTATTTGTGCGCCTGGCGTCTCTTGCCATCCCCTAAAAGTGCCAATTCACGGGCGCAGATTTACGTGTAGGATACTGTATATATATACAGGTTTCCCCTGCGCTCAATGCCAGTCTCCGCCATCAGTGCCGAAGAGATTCACCCGTCGCTCTGGCGAGCCTCACAGCTTGCGCGTGGGCGTGGTCACATGGTGGACACCGGCTATCCAGTACTTTCGACGGAGTTACCCGGTGGCGGCTGGCCAGTTGGTGCATTGATTGATCTGCTGGTTCAGCAACCCGGTGTCGGTGAAATGCGGCTTTTGCAGCCCGCGCTTAGCTCGCTCGGAGAGCGGCCGATTGCGCTGGTCCAGCCGCCGCACATTCCTGACGGATTGGGACTTCGGTATATCGGGTTATCGCTCGATCGTCTGCTGCAAATCAAGCCACCAAAAGCAACTGATGCCCTTTGGTCGGCCGAACAGATTTTGCGCGCCGGCAGCTGTGGTGCGCTGATTTTGTGGGCGCAACACGCGCAGTCGTCATCGCTGCGACGCCTGCATCTGGCTGCGCAATCATCTGAGACGCTGTTCATCATGGTGCGGCCACTTACGGCGGCCCAAGATTCATCGCCGGCGCTATTGCGGCTGGCTTTACGACCCGCCGCAGAAGGCCTGATCGTCGACATCGTGAAACGACGAGGTCCAATACGCGCGGAGCCTCTGTCGATTTCTCTTCAACCCACTCCAGTTTTGTTTTCCCGTCATGCGCGTCTTTCTCGCCGTCCACTTGCCGAAGTTGTCCCTCGAAGTCTTCCGGCCGAGGTGGTTGCCTGAACCGGCGCACGGCAGTGCCGTGCTCGAAAAAGACAAGGTGGTGATCGCGGACAGGGCGGCGCGTGAAGCGGGTGTGCTGCTTGGTATGAAGCGCGGTGGAGTACTGACGTTATCGCCGGAAACCGCAATGTACGAGCGTGACATTGCACGTGAAGCCGCTGCACAACGGGAAGTCGGTATGGCGCTACTGAAGTTTTCGCCTGATGTCGCGCTGCTAGATGAGGCGACGGTAATCGTCGAAGTCGGCGCGAGTCTCCGGCTTTTCGGCGGCCTGCTGTCGCTGTGCCGGCAGGCCAAGTCGATGCTCAACACGTTTGGTTTGACCGCACGCTTCAGTGCTGCGCCGACCGGGCAGGGCGCATGGCTACTGGCGAAGTATGGACAGGGGCATGGCGGTGCACGCAGAGTATTGCAGCTCGCCTCACTTGAGCGCGCGCTGCTACCGCTGCCTATGCTCGCGGTGCCCGAGATCCGGCCGTTCGCCGACTGGTTCTCGGGCTTGGGCAGCAAGACGATTGGCGACGTGCGTCACTTGCCGCGTGCGGGTTTGCAGCGCCGCTGCGGCGAACATTTGCTGTATTCGCTGGATCGTGCCTTCGGTATGGCGCCAGAGTTGTTCGGCTGGCTCGAGTTGCCGCCCACATTCTCCGCGCGCATCGAATTGCCCGACCGGCTCGAACATGCGGACGGCGCAGTATTCGCCGCACATAGGATGATCGTGCAGTTGTGCGGGTGGTTGTGCGCGAAGCAATTGGCGGTCACTGCGATCACGCTGTCTATCGAACACGAACGAGGCAGGCAGGCGCTTGCGCCGACGCTGATCGAAATTGCGCTTGGTGAGCCGACGTGGCATGAAGACCATCTGCTGCATCTCGTGAAGGAGCGGTTGCATCGTGTGGAACTTGCGGCGCCGGCCATTGCGTTGCGCCTTGATGCATCGAAGGTCGACTCGGCCGCTCCTGATACAGACAGCCTGTTTCCGGAACCCGGGGGCTCGCCGGAGGACCACGCGCGTCTGATTGAATTACTGATCGCGCGGCTTGGCGACGAGAACGTGCTGCGTCCTGCGCCGACTGGGGATTACCGGCCGGAAGTTGCGAACCGTTGGGTGCCGGTTAGCCAGGCAGCGAATAACAGCACGTTTCCCGATGGCCTGCCGCGTCCGACATGGATGTTGGCCACGCCCATGCGTCTGCTGATGCGTCAGCATCGGCCGTTTTATGACTCGTCGCTGCGGCTGATGTCGCCGGCTGAGCGTATCGAAGCTGGCTGGTTCGACGGTGAACTCGTCACGCGCGACTACTTCGTTGCGCAAGCCGAGGACCGCAGTTGCTACTGGATCTATCGTGAGCGCATCAGCAGTCGCGATGCCGAAGAAGCGCCGCGCTGGTTCCTTCATGGCTTATTCGGGTGATGCGCAATGGACTCGACCTTCACTGCGCTACCGCCGTATGCCGAGTTGTTCTGCTTCTCCAACTTCACGTTCCTGCATGGCGCGTCGCATGCGGAGGATCTGGTCAAGCGCGCAGTACAACTGGGTTACGAGGGGCTGGCCGTCACCGACGAATGTTCGCTCGCAGGCGTTGTGCGCGCCCATGTAGCGGCGAAAGAGGTGGGGCTGCCGCTTGTCATCGGTTCTTATTTTCAATTGCGCAATGCCGATGGTTCGCCTGCGTTCGGACTGATTCTGCTTGCGCAGAATCGTGAGGGCTACGGCAATCTGTCGGAGCTGATTACGCTTGGTCGGACCCGCGCGCCGAAGGGTGAATACAGGCTCACGCCACACGATCTGTCACGGCCTGATCGCGAGAACGTCCACTTGCGCGGCATGCCTGATTGTCTCGCGATTCTGGTGCCTGCATTTCCCGCCAAAGAAGAGGCATTGGACGCTCAAATCGAATGGCTCGACGAGACCTTTCCCGGCCGTGCGTGGGTAGGTCTCGTGCTGCATCAGCGCGCGATGGACGATATTCATCGAGGTGAAATCGAATATGTTGCGGATCGTCAGAACGTACCAGTCGTCGCACTTGGCAACGTCGTGATGCATGTGCGTTCGCGCAAGCCTTTGCAGGACACGATGACGGCAATCCGCGTCGGCAAGCCAGTTCATGAGTGCGGTTACGATCTCGCGCCTAACGCCGAGCAGCATTTGCGCTCGCGACTGCGCATTGCGAATCTTTATCCCGAGCATACTTTGCGCGAAACGATCGACGTACTTGGCAGATGCAAATTCTCGCTCGACGAGTTGCATTACGAATACCCGGATGAATTCGTGCCCGAAGGTTTCACGCCCACTGCGTATCTTCGTCAGGAGACGTATATCGGCGCGAAGCGACGTTTTCCTTCCGGTATCTCGGATGAGGTCGGGCAACAGATCGAATGCGAACTGGCACTCATCGAGGACCTGAAATACGAGCCGTATTTTCTGACGGTCTACGACATTGTTCGCTACGCACGAAGCCAGAACATTCTGTGTCAGGGACGAGGATCGGCGGCCAACTCTGTCGTATGTTATTGCTTGTATATCACCGAGGTGGATCCAGCGCGCAGCAACATGCTGTTTGAACGTTTCATTTCTAAGGAGCGTGGCGAGCCACCGGATATCGACGTCGACTTCGAGCATCAGCGACGCGAAGAGGTGATCCAGTACATCTATAAAAAGTATGGGCATGACCGCGCGGCGATTGCTGCGGCTGTGTCTACTTACCGGCCGCGAGGCGCGTTGCGTGAGACAGGTAAGGCGCTGGGGATCGATCCGCAGATCGTCGACGCGGTCGCGAAATCTCATCACTGGTTCGACAATAGTCACGATCTGCTGAAGCACTTTGAAGAGACGGGCCTCGATCCGGAGAAGCCTTTGATTCAGGCCTGGGCGAGACTCGCGTCGCAACTGCTCAACTTTCCGAGACATCTGTCGCAGCATTCCGGTGGTTTCGTGATCAGCCGTGGCAAGCTCACGCGTCTTGTGCCTGTCGAGAATGCGGCAATGGCGGATCGCCGGGTGATCGAATGGGACAAGGATGATCTCGAATCGCTCAAACTTCTCAAGATCGACGTGCTTGCGCTTGGCATGCTGTCGGCGATCCGGCGTACGCTCGATCTTGTATCGACGCGCCGCGGCGAGCGCTTCGAGATGCAGGACATAGAAGATGACGATAAAAAGACATACGACATGATTTGCCTCGCTGACACCATCGGAGTGTTCCAGATCGAATCGCGTGCGCAGATGAGCATGCTGCCGCGTTTGCAGCCACGCGAATACTACGACCTCGTCATTGAGGTGGCGATTGTGCGTCCAGGACCGATTCAGGGTGGTGCAGTGCATCCTTATTTGCGCCGTCGGCAGGGATTGGAACCTGAAATTTATCCAAGCGACAAGTTGAAGAAAGCCTTGGGACGCACGAAGGGGGTGCCTATCTTCCAGGAGCAGGTCATGCAGGTGGCGATGATCGCGGCCGATTTCACGGCAGGCGAAGCCGATGAACTGCGCCGTGCAATGGCCGCATGGAAGCGCAAGGGCGGGTTGGAGAAGTACCAGGATCGCATCATGACCGGGATGCAAAAAAATGGCTACGATCCAAGCTTTGCCAAAGCAATCTTCGAGCAGATCAAGGGCTTCGGCGAATATGGCTTTCCGGAAAGCCACGCAGCGGGTTTCGCCTTGCTTGTCTACACGAGTAGCTGGCTAAAGTGTCACGAGCCGGAGGCATTTCTCGCCGGCCTGCTCAACAGTCAGCCGCTGGGCTTCTACTCGCCGTCGCAACTCGTGCAGGATGCGCAGCGGCATGGCGTCAAGGTGTTGCCGGTCGATGTGACCGTCAGCGGATGGGACTCGACGCTCGAAACGATCGAAGGTGCAGAGCGCCCAGCGGTTCGTTTGGGGCTTTCGCTGTTGCGTGGCATGAAAGACAACGCCGCAGAGCGCATTGAGAATTCGCGCGCGGTGCGGCCGTTCAAGAGTGTGCATGACCTGGCCCGCCGCGCGCAACTCAACCGCCACGATCTGCACGTGCTGGCCGATGCGAATGCGCTGGCTGCGCTCGCAGGCAATCGTCGCGAGGCGTTGTGGCATTCGGTGGCCGCCATGCCCGACAAGGACATGCTGGCCATCGCCGCCGTGCAGGATGAGACGCCGGAACTGGGCGCGCCATCGGAAGGTAATGAGATCGTCGCGGACTACCGCTCGGTGGGGTTGACGCTCGGCCGTCATCCACTTCAATTGCTGCGGCCTCAATTATTGGCCAACCGGCTGATGCCGGCGTCGACGCTACGCAGTTATCCTAACGGACGACTGGCGCGCGCCTGCGGGATCGTTACGGTTCGGCAGCGGCCGGGTACGGCGAAAGGCGTGATCTTCATCACAATCGAAGACGAGACGGGCAATGTCAATGTGATCGTGTGGCCAACTCTGCTCGAGAGACAGCGCAAGGAAGTATTGGGGGCGTCGCTGCTCGCGGTGTACGGCGTCTGGCAGCGTGAAGGGGAAGTGCAGCACCTCGTTGCGCATCGACTGGTAGATATGTCGCATCTGCTGGGTGGGCTGCAGTCCACCAGCAGGGATTTTTGCTGATGACCTGTTTTGCCGGATTCAAATTGCGCGGGGAAGCAGACTCGGACGGGAGGAGGTTGCGCTGTCCGAACGGACCATGGTGGCTTGTTGCGGCTTGCCATGACGATCTGCAATGTCGATCTACGCCGAGTGGCTACCGTCGCTGCCTCGCCACGGAAACTTCGCCAACACCTGCGTGATCGCCGTATCGAACGGCGTACGGCGGCCTATCCGCAGCTCTTCGAGACGGCTCGAATCCAGATGACAGTTGTGCGGACGCGGCGTCGCATCCGTCGGCGTGTGCTGCGGCGTAAGCCGAGCCTCAAGTTGCAGCGCCTCGGCCAGACGGAGCGCAATCTCGTACTTCGTCATCGGCTCATCGCCCGACCACTGCACGATGCCGCGAATGGTTTCCCCATTCGCATGCCGTTCGAGCATTTGGCGGATAGCGAACGCAACGTCGGGCGTAAACGTTGGGTAACGGATTGCCCATGCATCCATCACGGCCGCCTTTGGGTTCGACGAAGTACTCGCCGATGCGGCAATGGCCGGCACCAGACTGGTTACGGCCGATTCTGCCCAATCGACAATTGGCCCGTACAGCAGCGGCAGACGCAACACGCAACCAAGATCGGTCGTCTCAGTGAGCGCTCGCTCACCGTCGAGCTTGCTATGTCCATACGCATTGATCGGCGACGGCTGGGCGTCAAAGCGGTAGGGCGGGTGGGTGCCGTCGAACACATAGTCCGTGGAGATCGACAGCACCCAGGCGTCGCGTTTCCTGGCAGCTGCAGCCAAGGTGCGCACTGCGTCGACGTTTAGCGCATGGGCCAACGCCGGGTCATGCTCGCAGACATCCGGACGGCGTTCAGCCGCCGCAATCACGATCGCATCGGGGGCCTCGCGCTCGACAAACTGCTCGACCGCCTGCGCATCACGGATATCGAGCGTGACGTCGTGCGGCCCGGCGCGCCGGAACGCGGTCGAAACGATCTGCCAGTCCGCTTGCTGCGCCAACTCGTCGACGAGCGCGCGGCCAAGCAAGCCCGACGCGCCGATCACGGCAACTTTGAACATAGGCGAGCCTACCTTAGTGAGCATCGACGACCGTATAGCCGGCCTCGTCGATCGCCGCCTTGAGCGAATCGACCGGTTGGGTCGATTCGACCGCCACCCGGCCTGTCGCGAGATCGACCTTGACCTGCGCCGTGGCGTCCTGCCCGCGAATCGCGTTGGTGACTGCCGCCACGCAGTGCTGGCAGCTCATGCCTTCTACCTGAAATTCGATCGTCATCTGCTTTGCCTCGAGAAACGTGAATGGTGCAACGGTTGAATTATGCCTGCCAGGACGCAACTGAAGGACTGACCTTCCCACGGTGGGAAGGTGTACGATCGGCAGACACCACAAGCGAATTGCGTGGGCCAGAGGAAGTGCTCTGCATGGAAGCAGAGTCATGCGCCAAAGCGCGAACTCTGCCCGCCTGCTGAAGCACGGACTTTGGTCGACAAGGGAAACAGTCATGAACATCGGAGAAGCGGCCCGTGCATCGGGCGTCACGGCGAAGATGATTCGCTACTACGAAAGTGTCGGGTTGCTGGCGGCAAAGTCCCGTACGACAGCCGGCTATCGGGTTTACGGCCCGCAGGAGGTGCACTCGCTGCGCTTCGTTCGCCAGGCGCGGCGTTTGGGCTTTCTCGTCGAGGACATCCGCCGTTTGCTGGCTTTGTGGCAGGACCGCTCGCGCGCCAGCGCCGAAGTCAAGGCGATCGCGCTTGAGCACGTGGCAGATCTCGACCGCCGGATCGCCGAACTGACGGAGATGCGCGACACGCTTTCGCACCTGGCCGATCATTGCCACGGTGACGAGCGGCCCGATTGCCCAATCATCGAGGGTCTCGCGGATCCTGCGACGGCGGCTAGCCATACTTGCCATGCCGACTGATAACGAAAGGTGCAACCTCGATGAAAATTCGTTGCAACCGGGCCACATATTTGCACTGAAACGGTGCGTTTTTGAAATCTGATCGCATGAAATTCGCACTGAGACACCATTTAATCTATCAAAATCAGTCACTTGATGCCTAATTCCGGATGCACCATTCCAAAACGGAATGCACGTCATTCGGGCATTTCACTAGCCAGGTTGCACCAGAAGGCTATAATCAGGGTTAACCCTTCATAAGGGAAATCCCTGATGTCCAATCCACCGGGGATTCATTTCTGATCCTTGGAGAACATCATGTTTGCATATCTTCTTGAAAAGCTGAGCACCTGGTTTGAAACGGCTGAACGTAGCCGCCGTGAGGCTTACCTCGCATCGTCGTCGGACATCGTCCAGCTCGAACAGCGCATTCGCTCGCTCGAAACGAACGGCTATTCGCTGTAAAAGAAGTCTGAAGTCCGGTTGACCCGCGACGGCGCAGTCGCAGCAGTAGAGCGTAAGGCCCCGTATAGACGGGGCTTTGTCACATCTGGAGTCTGCGTTTAGCCGGAGTCGTTGGCCAGCCGTTATTCAGTCGCTCAGTGGCCGCCTACCGGCCCACTTCACACGCGCCGTTCAATATCGACTAGCTTGAACGTTGCCACCGCGGTAAGGTAAAGCGTTTTTTGCGCAATCCGGCATTCCCGCAACCAACCCGGTCCGCTCATGGCTCCAGTCCGATTGATTCGCGCCTTTCAGGGCGCCGTTGTCCCCGCGCTATTTACTGCGATGTCGCTGCTTATGCTGGGCGCACCGGCGGCATTTGCGGATTCGTCGAGCGGCGGGAAGCCGTTGATACTCGATACGCAAAGCGGTATCAGCGATGGCCACAGCGGCACGGTGCTGCAGACTGCACCGCTTTCGCACGAGCGCATCGTTCAGGCGAAGCCGATCGCGACGCCCACCGAGCTCAACTCGAACTCGTCCACACCGATCATCGTTGCCCCGTATATTCAGTTGCCTGCCGGGGGCAGCACGTCGTCCTCCCATTCGAAATCGCAGATGCGGCCAGCGCAGTCGTCGCAGTAGACGCTGGATCAGCCTTCAGGAAGCCGCCGATTCGAACATGCGGGGCAGGGCGACTGCGCTGCAAGGCGGCGCATCCGTCAATCGCCGCGATGTTCCAGCTTGAATTGCGCGGCCTTGTCCTGGCCTAGTGTCTGCACTAGCCACGGCATGGTTTCTTTCAGCATTTTTGCCAGCGTGTAGGGCGGATTCACGATGAACATGCCGCTGCCGAACAGTCCAAAACCATCCGTCGGCGGATTGCTAACGGTCAGCGACACATGCAGCCAGTTACGTTCCTGCAGGCGTTTTAGCTGATCCGGAAAGCGCTGCGATTCAAGGCGCGTGACCTGTGGATACCAGACCGCGTAAGTACCGGTCGCAAACCGTTTGAGACCTTCCTCGACGCAATTCAGCGTGCGCGGGTAGTCGCGTTTGTCTTCGAACGAAGGATCGATCAGCACCAGCGCGCGGCGAGGTGGTGGCGGCAGCAAAGCCTTCACGCCTTCGAAACCATCACCGGCATACAGCAGGGCGCGCCGGCCGGCATCGCGAAAGTTGTGCTGCAACACGTCGATTTCAGTGGTGTGCAGTTCGAACAGACGCATGCGGTCCTGTTCGCGCATCAGCCGCCATGCGAGATACGGGGAGCCGGGATAAAAGCGCAGGTTGCCATCCGCATTGAGGGCCGCCACTTCATCCACATAATCGGCCAGCATGGGCGGCAAGTCCTTACGTCCCCACAGCTTGGCGATGCCGGTCTCGAACTCGCCCGTCTTGGTGGCGTAGCCTTCCTGCAATGAGTAGACACCGGCGCCCGCGTGCGTATCGATGTACCAGTACGCCTTGTCCTTCTGGGCGAGATAGCGCAGCAAGTGCACG
>NZ_JAMFSB010000435.1 GCF_026225065.1 Paraburkholderia sp. | reverse complement strand
TACCGCCGCCTCCCGGGCCGCTACCGCCACCGCCTGGACCACTACCACCGCCTCCCGGGCCGCTACCGCCGCCGCCTGGACCACTACCGCCACCACCGGGTCCACTACCACCACCGCCGGGACCACTGCCACCGCCACTTGGGCCGCTACCGCTACCACCACCGCTGCTTCCGCTTCCACCACCCTTGCCGGCGCCCGCCCCATTTCCACTCGGCCCTGCGCCCGCTGCGGCACCGGCGCCGCTACCCGCACCTGTGTTGCCGCCCGAACTCGCAGCTCCGCTGCGGCCGTGCGCTGTGCAGTGACCCGCATCGGTACCACGGCATTCCAGACCACCGAAGACCGTAGCGACATCCTCAGCCGCAGTGGCGCCATAAGCCGCCTCCCCGGTTCCCGACGGATCGCTCTGCGTGAGTTGCGTCGTGGTCGCCGCGCCGCTCGCGGGCAACGGAGCACCGGCCGCAACCGTCAGCCTCGCAACGTCTTCGCTGGAGCCCGCGTACGCGACTTGAGTCGAAAGTAATCCCGCGCCTGCGGCGAATATCGCCATACCGCCGGCTATCCCGTAGCAGTACTGATTTAATATTCTGGTCTTCATCACTTCTCTCCCGACGAAACGCCAGCTCCTCGTCGCCGCCGTCTCTCAAGCGTGTGTGGTACGCGAGCGGCCTGTCGATCTGCGAGCCTGATCGCCTCCCCGAGTCGCTCTGCGCATCGCGTGCCGATGCATAATGCACGCGATGTGCGCGAAACGCTGTCACCGTTCTGCCGATCCTTTGTGGCTCCGGTCCACGTGATTGATTCCCCCTCCCTCGCACGTAGCGGCAAACGCCGGTTGACCGCTCGTCTGCCGGGCGCGATGTCGACGGCGCGCGCCATGCCGCTGGACCCAACCATGCATATGGATGTCAGCGCAACGGATCGCGCACGCGGCTGGATCGTTCAACGCGGGCCGGATACCGCTCCCTTTATAGCGATATCCGTGCCACTGCCCGCTCAAGCCCGTCCGATGTGGCGTCTTCGTGATGGGTGTGACGCGTCATGTCGGGAATCGACGGAAAACGTTTCGGACGTGAAACGCGCGCGAGGTGGCGGGCTAAACTTCGCCAGGGGTTGCACCTGAGGGCGCGTCCGGGGTCGTGCGCTGGGCGACGACGCGGGGCGCGGCCTGCAGCTTGCGCAGCTCATCGATGGGGATGTGGCAGCGGATCCGATGCCCGCTGCCGGCGTCGGCAAAAGGCGGATCCTGCTCCTCGCAGACAGCGCCGAGCTTGCGCGGGCAGCGTGTGTGGAACACGCAGCCCGAAGGCGGTGAGGCCGGGCTCGGCATCTCGCCGGACAGACGAATGCGCTCGCCGCGATTGACGGCGTCGAGCGCCGGCGCCGAAGACAGCAGCGCCTCGGTATACGGATGATGTGGGCCGTCGAAGACCGCGGCGGCTGGCCCGATCTCCAGAAGCCGTCCGACGTATAGCACTGCGATGCGATCGGATAGATAACGCACCACGTGCAGATCGTGCGAGATGAACACGTAGCTCACGCCGCGCTCGCGTTGCAGATCGGCGAGCAGGTTGAGGATCGACGCCTGCACGGAGACGTCGAGCGCGGAGGTCGGTTCGTCGCAGACCACCACGCGCGGCTCGCCCGCGAACGCACGGGCAATCGCAACTCGCTGTTTGAGGCCGCCCGACAATTGCCGCGTGCGGGAGCTGAGATAGCGATCCGGCAAGCGCACGGCTGCCGTCAACGCTGCGAGCCGCTCGTCCTGCGCCGGTCCGCTCAACGCTGCGAGCCGCGAGAGGGCGCGGCCTATCAGCCGTCTCACGGAATGCGACCGGTTGAGCGCCGAGTCGGGATTCTGGAACACGATCTGTAGCGATTTGACCTGCTCGTCGTTGCGACTCGTGACGCGTGCGGGCAGCGGTTTGCCGTCGAGTTCGAGGAGGCTGCCGGCGTCGGGTGCGAGCAGGCCGAGCATCAGTTTGGCGAGCGTTGTCTTGCCGCTGCCCGATTCGCCGACGAGGCCCAAGGTCTCGCCGGTGGCCAGATCGAGCGAGACGTCGTCGACTGCGCGCAGCGCGATGCCTCCCACGTGGAATGTCTTCGAAACCCGTTCGGCGCGCAGCACGAGCGCGCCAAGGGCTGGAGCGGCGGCAGGCGTTGCGTCTTTGTCAGCGCCGGGTTGAGGCGAGGCCGCTTCGGTGCTGGTACGGGGCAATTCCATCGCCCGCTCGTGATAGTGGCAACGCGACATCTGATCGCCGTGCGCACCGGCAACACGATGCGGCGGCGGAGCCTCGCGGCGGCAGCGGTCATCCGCGAGACGGCACCGGTCTGCGTAGATGCAACCCTGCGTGACCGAGCCGGGCGAGGGCAGTTGCCCCGCGATCGTGTCGAGCCGCTCGCGCTCCTTGCTGCGTCCCGAGGTGGGGAGGCAGCGCAGCAGGCCGACCGTGTATGGATGGCGCGGCCGGGCAAACACGTCTTGCGTCGCGCCTTCTTCGACGAGCCTCCCCGCATACAGCACGCCGACACGCTCGCACATGCGCCCGATGACCGCGAGATTGTGGCTGATGAAGAGGACCGCGGTGCCGAGTTCCTTGCGCAGTTGCGCGACGAGGTCCAGCACTTCGGCTTCCACTGTCGCATCCAGGCCGGTAGTGGGTTCGTCGAGAATCAGCAGGGCAGGGTTCGATGCGAGAGCCATGGCGATCACCACGCGCTGCTGCATGCCGCCTGACAATTGATGAGGATAACTGTCCATCACCCGTTCAGGCGCTGCGATGCGCACACGCCGCAGCATCTCCAGCGTGCGCGTCAGCGCCTCACTGCGGCTGGCGCCCGCTGCTTCAAAGGCCTCGGCGACCTGGCGCGCAATTGTCATCGATGGATTCAGCGCGCGGCCCGGGTCCTGGTAGACCATCGAGATCGCGGTGGCGCGCATCGTGCGCAACGCATCGGCGTCGAGCGCCTGCACGTCCTGTCCGGCGATCAGGATCTTGCCCGCTTTCGCTTTGCCGTTGCGCGGCAGATAGCGCAGCGCTGCCATTGCGACGGTTGACTTGCCGCAACCCGATTCGCCCACCAGACCATACGCCTCGCCGCGCCGCACGCGGAACGAAACGTCGTGCAAGACTTCGCGGTCACGTCCACGGATCCGGTAGGTGACGGTGAGGCCGATCAGTGTCAGCGCGTCGGTGCGGTCGCTCTTCGAGGCGCCGAAGGCGGGAAACGAGGCGGGAGGGGGGCCGTTCATCGGTCGAGCACGCCTTGCACGCTATCGGCAATCAGGTTCACGCCGACCACCAGCGAGGCGATGGCAGCGGCGTCGAACACGACCGTCCACCACGCGCCGCCTGCCATCAATGTGTACGACTCGGACAACGCGAGGCCCCAGTCCGCAGAAGGTGGCTGGATGCCGAAGCCCAGAAACGACAGCGTCGCGACCGCGAAAATCGCATAGCCGAGGCGCACGGTGGCTTCGACGATGATCGGCGGCAGCACGTTCGGCAGAATCTCCGCAAACATGATGTAGGGCGCGCGCTCGCCGCGCAGTTGTGCCGCGGCGACGTAGTCGAGATGGCGCTCGGCAAACACTGCGGCGCGCACGGTGCGAGCGGTGATTGGCGTGAACGTGATGCCGATCACGAGGATCACCGTGAAGTTCGACGCTCCCACGGCGGCGAGCGCAAGCAGTGCGACGATCACGAGCGGCAGGGCCAGCACGGCGTCGATCGCGCGCCCCACTACATTGTCGACCCAGCCTTCGAAGTAGCCGACCACGAGGCCGAGAGCCGTGCCCGCCACCGTGCCGAGCAGCGTGGCGAGCGGCGCAATAGTGAGGATGTCGCGAGCGCCGACGATGACGCGCGAGAACACGTCGCGGCCGAGCTGATCGGTGCCGAACCAGTGCGCGTGGTCGGGCGGCATTAGCGAGTTGAGCGGGTCGGAGGCGTAGGCGTCGAGCGGTGCGATCCAGCGTCCCCCAATCGCACAGACCACCCACCATAGGACGATCACCACGCCGACCACGAACGTCGGCGAGCGCAGCAGCACGCGCAACTGGTCGAAGCGGGGCTCGCGCACGGCAGGCGTAGCCGGTGTGCCAGGCACAATCGTACTCATTCGCCGCTCCTCACGCGCAGGCGCGGGTTGAGCATCACCTGCAAGGCATCGGCCGCGAGATTTGCTACCGTATAGACGACGCCGATCGTCAGCACGCCGGCTTCGAGCATCGGGAAGTCCTTCGCCTTGGCGGCGTTGTAGATCAGCGAGCCGATGCCCTGATAGTGGAACAGCGTCTCCACCACGACGAGGCCGCCGATCATATAACCGAGCTGCGTAGCGGCAACGGTGATGGTGGGCAGCAGCGCATTGCGCAGCACGTGTCGCCAGATCACGACACTCTGCGGCAGACCCTTGAGAATGGCAGTGCGCGTGTAATCGGCGTCGAGCGCCTCGACGGTGCCGGCTCGCGCCATGCGGGCGATGTAGCCGAAGAACACCAGCACGAGCGGCAGCACCGGCAGGATCAGATGCTTCAGTTGTTCGAGCACGCCTGCACCGGGAGGATACGAGGCTTCGATTGGCAGCCAGCGCAACCATACGCCGAAGATCAGGATCAACGTGATCGACGAGACGAATTCCGGCACGACCGTCGCCGACAAACCGGCGATGCTGATCGTGCGATCGATCCAGCGCCCTGCGTGCATCGCGGCCCACACGCCGCCTGCTATACCCAACGGCACGACCACGATGAAGGCGAGCAGGCCGAGCTTCGCCGAATGCGCGAGAGCATCTGCGATGAACGGTCCAACGGGTTCGCGATACGCGTACGACAGGCCCATGTCGCCACGCACGAAATGCGTAATCCACTCGACGTATTGGGTCAATAGCGGGCGGTCCGAGCCGAGTTGGTGATTGAGCGCGGCGACCGCGCGCACATCGGCGAGTGGCCCGAGAATCGCACGGCCAATGTCGCCCGGCAGCAACTGGCCGCCCGCGAATACGATCACCGAGAGCAGCCACAGCGTGATCAACGACAGTGCAAGACGCGTCGCGAGAAAACGCGCAACCCGTCCCGCGTTGCCTTTGCTAACGCGAGGGGTGGAGGGCGTGAGCGCAGTCGACATGGTTAGCTAGGAGCGACACACACCGCGCTCAGGCACTGAGCGTCACACGGTCGAAGTACAGCTGCGCGAGCGCAGTAAAGCGCATCCCGTTGACGCCAGAGCGCATCGCAATCAGTTGGTCGTAGAAGAACGGAATGATCACGGGTGTCTCGTCGAGCAACAGCGTTTGAATCTGGCCGGAGAGTTTGCGTTGCGACGTGATATCGACCGCCGCGACAAATTGTGCGACCAGTTGGTCGTACTGAGGGTTCTTGAAGTGCGCCGCGTTCCACGTTCCGTTGCTTGTCAACGGTGCGTTCAGGAACACGTTTGGCACACCGCGATGGCCGTAGTCAGTGATGCCGAGCGGCGAGTCGAGCCAGTCCGATTTGCCGGGCGTGGCCGCGCCGTAATAGAGCGATTGGCTTTCCACCTTCAGATTGATGCGTCCGCCGATCGCCTTGGCCGCGTTTTGCACGACCACCGCGAGATCGGGAATCTCCATGTACTTTTCCGTGGTGAGCGTCACGTCGAAACCATTGGCCACACCCGCCTGCGCGAGCAGTTGCTTCGCTTTGGCAACGTCGATCTTGCGTTGCGGCACGCCCGCATCGGACGACGGAAACACCGGCGCGAATGGGCTGTCGTTGCCGACCTGCGCCTTGCCGCGAAACAGGCCGCGCACGATCACGTCGCGATCGAGCGACAGCGCCAGCGCCTGGCGCACACGCTTGTCCTTGAAAAGCGGATCGTCGTTGCGCATGTGGATCTGGCGATGTGCGCTCGACTTCACGCCGATCGTCTTGAACTCGGGGTTGTTCATGAGGCCTATGCCGCCCTGCACGGTGAACGTGCCCATCACGTCGGCCTGGCGTCCTTGCAGCGCGAGAATCTGGGCCTGTTCGTCGGCGTAGAACGAAAACTGCACGCGTTCGGGTAAGGCCTTGGCACCCCAGTAGTCGGGATTACGTACGAACGAAGCGCCGACTTTCGGCGTGTATTTTTCAAGCTTGAACGGACCGGTGCCGATGAAGCTCTTTTCGTAATTGCCCGCATAGCTGGCCGGCAGCACGATGGCGTTGTAATTGTCCGAGGAAACGTAGTACGGGAAGTTGCCGTTCGGCGCGTCGAGGTGAAACGCGACCGTATGATCGTCGACGACCTGAGCGCCGCCCTTGGACAGCACGCCCTTCAGCACGGAGAGCGCCGCCGAGCCGCTTGCCGGGTCGGCCAGGCGGTCGAAGGTGGCAACGACATCTTTCGCCGTGAACGGCTGGCCGTCGTTGAACTTCACGTTCGGACGCAGCTTGAAGGTCCAGACATCGCCCTTGTCATTCGGCTTCCACGACAGCGCGAGCGCTGGCTTGAGGACCAGGTGCTCGCCATCGTCGTCGATCAGGAATTCTCCGGTCTGAACGAGCAGTGCGAGACCGCCGGCATCGCCGACTGTTAGCGGGTCAATCGCTCCGGTCGGCGTCAGATGCGCGACGCGAATAGTCGCGTTCGCGGCGCCGGGGGTGCCTTGTGCGCGTGCCTGCGGGGTAGCGAAGAGGCCGCCGCCGGCGAGCGAAAGTCCAATCACGCTGGCGTAGCGCAGCAACTCGCGGCGCGACAAGCGGCCGGCGAGGAATTCGTCGATCGCATGGTTGCCGTAGTGATCGGCACTGCGGCGTGCAGTTTCGAGCGCGAGGAGTCGATCCGCGGGAGTCTTCATCGATGGGGCGTCCAGTCCGTTCTGATAGGTGCCGCGCGGCTTGCGCACGGCAGGGGCGACGGTATCGCGATGGCGAAAAGCGGTTTCAGTGTAAGCGATTGGGCCGCGGTTCGGAACGTCTGCGGCCGCTGAGGCTTGAGTTGACGCGCTTTAAAGGGCCAACCTGTATCACCTTGACAACGCTCGGATGCCCTGCGCCGCGGGCGAGCACGGCGTCGTATAACACTTGCCGATGCACCGGCAGATGAACCGCTGCGGTGGCGACATCCTTACCGGTGCTTCGCCGCCTGGCTTAGTGTTCGTGCGGATGCTTGTGGATCGGATCGACCCAGAACACGGTTTCCGGCGCTTCGACCGCGTCGATGTTCAGGTTCACCACCACCGCCTCGTTATCGCTGCGCACGAGCACGCATTCGAGCGGGTCGTCGGTGCTGGCGTTGATCTCCTGGTGCGGCACGTAAGGCGGCACGAAGATGAAATCGCCGGGACCGGCTTCGGCGGTGAACTCGAGGTGCTCGCCCCAGCGCATTCGCGCCTGGCCGCGCACGACGTAGATGACGCTTTCCAGCGCGCCGTGATGATGTGCGCCGGTCTTGGCATTCGGATGGATCGTCACCGTGCCTGCCCAGATTTTCTGCGCGCCGACGCGCGCCGCGTTGATTGCGGCGGCGCGATTCATGCCTGGCGTTTGCGCGGTGTTGCTGTCGAGCTGATCGCCACGGATCACTTTGACGCCGTGTTCGCGCCAGTCGATAGGGGCGCCTTCGTTGGACGCGGTGGTATCGGATTCATGCGGGTGGTCATGATCGTGATCATGCTGATGGTCGTGGCTCATGGTGCGTCTCCCATGCAAAGCTGCCGGGTGAGGGCGGGCATCTCGGGTTGCAGTTCTGCCATTCTTGCATGTCTGCCGGTTACGCGTGCGGCCTGCATCGTGACGAAAAAAAGCCCGTTCAACCTGAACGGGCTTTGTCCGCGCCAGCCTTCAGCCTTGATTACCTCTGCTTGGCGTTGATCACCGCTTCCGCGACGTTGTTCGGCGTTTCGGCGTAGTGCTTGAACTCCATCGTGTACGTCGCGCGGCCTTGCGTAGCAGAACGCAGCGAGGTGGAATAGCCGAACATCTCTGCGAGCGGCACTTCGGCGCGCACCAGCTTGCCACCACCGCCGGCGATGTCTTCCATGCCTTGCACCATGCCGCGACGGCTCGACAGGTCGCCCATCACGTTGCCCATGAAGTCTTCCGGCGTTTCGACTTCCACAGCCATCATCGGCTCGAGCAGGACCGGCTTGGCCTTGCGCATCGCTTCCTTGAAAGCCATCGAACCGGCCATACGGAACGCGTTTTCGTTCGAGTCGACGTCGTGGTACGAACCGAAGGTCAGCGTCACCTTCACGTCCACCACCGGATAGCCTGCCAGCACGCCGGCCTTCAGCGTTTCGATAATGCCCTTGTCCACTGCCGGGATGTATTCGCGCGGAATTACGCCGCCCTTGATCGCGTCG
>NZ_JAMFSB010000434.1 GCF_026225065.1 Paraburkholderia sp. | reverse complement strand
TCACCTACTTCCAGCAAGTGGGCGGTCTGGACTGCAAGCCGGTGCTCGGCGAAATCACCTACGGACTCGAGCGCCTCGCCATGTATCTGCAGAAGGTCGAGAACGTCTACGACCTGGTGTGGACCGAGTGGGAAGAGCAAGGCCCGAACGGCCCCGAAATGCGGCGCCTGTCCTACGGCGACGTGTATCACCAGAACGAAGTCGAGCAGTCCACCTACAACTTCGAGTACGCAAACACCGATCTGCTGTTCACGTTCTTCAACAACTACGAAGCGGAAGCGAAGCGCATGATGGAAGTGCCGCTCGCGCTGCCGGCGTACGAACTCGTGCTGAAGGCCGGCCATACGTTCAACCTGCTCGACGCGCGCGGCGCGATCTCGGTGACCGAGCGGGCGGCGTATATCGGCCGCATTCGTAACCTGTCGCGCCAGGTGGCGCAGGCTTACTACGAATCGCGCGAGAAGCTTGGCTTCCCGATGCTCGGCAATCCGGTGCACGGTGTGCCCGGCCTCACGACTGACGAACAGGACGCCGCGATGCCCGCCTGGGCGCCGCCGCTCAAAGTCGAACGCAAGATCGACCCGGACTGACGAGAACACGAACAGATGACTCATCCCCAACACGCCACCCTCCTCGTCGAACTGCTTACCGAGGAATTGCCGCCCAAGGCGCTCGCGCGTCTCGGCGACGCCTTCGCCGAAGGGATCGCCCAGCGCCTCGCCGCGCGCGACCTGATCGAAGGCGAACTGTCGTTCGAACGTTACGCCACGCCGCGCCGTCTCGCGGTGACGATCAAGAATGTGCGCGACGTTGCGCCGGAAAAGCACGTGCGCGAAAAAGTGCTGCCGGTGTCTGTAGCGCTCGACAAAGACGGTCGGCCCACCGCGCCGCTCGCCAAGAAGCTCGCCGCGCTCGGCTTCCCCGATTTCTCGGTGAACGATCTCGAGCGTGCATCGGACGGCAAGGCTGACGCTTTCTTCCTACGCTATACCGCACCCGGCGCAACGCTCGCCGAAGGTCTGCAAGCTGCGCTGGATGAAACGCTGACCGTCACGAAGCTGCCGATTCCCAAGGTGATGACGTACCAGCGCCCGGACGGCACCAACATCCAGTTCGTGCGACCCGCGCAGCGGCTCATCGCCTTGCACGGTGAACAGGTCGTGCCGGTCACGGCACTCGGTATCGACTCCGACGACACCACGCTCGGCCATCGCTTCCTGTCCGAAGGTTTCGTCCAGATCCAGCACGCCGACACGTACGCGGAGACGCTGCGTCACAAAGGCCATGTGGTCGCGAGCTTCGCGGACCGCAAGGAAACCATCCGCACGCACCTGCTCGCGCAAGCCGAGGGTGACCAGGTGGTGATGCCGGAAGCGCTGCTCGACGAAGTGACCGCGCTGGTCGAATGGCCGGTGGTGTACACCTGCCGTTTCGAGGACGAGTTCCTGCAAGTGCCGCAGGAATGTCTGATCCTGACCATGCAGACGAACCAGAAATACTTCGCGCTGACCGATGCCAACGGCAAGCTGCGCTCGCGCTTCCTGATCGTCTCGAACATCGAGACAACGACGCCCGGCGACATCATCGAAGGCAACGAGCGCGTGGTTCGTCCGCGCCTGGCGGATGCGAAGTTCTTCTTCGAGCAGGACAAGAAGAAGCCGCTCGCCGACCGCGTGCCGCTGCTCGCCAACGTCGTGTATCACAACAAGCTTGGCTCAGCGCTGCAACGCGTCGAACGCGTCGAAGCGCTGGCCGGCGCGATCGCCGCATTGATCGGCGCGGATGCTGCGCTCGCGAAGCGCGCCGCGCTGCTCGCCAAGGCCGACCTGATCACCGACATGGTCGGCGAATTCCCGAGCTGCAAGGCACGATGGGCACTTACTACGCGCGCCACGACGGCGAGCCGGAAGAAGTCGCGCTGGCCTGCTCCGAACATTATCAGCCGCGCTTCTCCGGCGATGCGTTGCCGGCCACGTCAACCGGTACGGTCGTCGCGCTGGCAGATAAGCTCGAAACGTTGGTGGGCATCTGGGGCATCGGCCTGCAACCAACCGGCGAGAAAGACCCGTTCGCGCTTCGCCGTCATGCGCTTGGCGTGCTGCGGATTCTTGTCGAGAAGCAGCTGCCGGTCGACCTCGTCGAACTGCTGCGCACCGCGTATGCGCAGTTCGCCGCCGTGCCGAACGTCGTCGATTCGACCCAGGCCATCTACGAATTCTGCATGGACCGTCTGCGCGGCCTGCTGCGCGAGCGTGGCTATTCCGCCGGTGAAATCGACGCCGTGCTGGCGCTGAACCCGACGCGTCTCGATGACATCGTCGCGCGTCTCGACGCAGTGCGTGAGTTCTCGGCGCTCACCGAAGCGGCTTCGCTCGCCGCAGCGAACAAGCGCATTTCGAATATCCTGAAGAAGTCGGACGGCGCGCCGGTGGGTGGCGTGCAGGTCAATCTGCTGCAAGAAGCCGCAGAAAAAGCCTTGCACGCACAGCTCGAACAGGTAGCCCCGCGCGTCCAGTCGCAACTAGCGGCACGTGACTACACGGGTGCGTTGACCGCGCTCGCTGCTTTGCGCGAACCGGTCGACACTTTCTTCAACGACGTGATGGTCAACGCTGAAGATCCTGCGTTGCGGGCTAACCGTCTGGCCTTGCTCGGCGCACTGCATCAGCAGATGAACTGCGTCGCCGACATTTCCAGACTCGCAGCCTGATCGCCGGACAATTGCCGAACAACCGACAAACAAGCTGCGTAACCAGGCGTCCGCGCTATGCCGATCAACCCTAAAAAAGTCGTTGTCCTCGACCGTGATGGCGTGATCAACGTCGATTCGGACGCGTTCATCAAGTCGCCGGACGAATGGGTCGCGCTGCCCGGCAGTCTCGAAGCGATCGCCCGGCTCAACCAGGCCGGCTATCGCGTCGCGATCGCGACGAATCAGTCGGGCATCGGGCGCGGGTTGTTCGACATGAACGCGCTCAATGCGATGCATCTGAAGATGCATCGCATGGTCGCGCTCGTCGGCGGACGCATTGACGCGGTGTTCTTCTGCCCGCACACGGCCGAGGACCACTGCGAGTGCCGTAAGCCGAAGCCCGGCATGCTGAAGATGATCGCCGAGCGTTTCGAAGCCGATCCGAAGGCGACGCCGGTTGTCGGCGACTCACTGCGCGACCTGCAAGCGGGCGCCGCGCTCGGTTTCGCTACGCATCTTGTGCTCACCGGCAAGGGGCGCCAGACGCTCGCCGCGGGCGGCCTGCCCGAAGGCACCAAGGTACACGACGACCTGCGTGCCTTCGCGTTAGACTTTCTTGCCACAGAACAAGCCTGACGCGAACCGAGCGCGTCCTTAACACTGACTGCCCCGCCGATGCGCTTCCTCCGTTCTCTGCTGCTGCTGATCTTCCTCGTGGTCTACACGATCCCGTACGCGATCGCCTGCTTCATCGCGTTCCCGTTCATGCGTGCCGAGCGCCGCTACTGGATGGCGGCCGGCTGGTGCGCCTCGACGCTCGCCGTGGTGCGCCGGCTGAACAGCATCGACTATCGCATCGAGGGCTTCGAGAATCTGCCTAATGGTCCGGCCGTGCTGCTGTCGAAGCACCAGTCGGCGTGGGAGACCGTGGCGTTCCCGGCGCTGATGCCGCGCCCGCTTTGCTACGTCTTCAAACGCGAGCTTCTGTATGTGCCGTTTTTCGGCTGGGCGCTTGGCCTGCTGAAGATGGTGCATATCAACCGCAAGGACGGCAAATACGCGTTCGAGTCGGTCATCAAGCAGGGCAAAGCGCGCATGGAAGAAGGTGCGTGGGTCATCATGTTTCCGGAAGGCACGCGCACGCGTACCGGCACGCAAGGCAAATACAAAACCGGTGGCGCACGCTTCGCGGTGGCAACCGGTGCGCCGGTCGTACCGATTGCGCACAACGCCGGGCGTGTGTGGCCACGCAACTCGTTTCTCAAATATGCGGGTATAGTCACAGTGTCGATCGGCAAACCGATTGACACGAAGGGGCTCACGCCCGATGAAGTGAACACGCGCGTCGAAACGTGGATCGAAGCTGAGATGCGTCGCATCGATCCCACCGCGTACGGTGCTGCGGACAGCACTTCCGCGGCCGCACAATTCTGACGCGCCCACGCCCTCGAAGGCGTATTTGCGCCGGGGCGTATTGCCCGAAGCCGAAACCGATGCAGAAGTCTCCTACGCCGCAGCCCGCTGCGGCGCTCGATAGCCGGCAACTCGATCTGCCGCTCTTTGCAGAGCCGGCCCTCCCGCCGTCCACGCCGTCTTCATCGCAGAAGCCGGACACGTCGCGCGCGCCCGACGGCACAAAACTGCGCAGCCTGACGCTCGGCGCGCAGACGCTACACTACCAGCTCAAACGCTCGTCGCGACGCTCGATCGGTTTTGCGATCGACAGCAGCGGCCTGATGATCACCGCACCACGTTGGGTCACGCTGGCCGACATCGAAACCGCTATCAGCGAAAAGCAGCGTTGGATTTTTTCGAAACTGATCGAATGGCAAACCCGTGTCGAGCAGCGCGCGCTGCCGCAGGTTGACTGGAAAGACGGCGCCCAGGTGCCGTATCTGGGCCAACCTGTGCGCGTGATGCTCGGCGCGCCGCGGGGCATGCTCGCCTTCGACGCGCAGCAGGCGGCGCTTGCGTTACCACTGCCGTTGCAGGCCGACCCGCAGCAGATCAAGGACCGCGTGCAAGGCTGGCTGCAAGGCGAAGCCAAGCGCCTGTTCGGCGAACGGCTCGCGATCTACGCAGAAAAGCTGGGGGTGAATTATCGCGCCTACGCACTTTCGTCAGCGGCGACGCGGTGGGGAAGTTGTTCGAGCGACGGCAAGATCCGCCTCAACTGGCGGCTGATTCATTTCCCGTTGTCGATCATCGATTACGTGGTCGCGCATGAACTCGCGCATCTGCGCGAGATGAACCACAGCCCGCGGTTCTGGGAGACGGTGGAGTCGATTTTTCCGGAATTCCGCGAAGCGCGGCAGACGCTCAAGCACCATCCACCCGAGCTGTTGCCTACGCTTTAAAGGTGACGCGCCTTGTCGCTCTCGGCGAGGCGCTCGCTCACTCCGAGCAGAACGTCTCCTGCAGATGCCGCCACTGCACCTTGCCGTGCGCGTCGATTTCCAGCACCGCCGTCGAGCGCCGCACATTGCGGTTGTGCTCGCCGTCGGACTGTCTTTCGATGTACGTCACCACTGCCCCGGACGGATACAGGGCAATGAACGCACTGCCCGTAATCTCGATTGCGAAGTTGGGCCGCTGTCCGCCATGCTGCTCGAAAATTTCGCGCAGCATCGGCCAGTCCAGCGTCGCACCATTCGGCAGGATCATCGAAAATTGCTGGGAAAAGTGCGCCATCAAGCGGTCCAGCGCACCGGGCCCTGCTGTGCCGGCATACCACGCCTGAACCTCGGCGTTGACCGCCTGGATCTCGTCAAAGAAGGGATTCGAGTCGCTCATCGTTCGTATCCGTGGTGGCCGCCGGTTCGCGCAATTAACTCCGCCGCGCGCTGCTCACGCAAAGCTTACTTCTTCTTCTGAATGAACTCGATCTTGTAGCCGTCCGGATCGGTCACGAACGCGATCACGGTCGTGCCATGTTTCATCGGACCCGCTTCGCGCACTACCGTGCCGCCTTGTGCCTTGATCTTGTCGCAGGCTGCGTACGCGTCATCGACCTCGACGGCGAGGTGACCGAACGCGTCGCCCAGATCATACGATTCCGTGTCCCAGTTGTGCGTCAGTTCAATGGCAGTGGCGACGCTTTCATCCTCATAGCCGACGAACGCCAGCGTGAACTTGCCCTCCGGATAGTCGTGGCGGCGCAGCAATTTCATGCCGAGCAATTCGGTGTAGAACTTGATCGAACGGTCCAGATTGCCCACGCGGAGCATGGTGTGAAGAAGGCGCATCGTGTACTCCTGTTGCTTGATGTCGAGGACGTAAATGTACCCGGAATCGCGCAACGTTGCTGACAAGGACGCAGGCTTGCGGCGTGCCGTTATCCCGCTTCGCCACGATCCCGGCCGCAGCGCGTTTACCCCTTCTTTTGCGCCTCGTCACGCAAGGCCCGGCGCAGGATCTTGCCGACATTCGTCTTCGGCAGTTCGGTCCGAAACTCGATGAGCTTGGGCCGCTTGTAGCCGGTCAGTTGCTCCTTGCAGAAACTGAAAATGTCCGTTTCGCTCAGCGCAGGATCGCGCTTGACGACGAATAGCTTGACCGCCTCGCCGGCCTGCTCGTCCGGCACGCCCACGGCGACGACTTCGAACACACCCGGGTGCTTCGCCACGACATCCTCGATCTCGTTCGGGTAGACGTTAAAGCCCGACACCAGAATCATGTCCTTCTTGCGATCCACGATCTTCACGAAACCGGCTTCGTTCATCAGCCCAACGTCGCCCGATTTGAAGAAGCCATCCGCTGTCATCGCGCGGGCGGTTTCGTCGGGCCGGTTCCAGTAACCCGCCATCACCTGCGGACCACGAATGCAGATTTCACCGGGCTGGCCGAGCGGCACTTCGTTGCCGGCGTCGTCGCGGATCGACACTTCGGTCGACGGCAGCGGCAAGCCAACCGTGCCGTTGAACGCAGTCGTAGGCGGATTGGTGGTCGCACACGGCGAGGTTTCGGATAACCCATATCCTTCGACGATCGGCACGCCCGTCGCCGCCTGCCAACGTTGCGCGACCGCTTGCTGGACGGCCATACCACCGCCGGTGGACTGCACGAGCTTCGAGAAATCGAGCGTCGCGAATGCCGGATCGTTGAGCAGCGCGTTATACATCGTGTTGACGCCGGGAAACGAATTGATCGCGTAGCCGCGCAACGTCTCGATCATGCCGGAGATGTCGCGTGGATTCGGTATCAGGATGCCCATGCCGCCGCAGCGCATCGTCAACAACGCGCATATCGTCAAGCCGAAGATGTGATACAGCGGCAACGCGACGACGGTGATGTACGGGCCGATGTCGGTGCGATCACGGTAGATCGGTTCTCGCCACACCTCGGACTGCACCACGTTCGCCACCAGATTGCGGTGCAGCAGCGTTGCGCCCTTCGACACGCCTGTGGTGCCACCGGTGTATTGCAGAACCGCCACTTCGTCGGAGGATATCTGCACCGGTGTGAAAGCCGAATCCGCGCCACGGGCAATTGCGTCGCTCAG
>NZ_JAMFSB010000433.1 GCF_026225065.1 Paraburkholderia sp. | reverse complement strand
GGTGACTCTGCAAACCTGAAGAATTTCAGCTGATCGCCAGGACACACCGGGCGCTGTTCGCCAGGTGTGTCCACGAAGTACTGCACGGCGACGCCGAGCGCACTGGCGATCCCGTTCAGGGATGTGATTGACGGTTTGGCCAGCCCTCGTTCAACCTGCGAAAGAAAAGGCTTCGAAATCCCTGCCGCGCCCGCCGTGTAGTCGAGGGTACGCTTTAGCCGCTGCCGTAACGCGCGAATCTTGCCGCCCAGAACGGTAGGCGGCGTCGTTTCTTCAAGTTCGGAGAGCATAAGATGAGTGCGCTGATTATTTAGTCATCCCTGGATCCAGCAAGGGGTCCGCCGCGACACCACTAGCGCCAGAGATGCCGTATCAGCCGCTGCAATCGGGCCGACTGATCGAGGCGTTCCTGAACTGAATCTTCCGGCTCTGCATCAACCCGGTTTGAAGATGATTGCCATTGACTCCGCAAGAGATGCCGGATGAGTCGCAGTAGTCGGGCTGCCTGATACAGACATTCCTGGACTGGATCTTCCAATGTTGCGTGGTCCTGGTTTGAACAAAATGGCTGCTGGTTCATCGTGAATATCCCTGGAAGACGTCATGGGATCATTCTGCGCACGGGTAAGGCCGCGCGGTAGGACCAGGCGTAGCAATCTGAACCGGCGCACCGCGTCGTTTTTCCTATCTGTATCCCTTGCTCAATCGATACAGTTGGGATGCGTGCTGAGTGACGCGCCTTACTTCGAGCCGGGGCCTGTTTTACCGGCGTTGGGCACTGTTAGAATTGGTCGTTCTTCCAAAAACAGGTGGACAGCGGATGTGGGACCGAACGACTCGTTACGGCGAACTTGCCAGCCAATTGCACGCAGAAATCTGCGCAGGTGAATTTCGCCCCGGCGACAAGTTGCCATCCATCCGCGCCTTATGCTCGCGCTTCAAAGGAAGCAGCGCCACGGTCACACATGCCCTGTACTTGCTGGAAGACGCAGGCCTGATCGCGGCGCGCCCGCGTTCAGGCTTCTATGTTCGGGAACGTCAGGTAATTGTTGGCCCACAACCTCGGCCCGAAGTGGCCGCGCAACCCGCGCTGCCGGCGCAACGCGCCTTACTGCGAGAACTCGACCAGCTGCACGTTCATGAACAACCCATGTTGTTTGCCGTGATCGATCCGGAGTTGTATCCGGTCGTCGCCCTGCAACGCATCATGACAGCGCAAGCCCGCCGTAATCCTTCGTTTTTTACCCTAGGAGACATGTGTACCGAATCGCCGCTCTCGGAACAACTGGCGCGCCGGGGACGGCTGATGGGCTGCAACTGGCGTGCTGAAGACATCACCGTCACGTCTGGCGGGAAATTCAGCCACCGCGCGTTGTTGCGAGTGCTAATCAAACCCGGCGATACAGTGGCGATTGCTTCCCCGGCCTCCATGAGGCTGTTATGGGACCTCGATGCGATGGGACTGAACGTGCTCGAAATACCGGCCCATCCGGAGTACGGTCTTTCCATCGATACGCTCGATTTCGTGCTGAAACGGGAGAAGGTGGCGGCATGTATCTTCTCCGCGAATTTTTCGCATCCGACCGGCGGACTGATGAGCGACGACGCAAAGCGCCGCACGGTCGGGTTGCTTGCGAAGTATGGCGTGCCGCTTATTGAGGACGACCACAACGGGGAGCTGTATTTTGGCAAGAGCCGTCCGTTGCCTTTCAAGGCGTTTGATCAAGCTGGGCTGGTTCACTACATCACGAACCTGAGTGACCTGGTCAGCCCCGGCATGTCTCTGGGCTTCGCGGTAACTAACTTGCGGAGGGAGCTTGAGTTTATGCCGGAGCCGGCGCCGCTGTTCCAGCACACCCTGGCCGCGTTTATGGCCAGTGGTTTGTTCGAGCCACACTTGCGACGTTTGCGCCAGACGCTGGCAGCCTATGCAAAAATGCACCGGGCAGCCGTGCAACGTCATTTTCCGCCGGAAGCCTGTAGCCATGCAGTGTTGGGCGGCCATTGGCTATGGGTGGAATTGCCGCGCGGCTTCGATTCCGTCGCCTTGTTGCGCAGAGCGCTAACGGTTGGTATCGCGTTTGCGCCAGGCCAGCTTTTTTGCACCGACGGCAGCCTCAATCATTGTTTGCGGCTCAATATGGGCATGCCGCTGACTGATCGTACTGAACGGAATATCGCTGCGCTGGGTCAACTGATATCGGAAGAGTTGGCGCAACTGCGCACCGAATAATGATGGCGATCTGAAGATCGAAGGTGGTCGATAATTGCCCACCGCTCGACCCAATCGTTTCCGTCGACTAGGCATCACGCATATTTTCCCGGAGTCTCAACGCATGAGCGTGCTTTCCCCCGCCGAGTCGTATCTACTGGACTTCCATCAGCGTCAGGCCGGCGCCACGAGTGCCGCGTTTGGTCACCTTCGCGCCCGTTCGAGCGTGGCTGAATACGCATCCTCTTATGCAGCGCTTGCCGCGTGCGTGCCGACATCGGCTGCGGCGCTGACCGTCCTCGACCTCGCTTGCGGCGATGGATATCTGCTCAAGCTGCTGTCGGACCGGCAACAGTCATCGCTGCGGTTGATTGGCGTCGACATGAGTCAGGGCGAACTGGACGTCGCGCGCGCAACGCTCCCCGAGGACGTCGTGTTGTTGAAAGAGCGTGCGCAGGAACTGCCCATCGAAACGGCCAGCGTCGACTGCTTGCTGTCGCATATGGCCATCATGCTGATGGATAACATCGAGCAGGTTATTGGGGAGGTCCGTCGCGTGCTGCGTCCACACGGTCAGTTTGCGACCGTGGTTGGGCGAGCCTTTCTGCTCGGCGAAGCGAATCAGGTCCTGCACAAAGTCCTGCTCCCGATTCTCAGGGAAGACGCCTCGCCGCTTCCGTTCGGCGATGCACGCACCAACACGGTGGAGGGATTGACGGAGTTGCTCTCGAGGGACTTTGAAAACCTGCAGTTCGAAGATCTGGATGTGGATTGGGAACCGCAGCCTGACGAACTATGGGAGTCGCTGACTGAAACCTACACTATAGACAGGCTATCCGAGCCGGCTAAGGCACGCTTGCGGGAGGAGTTCCTGGAAGCGCTCACCGGCTTGCAGCAGAGCGACGGAACCATTCGCACTGGTTGGGGGGTTCGGTTAGTTCGTGCACGGGCGAAGTAGCGCCTGGATCGGCATATGCGATGTCCGCCGATAGCGACGGACACCGCACACCTGCTGTCAGCTTAGGTCCGGTCAGCCTGCAAACCGGTCCGTCGCTGCGATCAACGCCTTTAGAATGCCCGGTTCATTGTAGGCATGCCCCGCATCCGGAATCAGTTGGAAGTCCGCCTTCGGCCACGCCTTGGATAGATCCCACGCGGTACGCGCCGGTGTCGCCACGTCATACCGCCCCTGAACAATCACGCCGGGGATATCAGCGAGGCGATGGGCGTCCCGCAGCAACTGCCCTTCCTCGACAAACCCGTCATTGACGAAGTAATGATTTTCGATGCGCGCAAAAGCGAGCGCGTATTCATCTTCGCCGAAATGCTCCTCCAGTTCGGGGCTGGGCAGCAAGGTGATCGTGCGGCCTTCCCACAAGCTCCATGCGCGCGCGGCCTCTCGTTTCGCGGCCTCATCCGTGCCAGTCAGGCGGCGACGATACGCTGCCATCAGATCGCCCCGCTCTTCGACAGGAATCGGCGCGAGGAAGCCCTCCCAAAGGTCCGGGAACAACCACGACGCGCCTTCCTGGTAGTACCAGAGCAGTTCGGCGCGGCGCATCGTGAAGATACCGCGTACGATCAACGCGCTGACCCGCTGCGGATGGGTCTCCGAATACGCGAGACCGAGCGAGCTGCCCCATGATCCGCCGAACACCAGCCATTGCTCGACGCCGATCATCTCGCGCAAGCGCTCGATATCCGCCACCAGGTCCCAGGTAGTGTTGTGGTCCAAGCTCGCATGCGGCTTGGAGCGGCCGCAGCCGCGTTGATCGAACAGCAGCACGTTGTAGCGCGACGGGTCGAACAGGCGACGGTGTTCGGGGCTGCATCCGCCGCCGGGGCCGCCGTGAAGAAACACCGCCGGCTTGCCATTCGGATTGCCGCACAACTCCCAATACACCTGATGACCGTCACCGGTATCGAGGAAGCCGTGCTTGTAGGGTTCGATTGATGGGTACATGTTTGATTCCAGAGTATAGATGCCGGTTCATTGCGGCGAGCCGCGTGCATCCAATAGATTCTGCCCGATGAACTTCAACCCCGCTACTCGTTTCGGGTGCGGACGCGGCTCGGCTAGTCCGCCTGGGATAACTGGAACACATTTCCCTCGGGATCTTCCCCATCACAAAGCAAATAGGGGAAGCCTTCGTAGCGCTTCAATTCGCGCATGTTGACGCCTGCCGCAACGAGCTTGTCGCGCAACGCGTCCAATCCCGATGGCACAGAGAACACCATCTTGGCATTCGAGTGAGCGTGCTTAGCCGTCATGTTGCGATACGGCTCACCCACAAGATGTAGCGCGAGTTCGATCGCGCCCGCGTTGAAGACAACCCATTCTCCAGGAATCTCTTCAACGATGGGTAACGCGAAATGCGCTTCGTAAAACGACTTCAGTGCTTCGACATCGTGCACGTAGAGTATTAACCGGCTCATGGAGATGATCACGTGTTTCTCCCGTTGGGTTGTTCGATGTTGCTAAAGATCGGATTCAACGTGAGGCACGTAGAGCATTTCACACCCGAGACAACTGTACCGCCTCGCAACCACTCCGCTAGGATAGCTCCACTTTCACGTCGAACGCCTCCGCTTCCCTCATTTCAAATTGCTTGACCTGCCCGGCGGCGCATAAGTCGCTCTCCGCGATCTTAAGCAGCTCAAGGCGGCCCCGCGAACCTTCCACACAGACCCGCACCACCTCGGCCTTCATGGACAATCGAGCCTCAGATTTCGCCTTGCGGATCACGCTCAGCACTTCAGATACGGCAGCGATGAGCTCATCAATCGAACCGTCATTGAAGCGGCTCGATGCACCGAAGTACAAGTCCCTCGTAGGCCATTGCGCAGTATGAACCGATCCCTCCATCCACCACGACCAGCACTCTTCCGTGACGAAGGGCAGAAACGGCGCCAACAACCGTTGAACCACAGAAAGCGAAGCCGCCAACGCGTTGCGTGCCGATACCGCTTGCGATTCGTTACCATAGGCTCGGCCCTTCACAAGCTCGACGTAGTCGTCGCAATACCACCAGAAAAAGGCTTCAATGCGTTCGATGGCCCGGTTGTACCCGAACGCCTCCAGCGCAGCCGTTGCATCCGCAACCACAGCGGCGAGACGCGACATCATCGCGCGGTCGAATCCATGGGTGATAGCGCCATCCGGCTCGCCATCAAAGCCCAGCGCGAACTTTGAGACGTTCAACAGCTTGAGCGCAAGCCTACGCCCTACCTTCATCTGCTTCTCTTCGAAAGCGGTATCCGTACCCGGACCGCCCAACGCTGCCCAGTAACGCACACCGTCGGAGCCGTACGTATCGAGCAGCGACAGTGGTGTAACCACGTTGCCCTTCGATTTCGACATCTTCTTGCGATCCGGATCGAGAACCCAACCGGAAAGCATCGTGTGTCGCCAAGGTGCGCTCTGCGCTTCGAAGCCGCTCCGCACAACCGTATAGAACAGCCACGTGCGGATGATTTCATGTCCTTGGGGACGCAAGTCCATCGGGAAGATATTCGCAAAGCATCCATCCGCCTGCTCCCAGCCGCCTGCAATCTGCGGCGTCAGCGAACTGGTCGCCCACGTATCCATGATGTCCGCTTCGCCCACGAAGCCACCCGGTTGACCGCGTTGCGCCTCGGTATAACCCGGTGGCACGTGTGAGCGTGGATCGATCGGCAATGACGCAGCGTCCGGACATATCGGCGCGCTGTAATCGGGTTCACCCTCCGGATCGAGCGGATACCACAGCGGGATCGGCACACCGAAGATCCGTTGGCGGCTAATCAGCCAATCGCTATTCAGGCCTGTGACCCAATGGCCATAGCGCGTGGCCATGTGCCCGGGATGCCAGCAGATCTGCGCGCCTCGCTCAAGGAGTTCCTCGCGCAGCGCGTTGTCGCGCCCGCCGCTACGCAGATACCATTGCCTCGTTGCGATGATCTCCAACGGACGATCCCCCTTTTCGAAGTATTTGACGCTGTGCGTAAGCGGCCGCGGCGGACCCAGCGAATCGCCGCTTTCGGACAGCATCTCCACCATCCGGCTGCGTGCTTGAGAAACAAACATGCCGGCAACGCTTGCATAAGCATCACGGGCACGCGGCGATGCGAGCCAATCTGGTGTTTCGCTCTGCAGGCGACCATCTTTGGCGATCACACAGCGTGTCGGTAAATTGAGCTCGCGCCACCAGATCACGTCGGTGACGTCGCCGAACGTACAGATCATCGCCAGCCCGGTGCCTTTTTCCGGCTCCGCGAGCGGATGCGCCAGCACCGGCACTTCGATATCGAAGAGCGGCACGCGCGCTGTGGTTCCCATGAGGTGCCGATAGCGCTCGTCATCGGGATGTGCCACCAGAGCGACACAGGCTGGCAGCAACTCCGGGCGTGTTGTCGAGATGATCAACGCATTGCGTAAACCATCGACGAAACGCAGGTCATGATAAGCACCCGCAAGCTCACGATCTTCGAGTTCAGCCTGTGCGACCGCAGTCTGGAACGTCACGTCCCACAAACACGGTGCGTCCTGACTGTATAACTCGCCTCGCTGCAGATTGCGCAGGAATCCCAACTGACTCGCACGTTGCGATCGGTCGTCGATTGTGGCGTAGGTCAAACTCCAGTCGACCGAAATCCCGAGACGCACAAACAGCTCTCTGAACGCGCGTTCGTCGATCGCAGTCAGCTTATGGCAAAGCTCGATGAAGTTGCGCCGGCTGATCCGCGCAAACTCCGAGCGACGCGTAGCAGGCGTCGTGGGCTCGCGATAGTGCGGGTCGTACGCCACATCCGGGTCGCACGTCACGCCATAGAAGTTCTCGACGCGGCGCTCCGTAGGCAGGCCGTTGTCGTCCCATCCCATCGGATAGAACACGCTCTTGCCCGTCATGCGCCGATAACGAGCGATGATGTCGGCATGCGTATAGCTGAACACGTGCCCCACATGCAGGGACCCGGAAACCGTGGGCGGGGGAGTGTCGATCGAGAACACGCCTTCGCGCGGGGCCGTGCGGTCGAAGGCATAGAGTTGCTGCGCTTGCCAATGCCCTGCCCAACGCGCTTCGAGCGCTTCGAGACTCGGCCGGTCGGGTACGCCTGGAGCGGCTTGGCGTCGTGTCGGATGACGATGCTCAGTGGCTGATAAGGTAGGTGAGTGTTTCATCGCTGCTTCGCTGTCGATAGGGAATTCGGGTTGCAGTGCACACGAAGGCCACATCCAGGTCGCACGAATCCGCGCGACCCAGACAGGGATCACGAACGAATCCAGCAGACATGCGAACTGCACGGCCTCGGTACGTCTTTGGCCAGGCAATGTGTTTAAGCGACATGGCTTACGAACACACTATCCAGGCGGAGGGACACCAGATGCAGGTTCGCGAACGCTCCATAAAGCGAAATGCGGCGGCGATACCTCGGCAAAAACCGAAAGGCCGACGGAAGCGAAGTAAAGCGAGGGAAAGAAGCGAGAACGGGCACAGCGAAATGCTCGAAGCAGCCATTGCGAGCGCATGAAAAGCCGCGCGTGCTGCGAGGGGATGGGGTAAATCAGTGCGGCAATACGTTTAACGGTGACATAGCATCCTCCGCGAGTGAACGTTAGATAGGGGGTGTCCCGACTTGTGGCCGGGATATGTTTTTATAATCGATCATTGAGATTGGCACAAGTCTTATGTGACATCGTGTGTCGCCATATCCTCGATCCACGCTTCAAATGCCGCGTACATCGCCGGTAGCGATTCCTCGTTGGTCGCAATACGTTGCGCACCATGCACGATCGAAATCGACGCATCGAGATCGCCACTTGTTTCGGCCTGCGCTGCCCGTGCCCGATCCGTGCGCTCGATCGCCTCCTGCGCGAGCGCCCACGCTTCCTGCGACGAGCGGTTGCAGTCATCTGCCAGGTAAGCCGACGTCAAACCCTCCCCGGTCATATTCCGCAGCGTTTGATCGAGCGTCAGACTGTTGCCGGTGGACCAGCAATGCTTCACCAGCAAGGGACCTACTTCCGGGTTATCGACGATATAGCCGAGCGTGCGCGTCAGATAAGCGCGGGTCTGCGACGCAGACATCTTCGCCAGAAGATAGCCTTGATAGTAGACCGCGATGTCGTGATAGATGGGGTGAGGCATACTCAGCACATAGACGGTGTTATTCGAAACACCGAGGATGCGCTGCGTCAACGAGCGCTCCAGATCGAGCACGGACTCCGTCGTGCGCTCTGCATCGTCCATGGCATAGAGCACCCGTTCGAAGTAAGTCGGCACCAGGTCGCGCCGTTCGCTGTAAGCGAGGAAGGCCCGGTTCGACTCGACCCCCGCACGGATCATCTCGTGAGGCATCGGCTCGCCGTCCGCGTTGCGCGCGTAGCGTCGGATCCAGCAAGGGTCGCCCGGCAGCGCCTCGAAGAACTTCGCCTGGGTTTCGAGGTATGCCGGCGTGGTCGGGGCAAAGCCGTGCGAAAAGCACGGCGAATTGAGCATCACGTTCGAAAAGTGCGCGGCGTGTCCCGCTTCGTGAAACAACACGTTAATCCCCCGCAGTCCTGCGCCCGCCTGTTGCGGACGGGCCGTCGAGGTGAAGCGAACGTCGGCAGGCACCCAGCCGTTAGTGTCGTCGTGGTAACTGGCTATGGGCGAGGCACAAAAGCCGGTAGTGAACTTACCCGGTCGGTCCGGCAGATCGATTTCGATGCGTGCGCCGCGATACGAAACACCAAGACGCCGGAACGATTCCGCCCAACGCTCCAGCGCCTTGCTAAAGGGAAAGTAAGCATCCGCCTTTAGCGCGGCGCCTCCGCGAACTCTGAATAACAGGTTATGCGGTTGCAAGACTTCGTCGCCGTAGTCACTGACGAGGTGATCCATCGAAGCAAAATGCGTGTCGCGCGTATTCCGTTCAAATTCATCGAAGATCGCAAACAACCGCTCCGGGCTCATACCGCTGTTGGTGCGCAACCGGTAATCGAAGAAGTCGCGATAACCGAGTTCACGCGCCAACGCATTGCGCTTCGCTACGATCTCGAGAAAGCCGTTTTCCAGCACCCAGCGTTCGAGTCCATGCAGCGCCTCGTGTGAACTTTTGCGCGAGGCCTCATCCGGGTTTGATGCGAGGTTTGAACGCAACGCAGCGGGCGAAGCTTCTTCAGTATGGCCCGACGCTCCGATATGATGCATCTTGTAGGCTTGGCGGCGCGCAAACAAATCGGCGTCCATCGCGATCAGTTCGGCAAGCAACGCAGCCGCACGCTCGCCGCCCAACGCATTGCCTTCGAATGCCGCGACCCAGCCGCACAAACCGCTCACCAATGCATCGCGCTCAGCAGACTGCTGGGTGGCTTCAACCCTCGCGAGATGTTCTCTGGTTTGCGCCAAAAGCTGAGGGTCTGCGAGGAAGGTCTTCAGTGCAAGACTAGCCGCACGCTGCGCGTCGTGTTCATCGCTCTGGCCCGTGTGGGTCAGCCAGAAAAGCTCACCGTCCTTTCGATGAATCTGCAGATAATCCTGATTGATCTGGTCGAAGAAGGCGCGAGCGTTTTTCATGTATGAAGCATCACTAGAGGCGTTGTTTTGTGTGGCTCGGAAAAGCGGCGGAGAGCGCTCAGCGTTAAGTCTTCATCGTAGCGTAGTCGGCATACAGTTGACTTGCTAAGCGACGTTGCAAGAGCCTATCTCTGCGCTGCGCCCTCTAAGCGCCTTTAGCATCCAGCGGACTCAAACGCTGTCCATCCACACTATCCTCAATCTGCCAGCCTCTCGCTCTCAATACCTCACGCAAACGGTCCGACTCGGGCCAGTCCTTATCCGCGCGCGCCTTCTCACGCTGACGAGCGAACTCAGCAACATCCGCTGGACTCTCGAACGTATCGGGCCGCCACTCAGCCAGCCGCAACCCGAGCACTGCGTCAAACACATCAACGGTAGCCCGACGTGTTTCATCGGGCAGTTCGCTCCTGACCAATTCCCATAGCACGGCCAGCGCCCGCGGAAGATTCAGGTCCTGATTGACCTCTGCGTTAAAACGCGCCACAAAGCCCTCATCCGCCGCGCCGCCTACGGGCCAGCCCGCATAGGCTTTACGTAGCCGGTCCAACGCTGCCTGCGCGGCCTCAAGCGCTTCATGATTGAAACGCAGCTTGCTGCGGTAATGCGCGCCAAGGCAAAGATAGCGATAGGCCAACGGATCGATCCCGCGGTCCATCAAGCTCTGCAGCCGCAAAAAGTCCCCGCTCGACTTGGACATCTTGGCGGCATCCAAAGTCAGAAAGTGTCCATGCATCCAGAAGTTGGCTGCGCGCGTGCCGTGTCGAGCTTGCGTCTGCGCAATTTCGTTGCTGTGATGCACGGCGATGTGATCTTCTCCACCGCAATGAATATCGAACAAGGGGCCAAGGTATTTGGCCGACATCGCCGAGCACTCGATATGCCAGCCCGGAAAGCCGCGACCCCATGGGCTGTCCCACTCCATTTGCCGCGTCGATCCAGGCGGGCTGAATTTCCACAACGCAAAGTCCGTCGCGCTGCGTTTCTCTCCCAGCGCCACACGCTTGCCGGCCTGCAAACCCGCGTGATCGAGACGGGCCAGATAGCCGTAGTCGTCCTGCCTGCTCGTGTCGAAGTACACACCGTCGTTCGTCTGATACGTATAGCCGGCGCGTTCCAGTTCGGCAACGAAGGCGATCTGTTCCGCGATGTGATCCGTCGCGCGGCACCATAGCGTGGGCTCCAGCAGGTTGAGCGCCTGCCAGTCGCTCATGAACGCACGGGTATAACGTTCCGCAATCTCCCATGCAGACTCACCCGTGCGCCGGCTGCCCTTTTCCATCTTGTCTTCGCCTTCATCGGCATCAGAGACGAGATGACCGACATCAGTGATGTTGACGACGTGCCGCACCGTGTAGCCGTTTAGTTCAAGAACTCGCCGCAGTACGTCTTCGAACACATACGTCCGCAGATTGCCGATGTGTGCATGGTCGTACACCGTGGGTCCGCAGCAATACAGACCCACGTGACGGGGTTGCAGGGCCGTGAACGGCCGCACAGCGCGCGACCAGGTGTCGTACAGGGCGAGAGACATCGAAGTTTCCGTGTGGTTTGGAAGGCGGAAAAACAAAAAAGCCACCAGTCTTTCAACGGGTGGCCATCAGGAACCAGCTTGAACGTGACACAAACCGACGCGCTAGACGCAAGCTCCCTCTGGCAGGCTTTGACAGCATGCGTGCTTGCAGCGAATGCGGGAAAGGGCGGAGGCGTTCATTAGGGTGATGCTAACGCGCGTCTATTTTCTGGTCAATCGGTTTGGGCGGCTGTGAGTTAAGCTTCGCCGCGCGCGGCCCGCTCGGCGGCATCGACGGTCTGTGCGATGAGCGTGGCGATCGTCATCGGGCCGACGCCACCTGGCACGGGCGTCACTGCCGCGCAGCGGCTCGTGAGTCCGTCGAGATCAATATCGCCGACACCGCCAGGGTGGTAGCCGGCATCGATCACGACAGCACCATCGCTGATCCAGTGACTCGGGATGAACTTCGGCTTGCCCACAGCGCCGACGACGATTTCCGCGCGGTGCACCTCGACCTCGAGATCGATCGTCTTCGAATGACACAACGTGACGGTCGCATTCGCATTCGACAGCATCAGCGCCATAGGCTTACCGAGGATCGCGCTACGTCCGACCACAACCGCGCGCTTGCCAGCCAGTTCGATCTTGTAGTGCGCGAGCAGCCGCATGATGCCGGTTGGCGTCGCGGGACCGAATGCCGGTTCGCCCAGAGCCATGCGGCCAAAGCCGTGGCTCGTCACGCCATCCACGTCCTTGAGCATCGAGATGCTATCGAAGCAGCGGCGTTCGTCGACTTGAGCAGGCACGGGATGCTGCAACAGGATCCCTTGAACGTTGGGCTCAACGTTGAGCTTTGCGATCTCGGCAAGAACCTTGTCCGTGGTGCTACTGGCAGGCAGTTTGACCAGGCGCGAGTCCATCCCGACGCGCCGGCATGCGTTGCCCTTCATCTGCACATAGGTAGCGGAAGCGGGATCGTCGCCGACCAGAATCGTGGCGAGTATGGGCGTCTGGGCGCCGTTGTTTGCCTTGAGCGCGGCCACTCGCGCGGAGAGAGACTGTTCGCCCAGCGCCGCGAGCGCTTTGCCGTCCAGGGTCAGGCAGTTAGGGGGATTATTCATTGCTTAGCTCCTCCTCACGGTCGCAGTTTGACGCCCGCTATGCTGCAAAGGCTGAGTGCAATGCGAGAGAAGTAAAGGGCCGCGCAGACAACGGAATGCGGGCGACAGAAATGAAACGGGGGTAATGGCAATACTAGGGGCAGTCATCGGAAGTCTCCATAAGAGAACGATCAAGATGCCCAGGCGAACGGCGGTGTGACGTCTACGCTTCCCGATGGTGATCCATCTTCTTTCGCCAGTCACGTAGGCCCATATAATAACTCACGCTAACACCGGTTATCCTTCACTCTGCCCGCGACACGCCGACCACCGTCGCCCGAGCACCGTGACCAACAGGTACAGAACCGTGCGCGTCAACCATCAGGCATTTTTCTGCTCGCTTTTCTTCGCGCGGCTGGCCGACCAGATTCTGCTGTTCCTGGTACCGCTAGTCGTATTCCAGACGACCCAGAAAGTGTCGTGGTCCGGTATCGCCTTTTTCGTTGAAGCGCTGCCGCGCTATCTCTTCTTCCCGCTCTTCGGCGCGTTCAGCGACCGGTTCTCCCCACTCAAGCTGATGCGTATCAGCCAGACCTACCGGGCCGTCGTCTGTATCGCTGGTGTCATCGGCTACGCGTTCTTTGGCGGAATCGGCTGGCTGATTGCGCTCTCCGCTTGTTGCGGCATCCTGACGAGCCAAGGCTTCGTCGCCCGCGAAGTCATGCTGCCGCAAATCTTCAAAGCGCATAAGTTCGAGCGCGTGCTGGCGGTCTCCCAATTGGCCGACCAGCTCGGCGTCGTGCTCGGCCCAATGGCGGCGGCACTGCTGCTCGGCTGGTGGCGCTGGGAGTTCGTGGTCGCCGCCGCCGGGCTGCTGTTCCTGATCGCCGACGCGTCGTTTGTGTTGTGGCAGCGCATAAGCGGTTTTCAGGCTATCGCAACCGAACCGCCCCAAGGCCACTGGACCCAACCGCTGCGAACCGCAATGCAGCATGTCGTGCGCCTACCCGGTCTGAAGAAGGTCATTCTGCTGGCCGCCGCCGAGAACCTGGTCATCGGTGTAACGCTCGCCACTTCGGCTGCCATGGTCACCGGTATCCATCATCAATCGGGACGCTTCTACGCGGTGCTGCAAACCATCGGCGCGATCGCTACCGTGCTGATCCTCGTGACGATCGCACGTGCCTCGTTTTCGAGGAAAACGTTGGGTCTGCTGGCATTTCTGGCAATCTGCCTGGGAGGCGTGCTGGCCGGTGCGAGTTCTAGCCCGTGGGGCTACGCGGTGGGCTTCGTGCTGATCACCGGCTTCGACAAGATGTTCAACGTCTACATTCGAAGCGCCCGGCAAAAGATCATCCCGCCCAAGGACTACGGCAAAACCACGGGCGTCATCATCCTGTTGAACAATATGACCCAGCCGCTGGCGGGATTGCTGGTGGGTGTGTTCGCCAGCCGCGCCCATACCGGTTTGCTGATCGTGACGCTCGCGCTGACGATGGGCGCAATCGGCGCAGCGGCGTCGATTGCGGAGCCATGGCTGCGGCGCAGACGCACGGCCCGCGCGGAAGGTGAATCAGGCTTGTCCAAGGCGGGCATCGCAGAAAGCGAGTGAGCCCGTCATCACCTTAGGTCGTCGCCTCGGCAGGTCCGATGCGCACGCCTTTGAAATGGCCCGCAGCCGGCGGCGCGCCGCACTCACGCAACAGCGCGCGCAACTCGTTGATAACCGGAAACACCTCGTGATTCCAGTCCGCCCCTTGCCGGTCGTGCGCTTCCTGTTCGCGTTCGACGATCCAGCGGTCTTCCTTGAAAATCCGCTCGGTGAACCAGACCAGCAGCGGCCAGGCCATATCGAGCAGGACCGGAATACCCGGCTTGCGGATGGAGAGCAAGCCGAAGGTGCGATTAGTGCGCTGCTCGCTATCGACCGGCACGTAGACGATCCACAGATTCATCACGAGCGTCGAATCCGACGTGCGGATCTGCAGCGTCTGGTACGGATACTGGGTGCGGATGGTCATCACATCCTTGTCCGCGCCTTGCGTACCTTTACGGCTCTGGCCGAACACCAGCGCCTCGCCGATCGGCTGCTCGCCAGCCATCCGCGCAAACGTGTAGTCCACCTCGACCCACCCTTCGCCGTGCCGCCGTCCGAGCGAGCGCGCCCGCATCTGCCCCATCTGCTTGCGATGCAGGAACTGATGGTTCATGTCCATCAGGTTTTCGTGCATGAACGAGTAGTGGCACTTCACCTCGCGGCCAAAGCGGCGGGTCTTGTACGCCTTGTCACCAAGCGAGGCGAGCGGCGGCAAGGGGCGCTCCTCAGCCAGCGCGGGGTTGCCCGGAAACACGAAGATCAGACCCTGTTCCTCGCGGCACGGGTACGAGCGTACGCCATTGGGCAACCGCTCACGTCCGATATACGGAATATCGACGCAGCGGCCCGTGCAATCGTACGTCCAGCCGTGATAACAGCAGCGGATATTTTCGCCGTCCACCACGCCGCCGTGCAGCGGCACCTGGCGGTGCGCACAGCGGTCTTCCAGCGCAAACGTGACGCCCGACTCCGTGCGTACGAGCACGATCGGCTCGCCGGCGAAGGTTACGCCGTGCGCCTTGCCCCGCTTGACCTCGTGCGACCAGGCGAGCGGATACCAGTAATCGGGGTGGATCGGAACGCGACGCAAATCGCGAACAGGCGCGTCAGGGCGCGCTTCGACGAATGCCGCGGAAGATACTTCGTCAGATGCATCGGCAATAGCGTCGACAGGCGCATCGATAGTGCTGCTATCCAGCGAAGGAACTCCATGCATGGGCGACGCCTCCTTATAGTCTGAAAACCCGGGTGGGGCCCCAACCGGATTGGGGACCGACATGGGGAGTCAGTCTACTAGAAGGCGCGCAATTGATGTTTTTGACAATGCCTGGGGTTTCCCGCCAGCCGTCAACTTTCGTCGGGTGCGACCAGACCTGAGCGGCGCTGCGCGCCCCAGACGCGGCCACCGCGTAAAAAGTGCAACCAGCCCAGCAGGGCGCCGGTGTGGCGGAGCAGCTGGAACGTAAAGGGCTCGGCTATCGCGGCAACCAGCGCCAGTCCCAAGCTCGAGCCGACGCGCTGGCCAGTCCAGCGGCGGTACAGGTGGATGCTCCAGACGTAGAAAGCCAGGTCGACGGCGATTTTCGCGCCGATCACGCCAAAAATCGACAACACCAGCGTCCCGTGCCCGCCGACGAGGAAAGCGAGCAGCAGCACGAAGGCAGTCAGCCCGTAGATCGGCTGCATCGTGTCGATCGCCTTGACCGGCAGCATCAGCATGCCGAGCGTGCCGTAGCGCGGGTTGCCCGTCATGTCGCGATTCCAGTATTGCGTCTGCAGGAAGCCGGCAAACCAGCGGCGCCGCTGCCGCAGGAAACTGCCGAGCGTGCCGGGCGCATCGGTTCGTCCTTGTGCATCGCCGACCACGCGGACATCCCAGCCGAGCCCGTGATCGACCGAATAGCGGCGCAGCCGATGGATCAGTTCATAGTCTTCCACCAGACACTGCGGGTCGAAGCCACCCACCTCGACCAGCGCCTCACGCTTGAAGGAGGCAAACGCGCCCGAGATCAGCAGCAGGCTGTCGGCGCGCATCCAGGCGAAGCGGGCAATAAAGTTGCGCATGTACTCGTAGGTCTGGAACCACTGGAACACGCGGCCCGAAATGGATTTTCCGCAGACCGGCACGAGGATGCCCGCTGCCGCCACCAGCTTCGGCTGGCTCGCGAAGGCGACCCGCATGGCGTAGGTGGCGTCGTCGTCGAGCAGCGTGTCGGCGTCGACGGTCATCACCGTCTCGGTGGTCATTTCCGTGATGGCGGCGTTCAGCGCCCGCGCCTTGCCGCCGTGCGGCACGCGCAGCCAGTACAGGTTCGGATGCAGCGAGCTCGGCGCGCTCAGATGGCCGTCCGGCGCTGCCGTCAGGCCGAAGCGTCCGGTCAGGAGTGCGGCGGTGCCGTCGGTCGAGCCGTCGTCGGCAATCACGATCTGCTCCGGCCCGTGCGTTTGCCGCAGCAATGCGGCCAGCGTGATGGGCAGCACGTCGGCCTCGTTATGCGAGGCGACGATCACCCCCATGCCAGGCAAACTGCGGTGGTCCGACGCCGGCTCGAGCGGCGCCTGCGGCCGCATTAATGGCAGCGTCTTGACCGCGACGAATGCGAGCAGGAGGGTGTCGTAGAGTACGTACGCAATCCCGGTCGACCACGCCACCACGCCTTGCAGAAAGAACGCCCGCGCGAACAGCAGCAGCCACAGCACAACGACGCTGAGATGGATCACCGTGCTCAACAACGTGGTCGGGCGAGGCACGATACGAGGCGACGCGAGCGCCAAGGCTTGTTCCAGAGTTCTCTTCAAAATAGCGGCTGAATCCGTCGGTACTGCGTGGTTGAATGGTTGAGCTTGTGGGGCAGAGTCGTATGGCAAAGACGCGTTCCTCAAGGGATCATGCGCTTCAGCACGGACTTGCGATCGATCCACTCATGCTTGAGCGCACCGCCGACATGCATCGCCAGCAGGGCATAAAGCGCGTAGCCGAGCCAGGTGTGCAGCGCGCCAAAGCGGTCGTGCAACGTTTCCTTGAGCGTCGGATCGAGGTTCATCACGTAGCCGATGCGCGGCCACGGAAACAGATTGAACAGACGCATCGGATGCGTGGCAGCATCCTTCCATGCCGAGTCGTGCAGCCAGCCAGACAGCGGCAAGCCGATCATCAACAGATAAAGCAGGAAGTGCGCGACATGGGCGGCGATCCGCTCCCATGCGGGAAACGCAGCCGGCAACGGCGGCGGCCGATGCGAGACGCGCCACAGAATGCGCAGCAGCACGAGACCGAGCACGGTGATGCCGATCGACTTGTGCACGTCGACCACCGGCCGCACCCAGTCGTCGGGCAGCGAATCAGCGCTCAGCCCCAACACCACATTGCAGATAATCAGGATCGCGATGATCCAGTGCAGGACCATTGCCGTGCGGGTGTAGCGGGAGACCGCCTGCACGCTGCCGACATCGGTTAGCGGAGAGTTTGCGTGAGTGCTCATCGGTAATTCCGTCCAAAAGGTGCGCTTATGCGAAAGCTTTTTGAAATTTAAATGGCCTTGAAACGGGGCAAAAGCGCCGACGCCTGAATGCAACGTCATCGCAGCTATTAGTGCTAACGTCGCCGCACGGTGGTTTATTCCCAGAATGCCCTCATGGACGGATTTCTGCTCGTTTCAACGGCGCTTTGCCACGTTGTCGAACCAGATTGACCACGACGGAAATTGCAATCTTCCTATGAAACTGTATTTGACGTACGGCGGCCACGCATCGAGCCTGCGACGCATTGCCGCCAGTCGCCGATACGCGCAAGGTAAAGATGCCGGGCATGTGGTTTATGCATAGGTTCGCCGCCGTCTGCATGGCATAATCTGCGCCAATCATCGCTCCTTCTCGTGCTCGACGCACAGCATGCTTCGTCTCCGCCTTCAGAAAATCGGCAGTTTGTTGGGATTGCTTGCAATCCTGATGAGCACGCTTGCGCCGACGGTTTCGCAGGCGCTCGCGGCACACGACAGACTTGGCCAGGCGCTCGCCACCTACTGCTCGGCGGACCCGGATAACAGCCGAGTCGAGAAGACGGACAAGTCGTCGCCTTCCCCTGTCTGGCATTGGCAGGCCTGTGCGTATTGCGGCATGCTGGCCCATGCGCCGGCGCTGCCCGGCACGGCTACCGTGTTCGTGGCCGAGCTATCGGTTGCGCGCGCACCGGTTCCCGTCACGCGCGAAGCCGCCCACGTCCCCCTCTTTTATACCGCGGCCCAGCCGCGCGCACCTCCCGTTCTCTCCTGACGTGTTCGGTACCTGAACCGCATCCGTGCTGCGCGAGCAGCCGCGGGATGTCGCCGCACAACTACGCGGCGCAGCATCAACACAATTAGGAGAAGAATTAGATCATGCGTACGTTTTTTAAACGACACGCGGCGCCCGCACGCGCCGCGTTGATGGCGGCTGCGGGCGCCACCTGTCTCGCCGGTTCGCCGGCGGCTTCAGCTCACGCGGTAGTAGGCGACCGCGTTTTTCCCGCCACGCTGACCGTGGACGATCCCGGCGTCGGGGATGAATTCGACACCCAGTTCGGTCATATCAAGAGTCCGGACGACAACGGTGACAACATGAACGTCAATACGGTCTCGTATGAATGGGACAAACTGATCACGAAGAACCTGGCCTTCAGCGTCTCGAGCGACTACGTCAGCCAGAACGACCCGAACGGTGGCTCGACGAAGGGTTGGGACAACGTCACCGTGGGCGCGAAGTATCTGCTCTACGCGAACGCGCGGCATGAATTCATGGCTTCGATCGGCCTTGAGGCGGAGATCGGCGGCACGGGTTCCAGGTCGGTTGGGAACTCGTTTTCGACGTTCACGCCGGACTTTTACTTCGGCAAGGGCTTCGGCGATCTGCCCGCCTCGCTCAGCTACCTGCGGCCGTTTGCGATCACCGGCGAACTCGGCCCGAACCTCACGACGGCATCGTCCGCCAATGGGCCGAATTCGTTCGGCTGGGGCTTCACGCTGCAATACAGCATTCCGTACCTGCAAAACCAGGTGAAGGACCTCGGCATTCCGCAGCCGTTCAACAACCTGATCATGGTTGTCGAAGCGCCGATGAGCACCTGTACGGCGGGCGCTTGTTCCGGTCAAACCACAGGCACCATCAACCCGGGCTTTCTCTGGCTTAACCGCTACGGCCAGTTCGGCATCGAAGCGCAGATTCCGGTCAATCACCTGAGCGGCAATCACGTGGGCGTGCTGTTCGATGCGCACCTGTACTTCGACGACATTTTCCCTAACTCTCTTGGCAAACCGCTCTTCAACTAAATGAAAAACGCTCTCCTGAACTCATCTCTGGCGCGCGGCCTTGTTGCCGCGCTGACGCTGACCGTCGCACAACTCGCGCACGCTCACGCTTATCCGACTCACCAGGCGCCGTCCGCCGGGTCCACCGTGACCACCTCGCAAAAGGACGTGGCGATCGATTTCGACGACGGTCTCGAACCGGCCTTCAGCGCGATCACCGTGACCGATGCGCAGGGCAAGCCGGTGACTAGCGGCAAGGCCGTGGTCGATCCGGCGAACAAGAAGCATATGTCGGTGGCACTGAATCCGCTCACGCCGGGTGACTACACGGTCGCGTGGGTCGCGGTCGCTGAAGACGGTCACCGGACGCAGGGCCATTACACCTTCACGGTGAAGTAACGGTGGATCCGCTCGTCGTCGTACAGATCGTCGTCGAGGCTACGCAAGACGTGCTGTTTGCGGTGGCGGTCGGGGCGCTCGTATGCAGTGCGATGCTGGCGCGGGTGGACGACACCCGCGCCACGGCGTCTGCTAACGGGTTGGGACGCTCGCGGTTGACTGCACTCGTCGTGCTCGCGCTCGCCTGCCTGATGTACCTCTGGCTGGAGGCAGCCGTGATGAGCGGTACGCCGTTCAGTGAGGCAGGGCCCGTGGTGGGCGCGGTGCTGACGCAATCGCACTTTGGAGTTGCGTGGTCGGTGGGTTTTGCCGGCGTGGTGCTCGCATGTCTCGGTGGCACGCGTCGCAGCCATGCGGCGTGGTGGTTAACGGCGGGGGGTATGGTCGTCTACGTGGCGGGTAAGGCTGCCGCCAGTCACGCCGCCGACGCAGGCGATTTCACGTTGCGCGAAGCCGTGCATGTGCTGCATCTCGCGGCGACGGCGTTGTGGGCAGGCAGTGTGATTGTCACGGCGCCGCTGTTGTGGCGTAGGGGCACCGCAGCGGGGGTAGTGCATGTTACGCCAGCCAACCGTGTGAGGTTCTGCACGTACCTGTCGCATCTGGCAACCGGCGCGCTCGCAGTTGTGATTGTGACCGGCATCTATAACGCTACTCAGGACACAGCACATCTGACTACGCCGTTGCTCGACATGTTGTATGGACGCGTGCTGACGCTCAAGCTGATAGTCGTCACGGTGGCCGTGCTGCTCGGTGCCTATAACCGGATGATCTATCTGCCGCGCCTGCAACACTCGGTGGCCCGCGGCGGACAAGCCCATCGCAATGCGCAGTGCAGTTTCGACCGGCTACTCGCCGTCGAAGCCGTCGCAATGCTAGCGATTTTGATCGTGGCAGGCGTACTAGGCCACACGTCGCCCTCGGGCGGCTAGCCCATGTTTTGCGGATGCGCTGGCGCTAGTCTGTGACAGCGCGCCGGCGCATCCGTCCCTCACCTACGCCAACTTAACGACGCGCAATCAGCGCGACAGATTCCACTCGCTCGTCAAGCCAGCCATCCGCGGCGTGCGGCTCGAGCAGCGACCGCACGCGCGTCACCAGTTCGTCGAGCCGGGCGCCGAGGCGCTCCGATGACAGGCTCGACATCGACAACGCTCGCGCGATCAGCGATTCGAGCGCGACGCGCCGCTTCTCGATGATCGACACGCGTTCGAGCGAAGCGAACGCCGACTTGAACAAGACGGATTCGTGACTTTCCCAGCTATCGGATTTGCGCTGTTCGCGGGCCGGATCGGTTTGCGCGTACTCGTCGAGCAATGCGCGGTACGAGGCGAGCCATGGCGTCGAAGCGTCGTTGGCGTGCGAGGTGCCGAAGAGCACCACGGCGCCCGATGGGTCGATCAGCTTGTCCAGACGCGCGAGCGTATCGGGCCGGTCCATCCAGTGAAAAGCGCGGCCGATGACAGCGATCTGGAAGCGGCCCCACTCCGGCGAGAGGTCGTAGGAACTACCTAGGCGGTATTCGATGTTCGGGGCAACGCCGAGTCCGAGTCCTGAGGCGATGCGCAGCATCTCGGGTTCGGGGTCGAGCGCCACGCCTGAGTCCACCCATGACGAAAATGCCAGTGAGAGTTGCCCCGGTCCGCAACCCAGGTCTAGCAGGCGCTGTGTGCCGTCGAGCTTGCAAACTTCCGCCACGCGGCGGATCAGGCGCGGTGAGTAGGCGGGGCGGCCGCTCAGGTAGTGAGCGGCGTTGCTCTTGAAGCGGTCAGGTATGAAGGGGATGGGTGTGGTCATGGGCGGGTTGGTGAAACCGTGTGAGAACGGGACTTGATGCGTCGCGCAGTTCGCAAAGTATGCTGTTGTGCAGCTTTTGCTGTCGACACGTCGTGGGCGAAATCTTATTGTTCTGGATGCCTGGTTAGCCGCTTTACCTGAACAACCTATCAAAACTTCTGACCGCACCGAAACGGGGTTTGGCGTCCAGCCCAAACACCGAAAGGGGCCGGTACCGCCCAAAGACGCTCTCCGAAGTCTTCCGCCGGGGGGCGTCCACCTGCCGTTCGTGGGCCTCCAAACGTTTGGCAACGCGCGGAGTTGTCATACAACATGGATTGCCTTAGGTGGATGTTTAGTTTAGCTGTACAGCTAAACTAGTGAAAAATGCTAAACTAACGCTCAATTTCCTTGGTGATGCTGTACAGCTAACGCTAACTATGGATGCTACCCCGGCCAGAGCGCTCGCCGAGCAGTTTGTTCAAGCGTTTGAGAAGGCCACGGGCGCCACCATCTCGGACAACCGGCAGTGGGAACTCCCCTTCCAACGATCTGACGGCTTGCGTCGGCTCGACCTGCTTCTGCACGTGCATACCGAGCCCCGGGAACTGGATCTGGCGATCGAGCTGATAAAACATGGTTACCCGCGCGACATACGGCAGACGGTCTGGCAGCTGGAAGAGTATCTGCTTTCCACGGAGCGCCGTGACCACACAATCCCTTTCGTGGTCGCGGAGTACCTGAGCCCGGGCGCGCGCGAGAGTCTCCGCGAACGCAATATTGGCTATTTCGACTCCAGCGGCAGCCTCTTCCTCAGGAAAGGCGACTGGCTTGTCAATATCGATCGCGCCGGTAAAGCGAAGAAGTCCGCCCGGGCAGGGTCGATTTATACGGGTGCCCGCGAGCAGGTCGTTCATGCTCTTCTGCATGCTGACGACAAATGGCTCACCGGACTTGAGATCGCCGAGCTCGCCCAGACCAGTTCGTTCACGGTATCCCAGACGCTACAGGAACTCGAGCGGCTCGAATGGACGGTATCTGAAGGCAGCGGCCGGCAACAGCGGCGGCGCGTCGTCCAGCCCGGCAAGCTCCTGGACGCCTGGGCCGACAACTGGCGTACGCGGCAAGAAACGAAGACCCGTTGGTACATGTACGCTCCGAATCCGCACTCGGCGGCCCAGTGGATCTACAACGTTTTCCGGAACACGAAGCAAGATGATTGGACAGCTACGGGCGCTGCGGCGGCAAACATTCTGTCACCGCTCCTCACGAGTGTCGATACGGTCGACGTAATGGTGCCTCCCGGTAACGCTGCCCAATACGCCACGGATCTCGGTCTGAAAGAAGTCGCCAAAGGGGCAAACGTCACCCTGCTGGAGCGAGCTGGTGCGAGCACGTTGTTTCGGCATCAACAGGATTCCTACCTTTGGTTCGCCAGCCCTTTTATCGTGTACCTCGATCTCCTGGATGATCGCGGCCGTAACAAGGAACTGGCGTCCGAGTTCCGCTCCAACGTTCTAAAGATCTGATCTATGGTATCGAACAAACCTCAAACGGCCGACGGCTATGACCCGGAACACACACTCGCCTGTGAACGGGCACTAGTAACACTTTTGCGCGGCTTCGGTACGTTAAAGGAAACCTTGAGACTGGTTGGCGGGCTGGTGCCCCGCTATCTCACCCCGGAGAGCCCGCCTGAAGTTCCGGCCCATGCGGGAACGTCGGATGTGGATATCGTGCTCAACCTACAGGTCCTTGCCAACGACGATACCTACGCCGATCTCGCTGATCAGTTGAAAGCCCGCGGCTTCGAGCGTTTCGTCAAAGACGGGCAACCGAGCAGTTGGCGATGGCAGCGCAAGGTGTCCGAGCACGAATCAGTGCTGGTTGAATTTCTCAAGGACTCCGACGAAAAGTCCGAGTCCGGAAGGATCGCCTCAGTCAAGGGAGAGGGCCTGTCTGCACTTGCAATCGACCACGTTGGCATCGTGCACAGATGGTATCTGCAACGCGACGTCACCGCTGAGCTTCTGGACGATGGTGGCACTGCTACGGAAACGGTGCGGTTCGCCAACATGACGGCTTTCATTGTCCTGAAAACGCTCGCCTTTGAGCAGCGCGCTGAGAACAAGGATGCAGCTGACCTGATTCACGTGTTGCGCTATGCCAATGCCGGGAACGTGGAGGCGGCGGTGCAAGAATTCGTGCAGTATCACCGCGCAAAAGACAATCATGACGCGCTCGACAAGACGCTCGCCATTCTGCATCGTCGGTTCTGCGATGGCGATGGGGTCGAGGGTTACCTGCGGGACGGTCCAAAGGCGTGCGCTGTTTTCATGTATGGGCGCGACGCCAGTCTTGAGGAAGAGCGTGTCCTTGAGCAACGGAATGTGTCGGGGCTCGTCAGCTTCTTTGTGAAGAAAGTGCACGAAGGCATGTCAGATCCGCAATAGGGGCGGTCCTTTCCCCGACCTGTATGGAGCTGGAGGTGCCAGTGCCTCTACGCGTGTTATCGAAGAAGTGCGAAATACGTTAAGAGCTTGGCTTGACGCACCGCAAACCGCTCACTCCGCGGCACCGTCCCCGGGCGGAAGTTCTGAACCTTCTCCCCCCAGCCCATACGCACGCGCCTTCGCATCGAACAACGCCAGCAACCCGTCAGCCGAGTTAAACATGCCCTGCCCGTTATGCCCGACACCCGGCACCTGCCAGCACCGATGCGCAAGCCGCGGATGCCGGCGGCGCAAGTATTCGAAGTAAGCCAGTCCACGCGCCAGCCGATGCGGCCCTTGCGCATTGGCCGCACACGAGCGATCGAGCGCCTGATGCTGCGGATCGCAGTCGGCCTCGCCGAGCAGATAGATCACATCGCTACGAGCGTAACGTTGCTCAAGCACATCAAACGATGCATCGCCGCTCGCGTAACGCGGCGGCTGATGAATGCCGTACTTCCACGTATCAACCCCTGCGCACGTGCTCTCATCAGCGGGGCTGAATCCGCCGTTACCATCCGGCCGAAGCTTGTCGAAATACACGTACGAAGACGGATTCGCAATCACGTAACGGCAATGAACGCCCTGCTCCGCAAGCAGCGCCGCCGCCCGCCCCACCACCGCATAACGATGCGCCACCTGCGCGCCGCCCGAATGACCCGCAATCACCACCTCTCGCAACGACGCAAATCGCGAGCGATCCGCAGCCTCTTCGACGAGACTATCAAGCACTTCGAACGAACTAATCGGCGCAGGACCTACCGCATCGTCGCCACCCATCCAGCCCGTCCAGTCCCAGTGCAGCGTGTCCTGATCGAGATCATGAGCCGCGATATCGGCGCTCGCAAGAAACTGCGGCACGATCAGCAAGGTGTCGGTAGCGTCCACGTCAGCCGCGGCCAAGGCGCGTTCTGCGGACAACAGATACGCGTCCGCGTCGCGCAGCCGCCCGTGCAGCACGATAACGACACGTCTCACGCGCGCGTCCAACGCCTCGTCGGCAGAACGATAAACCGGCAACGTGCCGGCGCCACGCTCCGTGGTAACGCGCAAGCGTGCGCTGGCAACCTCGCGCACTGGGTATTCATTACGCGGTCGTACCCGTTCGCCGGGACTGAAAGACGTCATGTTCGAATCAACGTGAAGGAAAGAAATTATTCTTGCGGGACAGCATCGGGATCGCGCCATAGCTGTCGTCCAGACCGGCTCAAGCCCACCATCAACAGCGAGACGACCGCCGCAAAAATCAGGAAGTACGCCGGCACCATATTCGAGCCGGTAAAACTGATTAGCGTCGTCACGGTCAACGGCGCGAGGCCGCCAAACAGCGTGACGGCGATGTTGTACGACAGCGCCACCCCGGTCGAACGCGTTGAGGTCGGAAACAACTGCGTCAGCATCCCCGGATGCGGACCCGACATGATGCTCAACACCAGCGTAGCGACCATCTGCGCGGTGAAGAGGCGCTCTGGCGTCGGCTGTGCGACCACCCAGGCGAACAGCGGATACGCGATCAAGGCCCAGAGCACCACCATCGGAAAGAACACCCGCCAGGCGCCGACGCGATCCGCGAGCTTGCCCGCCAGCGGATACGCGACGATGCTGATCAGCCCCGACATGGCGGTACCCAGCAATGCCGTCTTCAGCGGCAAATGCAACTGACGCTCGACATATAACGGCAAAAACGAGTGCCATAGATAATTGGTCGCCGTGCCGACGATGATCACGCCCATCGCACACATACATGCGTCGCTGCGTTCGCGCAGAAACTGCCGGATCGACTGGCGCGGTGCGTGGCCAAGCCGCTCGCGCATTTCGACGAATTCCGGCGATTCGGCCACCTTGTGCCGAATGTAGAAGCCGATCGGCCCGATCAGCGCGCCGAGCAGGAACGGCACGCGCCAACCCCACGTTTCCAGTGACGCGCGGTCGAGATGCGTCGTCAGCAGATAGCCGCACGCAGACGACAGCAGCAACGCAAACGCCTGCGAGGTCATCT